>CAYTQF010000001.1:0-28495 GCA_964440165.1 uncultured Azospirillaceae bacterium
AGTTGTTGTGTTTTATTAATAAGGTGGACATACAATGGAAGAAATTATTTTCCCTAATCAAATAAGAATGTACAGACGTCTGCGCGGACGCTCTATGCAGGAATTGGCAGATCATTTGAACGTAAGCCTTTCCGCTATTTCTAAAATCGAAAAAGGTTATCGCAGAGTTGATCAGGAGCAGCTTGTCAGAGTTGCCGAATTTTTGGATTGCCCTTTGCAGGATTTATTTGTTAACGAACAAAACTCTCAGCAGGAAGTTGTTCAATCTTGGCGCAGAGAGCAGGAAAGACGCAATAAAATCAATGAAAAAAGCGGCTTAAAGACACTAGGTGCCGGATTACGCCAAATCAGAAACGAAAAGAATCTGACTCTGATTGAAGTTGCTGAAAGCGCTGACATGACATTGTCCGTATACCACCGTATTGAAATGGGACAAAGAGAAGTCTCAGACAAAGAATTCAAAAACATTGCCAAGGCAATTAACATGCCGCCCGAAGAGTTGAAAGAAACCATTAAGAATCTGGAAGACAAAGGCATGCTGGAAGAAATCATCCAGAGAAATGATGCCAAGTACAAGTTGTTGTCAACACCGCGCGGTGCAATTTCAACTTTCACGGCTTCTTCTCAAGATACTATGAAAATCTCTGTTTACGGCATTGCCGGAAAAGACGGTGATATCGTTATTGATTTCTCTCAAGAAACAAAGAAAGTCAGCCGTCCGGCACAATTGTATAACAAAAAAGAAGTATACGGTGTAAACCTTTGCACACGCCGTTTGGGCAGCATTTTACCGACACGTTCAGTTTTGATTATTGATCCGCAAGATGTTGTCAGTGTCGGCGATATTGCCGTTTATTATCCGACAGAAAAAGAAGCTAAAGTTGTCAGTGTCAGAGAAGATGAAAATGGTAAATTATACGGATTAAGATGGAATCCGGATGAACGGATTGAAATCGGTAATGATGATTTAAGTAATTTGCATAAAGTCGTTGCGATTTATTTATAACAAAGACAACAATAAAAAACCTCCGAAAATTCGGAGGTTTTTTATTGTTCCTATTGAAGAGGCGGAATATTAATCTGAGCGATATCTCCCGGACGAATCTTTGTGGTAGAATAACGCATATTGCCGGTTTCAATCACAAAACGCTGACGACCGGTTAACTGCGATGCCAAATCATAAAAATCTCGTCCCATCAGATCCTGACGTTGAGGATTCATAACATAGAGCACACAGCCTTGTGTACGTTCTGCAACACCGCAACGAGCGCGACCTCTGGGAACTTCAGCATTAAGAACAACACCTTGCAGTCCGTCTTTAACAACCTTCTTATCACCAAGAAAAACTTTAGCAAAAATTATACCAAATAAAAATGCGGCAAGTCCTACGGCAATTGCCCCTTTTAATGTAAACAGATCTCCTTGCATTAACTGATCTATCAAACGCGGTCTGGGAGCAAAATCATTTTCACTCAAAAAACGCGTCGGACGAGAATAATTGTCTTCCGATTGAACCTGAGCCTGAGATGTATTGGATACTTTACCGCGATTTACGGTCGGTAAATTCAGATTATTATCTAACAACTCATCCAAAGATGCAGACGGCGCACTGATTTTAGGAGTCGTATTTTCAGTACGCTTAGGCTGCAACTGCGGCTGCGCCGGAACAACACGTTTTACCGGACGTTTAATCTTTTTGATCTTTCTCAGCGGTTCTCCGCGGTTTTGCATATTGCTATCTACCATTTTTAACCTCTAAATATTATTTCGTATCGGTTTTAATGTTTTTAAAGTACGAATAATTCTCGGAACCATAAATACAACAGTTTCTGATTTAGGTTGTCCCTCGGCAAAAACCTGATTAGGAATACCGAAAATAATATAATTTTCACCCAAGCGGCTGCGCATATTAAAACGTGTTACCTCTCCTTGTGTAGAATCCAACGTGATATCGGCAAACAAACGCGTGCTGTTTTCTTCTAACGATGCTTTAGCCAAAATGGATAAATCGGCTTCTGCCACATCTGTCTTGCCGCATTTACCCACGTCAAAACGGGCAAACCATTGTTCCGGAACCACAAAACGCCCTTGGGATATTGTTTCTACCCGCGCCTGGCTGGCTAAAAACTGCTGAAGATTTTGCACATTCAAATCATTTGAGGTTGTTAAAACACGACCGATAACACCGGTCTTTGTTGTTTTGATCGTACCGAATTCAAAACTCTTCAACAATCCTTGCCACTTAACATCCTGACCATTATAGGGATAAATACGCAAGACGCTGACATCAAAGGTAATCAACACCGGATTATCCGTAAAGTATTTAATTAAATTTTGAATCTTATTGACCAGTTCATAGTCAGCATTCATCGTAATAGAATAATCATCCCAGTCAACCGTTACATCCGTAATACCGGCACCGCGCAAAACATCTAACAATCCGAGCATAATCATTTTAGAGCGAGGAACAAACAAGCTGTAATTTGCTTTACGACTCAATGTCATTAATTTTTTATCAGCATTATATTCGTAATAAATTTCTGCGGCATTTGCCAGCATAGAAACAACACCGCTTAATTCTCCACGCAGATTTTCTGCAGAAATACTGGTATATGGCGCATCTTTGGCCGAAACTTTAATTCCGGCTTCATTCAAAAGCTTTCTTAATGCTTTTTCGGCCGGCATTGTATCAAAGGAAAAACCGTTAACTTCAAACCTCGGTAAAGGATCATTTCTACCGTTTTTATTAAGACTGAACGCTCTGACATTGTACGGAATAGTACTAATCATTTCCTGCGTCTCCCAGTTGACATAACAACGCAGAGGTGTTTCCAAATCCAGTTCATTCGCTCCAGTAGTTGTCCGAATCATATGAGGATCTTGCGGATGTATAATTTCGACATCATAGTCATCGCTGCTATCAAAAACAGACATGACATTCGTCTTTGAAGAACAGCCGACAAATAACGTTATTGAAACGATAAAACATAAAATATGTTTAAAATATTTTTCCATCCTTTTTTAGTTTCCTTTGGGTGCAGGAATATCCGGTTTGCTGTCTTCGGAGTATTCTTCATATTGGCTGGTATCAATCTGATTTTCAGCCATCAATTTGTTCATTAAATCATCCATATTCATGCCGGCACCCTGCGTCGGATCATCTTGTTCATTGACAAGACCGAGAGCTGCTTTCATTTTTTCTATTTCGCCGGCATCTTCTTTGATCATATCCGGAGAAGAATTGTTTTGTAATTCAGTTTGATATTCTTTGAGATTTTTCTGCAAAGCAGGAATACCGCCTCTGATTTTTTTCTCAACATACGGATACAATTCTTTATGTTCCAAAATATAGTTACCCGTATCGCTTATTTCTTCCAACACATCCAAGATATAACCATAAAACGGATATTCTTCCAACGCGATATTTCCCATCCGAACACATCGTGCGGCAATACGAGAAATTGTGCGATCGTAATAATCACGCAACAGGATGTAGTTGTCCAAATACCACAACGTTTCTTTGCTGACCGGAGGCAACCCCGTACGAGAAGTTTCCGGTGCGGCGCCCGTGTTTATTTGATTTCCTGAATCCATGACAACTCCTTAATATTTTATAATAATTTAATTGAGGGGGGCGCTTTTGTAAATTATTTTCTTATATATTATACCCAATTATTCATTATCAATCTGTATATCTAAAACTTCTTCATCTACGGTTTTCGTCGTTTCTTTTTTAGAATATGCAGCCAGCAGCTCTTTAGTAGACATAGCCACCGCACCGGACGGCGAAGCAGATATGTCATCATCCGCCAAAAGTGTATCTATAGGGTTATTATACGGATCATTAGAAACATCTACACTTTCTGAATTATCTTCATCGGCCAAGATCGTTGCGGATGACATTTCATCGTCTCCCAACAATAAATCCAAAGAAATATCACCATCATCCGATTGAAGAGTATCTTGAGACGGAACATCCGGTTGGAATGTCTCTTGAGGCTGAATATCTGAAGTCAACTCTTGTTCTATCGGCAGAGCCGGTTCTGTATCTTCAACATATTCGTCTTCATCAACATATTCCCATTCATATTCTTCATCTGATGCCGAGTTATCTTCTTCCGTTATTGCATTCCCGTTTTCATCAACATATTCCCACTCATACTCTTCATCAGAAGCAGCACCTTCATCAACATATTCCCATTCATATTCTTCTTCAACAGACAGAGGCTCTGTTTCCGTAATATATACAGGCTCTTCAGAAACAATCGCTTCGGCTACAGGTTCTTTCTGAACAGGAGCTGCGGAGGCAGCAGGAGGCGGCGTCGGAGCAACGGGCTCCGGTTCTTCTTTATATACAAAAGAACAATCGTCTTCTTCTCCGGATAAACTCACCGGCTCTTCGTCGGCCATTTCATCTAAAGATGTATGTGTATCTGCTAATCCTGATTTTGTTTCAGCGGATTTTTGAAAAATATTTTTGAAAATATTCTTTCCGTCTGTCTTAAGAGATGTCATATCCGGCAGGCTGACACCGCTAAAAATATGATTCTTAAAGAAATCCATATTTTCTTTATGTACGGTTTGTACGGCATCAATCAACGACTGTGTCGACATTTGCTGAATTTCTTTTAAGACATTAGAAATTAACGTCGATAATTCTTGTGTCTGCGTGTGAGCCAATTCCGTAATTAATTCGGTTTGGGCTTTGGTTATTCCGGCAACCAACTCATCAACGGCAGGCATCGGAGCATGAATAATTTCCCCGCCCTCACCTACACTCACGGGAACAGGCTGACGCTCTAAAATGCTTTGCGTTAAGCGGCTTTGCAGAGCAATTAATGTTTGGGCAAGCTCTTTTGTATCTTCTTTTCTATTTTTTTCTGACGAAATTATAGCATCTTTAAATGCATCAACAATGCCTTGTATTGCCGCCGGATCACTGTTAACAACAACGCTGCCGCCCATCGGCATTGCATGCCCCATATTTGTTTCGGCATCGTATTCCTGCGGCTTGCTGTGCTCAAAATGCTCTACAGTAATTCCCAGATTTTCTTCAACTTCTTCCAAATACTGTTGTAAAACCAAACCACCGGGCAGTGTTCCTAATATTTGTTTAACCTCAGGTGTTTGTTCAACCAGCATTTTATTAAAAGATTCGCGCTTTTCTTCATTAAAAATATGAAGTTGGCGATAAAGATTAAGCAAGCGCTGGGCAATAATAACCGGATCATTTTCCGTGCCCATCAGCTTATAATTTTTTTTAATTTTTTTACTTGTATCTTCCAACGTCTTACTCGAATCCGTATAAAATATTTTCTTATTCTATTTTATTATATAAGATTACACGGAGTACGTAAATTTCAGGTTAACATTTCAATTATTTTAATATTTTTATGTAACTTCGGTTACGGCACGTAAGTTACCATCACGATTGATTTGAACAACGCGTAGTTTTTTATGCATTTCCTGAATAGTTTTATTACGATCAATACTCGGATAACTGTGCAAAATACGATCAACAAACGCCTCATAAGCCGCTTCCGAACTCTCGGCGTGGATAGTTGCCAAACAGTTATCGTGTCCGGATCCCATAAGCTCCCAGATTGCGCCGGCGTTATTTGTTGAAATTTCACCGCCGATAATCGCATCCGGTGTAAAACGCACAACTAAGTCAATAATCTTAGCATAGTTAAAGTCATTCGTCTGCTCGGTACGAGACATAACAACATGTACACGATTAGGATGCGGCACCAAAAGTTCTCTGGTATCTTCAATTGTAATGATACGCTTATGAATATCTAAAATCTTTAATAAGTTATTCAAAAATGTTGTTTTACCGGTTGCCGTAGCACCGCTGACAAGAATATGATCACCGCGTTTGATACTTAACAATAAACGTTCATACGGATCTTCAGGGTCTTTAATTGCTTTTAACGGATTGATTTTATGCAGACTTTCACCCTGTTTCAAACCATAATCGCCTAAACCGAAAGCAACATCATCACTGTGGACACGGATTGTTAATGCGATACCTCCTGTCAGATCTTCTTGGTCGTACATCACATTTTTACCACAAATTGCGGAAAAACGGTGATCTCCGGGGATGGTGGCATAAACAACCGGCGTTCCTTGTATCGGATCAAAAGGTAATTCATAAGTATTGGCAATAATATATAACAAATCCGTCAGATATTGTTTGCTCAACTTCTCATCCTTATACATTACCCAGGGATAAGCCCTTTTACCTCGAAGACGCAGCCAAATTTGTCCGGAACGATTGATTGCGACTTCCTCGATATTATCTTGGTTATACCAATAGGCTAAAGGTCTTAATACAGATTCCAATACTTTGAAACTCATATTTGTCTCCCGTTAAAACAACTGCGGTACACCGCTATCCGCTGCATTTTTATCTGACTGCGACGAATTTGCCGAGCTTGATGTTGCCGGCGCGTTAAATGACGGCGGCGGAGGCGGCAAATTACCTTGCGGTGCAGCAGCGGCGGCATTATTATCGGCAGCCGGTTTCTTTGAAGAAATCAACGGCGGGGTCGGCTTTTTACCACCGGCAGCTTCAACATTATTATCAACGGCGCCGTTATAAATAACACTGGTACTGCCGACAGCGGCACCATTGGCTTCTTTAGCTGCACGATCAGCACGAACGGCTTTATCATCAATCAAGACATTCTTGAATTTACCGTCGGCATAACCGGAGTTATCAGGATTGCGCTCTTTTGTACGCAGCCATAAATCCGTATTCGGATAAATAATGATTCTGGTACCGGCCGGAACATACGTTAAAGGTTTAATATTCGCCTTATCCTGCAAAATTTGCTGGAAAATAGACTGCATATCATTTAAGAAATTTTGACGGGCATCATTAGCTGCTTGTTGTTTTGGTGTCTCAATCTCACTTGAAGATTCATCATCATCAGCCATCATATAAGACAAATAACTGGTTAATGCCGTTGTCATAATCGGCAATGTATATTTTTTGAAAAGCTGTTGATCAAGATAACCTAAAGCGCCGCCACGCCCCTGAGCATCACCGGTCAAACCGTTAAATTTGAACATAGAGCCGTCCGGACGAATTAATCTATCCCAAGAAATTTGTACTTTTGCCGACTGTGTTGTGGTTTCGGAAGAGCCGCTCATACCGCCTAAAGAACCGATCAAATGGCTTCCGGCAGGAATAATTACATTACGTCCTTCCTCAGCATACACATTACGTTCCACATAAGCACTGACCGGCGTCGGATGATTACTGTCAATAGAACGTGCAATAACCGCGGGAATCGGTTTATCCGACAATATCATTTCACTCATATCAACACGCCATGAAGACAGAACCTGCGTAATACCTTCACTGGTCCAGTCATCCTGAACACCCTCAAAGGAACGACGATCAACCTTAGAACTGATTTTTCCAACTTCCATGTTGCCACGACGAGCATTTTGAGCCGCGCCCAACGCTGCAGCACGTTGCGGATCATATCGTTCTCCCGGACCATAACCGCCGCCGGGGCCTAAATTACTGCCGGCTCCTTTACCAATACCATATGCGCCGCCTTGACCATATGTACCTTTAGGAATAAAAATACTATCACTTTCTTGTGGACGCGCGGTCTCTTCAATACCAATTAAACCGCCATCATTATTAACAACCAAACCATCCGGTAATCTTTTACCAACTATCGCGCCTTGTTTGTCCACAACGCTGCCGTCTTCCATAATTTCGCCTAAATATTCACCATCCGGAGTTAAAGCAACGCCCAAAGATTTACGATATTTGGCATTTGCCTTATCTGTTTCAGGCGTAACACCAATTTCAGGCAATCCCTCTTTATTTAAAGGAGCTGTTTCTCGGGTACGACTGAACCAAACGCGCTGTTTAGACAGTGAAGTTTCTTCATTCAGGCGGTTTTTACCGCGATATCCGATTATATTTCCGGCTAAATCTACAACCGTGCCGTCAGGCAAGACTTTACCGATAACTTTACCATTCAAATCAATAACCGTACCATCAGGTAAAACACGGCCGATTACATTGCCGTTTTCGTCATATACCAAATCTGAAGCATCAACTCGACCGATAATGTTACCATCTTTATCTGTTATGGTACCGTCAGAATTTACCTTACCGATAACATTACCGTCTTTGTCTACAACCGTACCATCCGGCATAATCCGACCAATCACATTACCGTCTTCATCAAAAGCCAAATGGCTGACATTAGCTCTACCGATAACATTACCGTTTTTATCGACAACCGTACCGTCCGGTAAAACACGACCTATAACGTTACCGTCCAGATCAACAACAGTTCCATCCGGCAAAACACGACCTATCACATTGCCATTAGCATCATAAACTAAATTTGCTTTGTCGACAGAACCAATCACATTGCCATTTTCATCAACAATTTCACCATTACCGTTCAAATAGCCGAGCAAACTACCGTTTAGGCTAACTACGGTCCCATCCGGCAATAATCGCCCGATAACATTGCCTTCATCATCAAAAGCCAATCTATTATCATCGACATAGCCAATGGTGTTGCCGTTTTCATCAACGACAGAGCCATCTGCATTGACTTTACCGATAACATTACCTTCTAAATCAACAACCGTACCGTCCGGTAAGACTTTACCGATAACATTACCATTGGCATCGTAAACCAGTTTGCTCGGATTAACGCTTCCGATAACTTTGCCGTCCTTATCGACAACTTCACCTTTGGCATTGACTTTGCCGATAACATTACCGTCTTTATCGACAACGGTTCCATCGCTCAAGGCTCGACCGATTACATTACCGTCTTTATCAAAGACAAGTTTACTAACATCAGCTCTGCCGATAATTTTTCCGTTTTTATCAACAACAGTTCCATCCGGACGAACTTTACCGATGACTTTGCCATCTTTGTCAACAACCGTGCCATCAGCTAAAACACGACCGATTACATTGCCGTCTTTATCAAAAACCAAATCACTGACATCGGCTTTACCAATAACTTTACCGTTTTTATCCACTACGGTACCATCCGGTAATACTTTTCCGATAACTTTACCGTTTAAATCAACAACCGTACCATCGGCTAAAACACGTCCGATAATATTACCGTTTTCATCATAAACATAGCGTTCATCGGCTGTTTTTCCGATTACTTTACCATCTTTATCAATTACAGTACCGTTAGGACCAACCTTACCGATAACTTTACCATTTTTATCGACAACGGTTCCATCCGGCATAATCCGGCCGATAATATTGCCGTTTTTATCAAATGCAAATCCGTTGCTGTTTCCGTAACCGATTTCTTTACCGTTTTTATCGACAATTTTGCCATTAGCAAGCAATTTTCCGATAGCTTTACCATTCTTATCAACAACGGTACCGTCGGCTAAAACACGACCGATTACGTTACCATTCTTATCAAACGCCAAATTACTGACATCGGCTCGACCGATTACATTACCGTCTTTGTCCACCACCGTACCATCAGAACGAACTTTACCGATGACGTTGCCATTCAAATCAACCACCGTACCATCGGCTAAAACACGACCGATTACATTACCATCTTTGTCATATACCAAATTTTCATCCGTCGCTTTACCGATAATATTGCCGTTTTTATCAACCACCGTACCATCCGGCATAATCCGACCGATTACATTACCGTTTTCATCAAATGCCAATTTACTGATATCAACGGTTCCGATAACATTACCATTTTCATCAACAACCGTACCGTCCGGACGGACTTTACCGATCACGTTTCCGGCAATATCCACCACCGTACCATCAGCTAAAACACGACCGATCACATTACCGTCTTTGTCAAAGACCAAATCACTGACATCGGCTTTACCGATAACTTTACCATTTAAATCAACAACGGTACCGTCTGCCAGAACTTTACCGATAACATTGCCATTTAAATCCACAACGGTACCGTCTGTCAAAACCTTACCGATAATATTACCGTTTTCATCATAGACATAGCGGTCTGCATTGGTTTGAGCGATAATATGGCCGTCTTTATCAACAACTTCGCCTTTTTCATTAAGCTTACCGATAATATTACCGTCGGCATCCATAACATTGCCATTGACATCAACATAACCGATAAAATTACCGTTCACATCATAAAGCTTTGTTAAATAAGTTTGTGCATGAAAATACTGGAGAGGCTGTGCTTTCGCAATAAAACGACCGGTGTTGGTGTTAATTTCACCTTTTGCATTGATTGTTCCCAGTACTTTACCTTCACTGTTAATCAATTCTCCTTTAAGCGTTAATTCGCCCAAAACAAGATTACTGTGGTCTCGAATATAAAAATCACGATTACCGCGGCCGATCAGCTGATCTTCTTTATCAATTAAAAATCCTTGCTGCAAAGAACCGATATGAGAACCCAGCATAGACAGAACATTACCGTCTTTTGTAATATAGCCGATAACCTTGTTGTCATTATCATACATATAAAAATCATACAAAGCATAACCGATATTACGACCGTTATTAATAACATTTCCGTAAAAATCGACACGCCCCAAATTTTCACCCCGAGGACTGATAACACTACTGTCAGAAGCAACACGACCAATATATTTATTCTGCAGATTAAATGCGACTTTATATCTAAACAAATGACCGGCCGGCAATCCTGTTTTTAGATTAACGTTACCATTCGGCTGCATATAACCAATGATTTGACTCTTCAAATTAGCAACGCTGCCATTAATAAGAGAACGGCCTATAATTGTACCGCTGAAATCCATCACAGGATAATGTTCAACACGATGTGCAATTGTAATTCCATCGTTATTCTTTAAAAAACCGCGACGATCAATGCATCCCAGAACTTCATTATTGTAATTCAACACTTGACCGTTAGATGAAGAAACGCCAATAACATTTCCCGTATAATCCACTAAAGCTTCCGGAGATACGGCATATCCGAGATATTCTCCTGTTTCGGAGACGACTTGATTATTCAGCAAAATACGCCCCTGAACAACATCGCGATAGTTACGAACATATCCTTGCGGTGTGATTACACCGACACTCTCGCAACGATCATTAATAATAGAAGCATAATCCACCAAACGACCGATATAAGCTCCGGTATTATCAACCACATCTCGACCATCCAAGATTTTTCCCATCGGGGTACCTGACAAATCACGCAAAGAACCGTTTAGAGCCGTATAGCCGAGCAAGTTGCCATTAAAACTTATAGCAAGAGATGTATCATAGGCATTGCCGGTTACGGGATACACATTACCATCAAGATTACCCTCTGCCGCAACAATACTTTTATCCGGCAAGACTTTTCCGACAGCTTTTGTTCCGCTATATACAATATTTTGCGCAGATAATCCTCCGAGAAGATTACCTTCCGCATTCAAAGCCCCGATAACACTCAAATTTTTACCGGTAACAAGATTGCGTTCATCTAAACAAATACCTGATTGTGTTAATTTACCCGGAATCGCGCTTTCATTATTCAGCATTTCACCGTTTGGCATGATTTGAGCTATCGGATTACCTTTTTCGCTGTATAATGAAGATAATTTGAGACTTGCCCCGGAATTGCGACCATCAACCGAAAAAATATAACCGAACGGAGACAGATATTTTTTCTCTTCACCGTCATAAACAACACCGCTGACACCGGCCATTCCCAGCACTTTATTATTACTGTTCAACGCCAAAACATTATCAAAGCTGCCACCGAGGACACGACCGGTATTATCATATGCAATATTTCCCTGCATATAACCGGCATTTGTTCCATCCAACATAATAACAGAACCATTTTTTACACCTTGATACAGCAATGTACCTTTATAGTCAAAAACAGGTCCCGTTTTTACAAGTGTACCGACCAATTTGTTTTCGTTGTTATAGACATCTCCACGACCGCGGATATAACCTGTTATTTCTTTTGCACGGGCAATTTTTCCGTTTGGCAAAACACGTCCCAAGTAACCGCCGGAAAAATCAACAGCCGTTGCAGCAACATCTACCACATAACCGATAACAGCATCTTTATTATCAACAACCAAGCCGTCCGTCCGTACGCGTCCGACTAAATCATTTTTTAATATGACTTCACCATTATAGCTTACAAAGCCTAAATAGCGACCATCGCCATTCAACGCATATCCTGTTTTTACGATACTACCGATAATATTACCACTATCGTTATAAACATATCCGTTTGCTTTGACACGACCAATGGTTTTTGCTTCAAAATCCGTAACATTACCGCCGGGAGCCACACTACCAATAAAATTACCGATATTTGAGATTACCATTTTAGAAGAAATTAAACGTCCTTCTAAAACATAATCCCCGCCCAAGCGGCGAAAAGCATAGCCATCCGGAGAAACGAAACCGATTTCCTGTCCTTTCAGATTGGTATAAACACCATTACCCGTAAAACGTCCGACAGTTGTTCCGTCATCCGAATAAATCAATCCCGGAAACAGCACCGCACCGATAATATTATAAAAATCATCAATAACCAGACCGTTCGGCAAAACACGTGCAACCACTTTACCCGACGGCAAACGAACCTGTCCGTCAGCACCAACTTTACCTAACGGCTTATTATCATTACCGACGGCAACACCTTGAGGAATAACACCACCAATAATATTACCGTCAAAATCCGTAATAAAACTATCTGCCGTTACATTACCGATTAATTGATTTTCTGCTCCGACAACTTTACCGTCAGGAATCACTTTACCGATAATTTCGCCATTAAAATCAATAGCCGTAATTTCTTGAGCCCGAGCCCCCGTTGCGGACAACACCATAAACGCAAAAGCAGCCACATATGCAATATGGCTTATTTTGCGATATCCGCTTTTAAGAGACTTCAAATCAAACCTCAACTCAGTTCCTCCGGTTTTTTGCGACTTCGGGCAGCGCATAGCCTGATATTTTTTTATCTAAATTTACAAAAGAACCATTGTTTTTGATATAACCGATATTTTGTCCGCCTTCATCAACAACAAAACCTTGCGGACTCAATCTGCCGACATATTGTCCCTCGTTATTCAAAATTGTGGCTCCAATCTTGTAAATCTTGCCTAAAATATTTTCATTATTATCAACAGCCAGATCATTGGACAGTACACGCCCGATAACACCGCCGCTTCTATCAACTATCTTACCATCAAAATTTACATATCCTACCATTTTATCAGAGTTATCAATAACAATATCGCCTTCAATAACTTCACCGATCAACTTGCCTGCCGTACTGATAACTTGTCCATCCGATAACACACGTCCGATGACGACATTATCCAAATCACTCACTTCTCCGGCAGGCATAACGCTACCGATTAAGTTACCGCCAAAATCAATGACTGCACCTTTTTTCAAAACGCTGAGATTTTTATCCGTTGAGCCTCCCGGTAAAATGACCGAAATTACATTATTACGTAAATCCATAACATCGCCCAGAGCATTTACATGACCACGATAATATCCCCAAATATCAACAACAATACCTTCCGGAATAACTTCTCCGACCAATTGATTATTCATTGTTAAGACTTTATTATCCGAAGTTTCTCGTCCGACAACACGCCCCTCTAAATCGACAATATTTCCGGTATTTAAGGCATATCCGACGTATGAACCGTTGTATCCTACAGCAGCACCGGTTTTGACTACTGCGCCCACATATTCTCCTTGAGGGTTTCGGAAAAATCCTTTACCATCAATTTTACCAAGATTTACGCCATAACGGTTAACGACCTGTCCGTCATAGCTGACCTGTCCTATCGGTTTACCGTTAAAATCAACAACATTACCGACAGGAACAGGAATTCCCAACTTTTTACCGAAAAAGCCGGTGCCGTCGCCATTAATTTTTCCCAAATCGGCACCACGCATATTATAAACGCTGCCATCCGGGAATAATCTGCCGACAAAATTACCATTCGCATCAATAAATGCCGTTTTTTCATTTAACAGCACACCAATAATTTCATTTTCAGGTGAAGAAATCAAATTACCGGCATATATTTTTCCGGCTTTACGTCCCGGCAACGCAATTTGACCTTTATCATCAATAAGGTTCAAGAAATTGCCTTGCAAATCATATCCGTAGTTATTTTCAAGCACATGACCGATATAACGTCCTTCCTGATTAAAAACTTCTCCACTGGTATTAACGCATCCCAATGTTTCAGCATTGGCGGAAAAAACCATATTTTCATCAGAAACGCGACCTAAATAATTGCCATCTAACCCGACAACAACACCCTTGCGCGCGACACGTCCTACCGTATCTCCCTGTTCATTCAAAACCGTACCGTCCGGATTAAGACAACCGACATAAACGCCATCCTTTGTGCGAACAATTCCATCATTTCCGGCATCGCCCAAATATCGGCAATCATCATCAAAAACCCGACCGATCTGGCTGATTTCTCCGACATAGCGACCTTCAGCATCGACAACAATACCGTCAAACATAATTTTATATTTGGTATCCTGATTATTGTTGATAATCTTACCGGTATTATCAAGATATCCGATATTTTTACACCCGAAACCGACCACTAAACCGCCGCGCACTAATTTAGCGACAACTTCAGCTCCTGACGTATCTTTAACAAGACCGTTACTTAAAACACGCCCCATTAAAAGTCCGTCTTTTTCAACCGTTCCCTGATTTGTAATTTTTCCGAGCACTTCACCTTTTGGGGTAATCGGGATCATCTGCTTTTGCACTAAAGCGCCTAAATTTTGATACCGACCGATAACATTACCATTTTCATCAACATAACCGATAATATTACCGTCTTTGTCAATTACATTACCGTTTTCATCAACATAACCGATAACATTGCCATCTTTATCATAAGCAATCCGAACACCGGATTTTACGGAACCGATTAATTTACCATTAGCATCAAACATATTGCCGTTTTCATCAATACGCCCGATAACTCTGCCGTTTAAATCAAGAATTCGTCCATCCGGCATGACTTTTCCGACCAGTTTTCCGGAAGCATCATACATATTACCGTCATCGTCAACAAAACCTAAAAGTTTTCCATTCGCGTCATAAATAGCGCGTTTTTCACCGGAAACGGTACCCAAAACATCATTTTTAATTACATTGCCGTCTTTATCAACATAACCGACAACTTTTCCATCTTTATCTACGACAGAACCATCAGGCATAACCACACCGATAACATTGCCGTTTTTATCAACGGCAACACGGCCTTGTTTGCTTACATGTCCGATAATATTCCCATTGGCATCAACAACTTCACCATTTTGGTTTAAACGACCAATGATATTACCATCATCATCTACAACCGTACCGTCAGGTAAAACGCGACCAATAATATTACCGTTCGCATCATAAACAAAACCGGCGTCAACGGCCTTACCTAAAACATTTCCGTTTGTATCGACCACGGTACCGTCAGGCAAAACTTTTCCTATAATGTTACCGGAAGCGTCAACGACCGTTCCGTCTGCATTGACGTAACCGATAATATTACCGTTAGCGTCATACACCAAACGACGATTTTCGGCCACACCGATAATATTGCCGTTTTCATCAACAATCATACCGCGAGAATTTACGCGTCCGATAATTCGACCTTCTGCATCACGCACATAACCTTCTTCATCAATAGAACCGATAACTTCTCCGTTCGGTCCGATGGCATAGCGAACAGCTGCTTTTTTCGTATCCACTTTACCGGTGCCGCCCATTGATGCCGTATCGCAAAAATTGCAATCTTCCTTACGAATAGCTTTTCCTTCAACAGGAACTTTGGCGGACTTTGCATTTGTACTGCTTAAATTGGCTTCATGCCAGGTTACAATAAAATTATTTTGAACATTTCCGGCAACAACAGGCGTCCATGTCATCGTTATATCGCAGGTTTCATGGCCGCGCAGTGTTTTACCTTTACAGGAATCCTGAAAAGAAAATCCGTCAAACGGAGGTTCAGCCAATTGAACGGACACAATTTTTAACGTCGCACGAGCATTTGTACCAATCGTCAAAACATTTTTAGCTTCCGTTCCTAAAACAACCTGTCCCATATTAATCGGATCCGGCGTTGTTGTAATCGGTGTTTCAGAACCTTCACCGACATCAAATTCAATACTTTCTTGCTGAACAGTCGGTGTATTATCAACCAAAACATCATCATTACCGGTAAACTCAGGAGCGACATACTCTTGTTCTTCCGGCGGATCTCTCAAGAGAAGAAGTAAACCCAGCACAAAAATTACTAAAGAAATGATACCGACCATCATAATAATATGGTTGGTTTTCCGAATATAATTCTCTGACCGTGTTAAAACTTCTTTACTCATTGAGTTCTGACCACACTACAAAAGACACCATTCCGACCTAAACGGCTGCAAACTTCATCACCCGTTTCCAGACTGTCAACAGGACCGACCCTTAAATGGAATAATTCTTTACCTTGCCCGTCTGCCGCGGCATCAACAGAGAAAAACGGCTCATATTTGCCCAGAGTATCGGAATATTTTTTAGATAATTCGCCCCATAGACTCTCCAATTGGCTGACATTTCCGTCTGTACCTAATTCAATAGAAATATTGCTATTGTCTGCTAAAGCGAACGAGCTGGCATTAAAATTAAACCCACCCGGCTGAGCATAATTATGATTATTGCTTATTCTCTGCATTTTTTGATAATCAATATTCGCTGCGGAAGCTTTGCCGTTTTGGACGGCAGGCTGCTGATAGGTTATATTAATTCCGCCTCCCGGAGCTGCAGAAGCGGTTCCGTAAGAAGGTACAACAACCTCTCCGGAGCCAATATTTATATTATACTCCCCGTTTAAGACCGGCGCACCGTTCATTCCTTGAGATGAGGCATTGCCACCGCTATAGATATCGCCCAAAGAAGAAGCCGCATGTTTATTGCTTGGGATTTTCTCCGGCAGCGGAGCAGGAACATCCCAATTATTACGATCTAAATCTTTAGTAGTCGGCGTAAACTCTAAGCCGGCTTCATCAGAACGGCGCAATTTGAGACAGATCATACGTTTACCGTTACGCATAACCATATCACCGACACCTTCTACAATAATCAAACGATTATTCGGACCTTTTGTACGGAAGCCGACAGGAACTTCAATACGTTCAACAATCAAAGTAACAATCGGACGCTGTGTCATTGTCAAAGATTTTTCACCCAAATCAATATATGTAAAGATATCATCACGCCATACACGTTCCGGTGCGATAACAACATCTTCCGGATTTGGAATATATACTTCTATATCAAAACGAAATTTAGACGCATCCAAAGGGATTGACTCGATCCAGTTGCTTTTTTGATTCCGCTTTGTATAAAGAGAATCTACAGAGCCGGAACTTTTGTTATAGGCGGAGTTTCCCGAACCTCCGCGTAATCCTGCACCCTTAGAACCGGATGCACCGTCTATAACTTCAATATCAATAATAGAGTTTGTCAAACGCTCGGTATTTACGCCTTCACTCTTTACATAGAACACATATTTATTGCCGCTGCGACCAAAAATAATGATATTTGTATCAACACCGACATTAGCTCCCTTACGCGGATACAGTAAAATTGTATTCGGTCCGGTAATTTGTCCGTCAAATGTAGCACTATCACCGATATACATATCTTCGATCAATTCCCATTCAGGGAAGTTTAATAAAGTCATCATTCCTTCGCGCAAACGTATAGGCAAAATAAGATCCGGAGACCAGTAATATCTTGAATAAGCCGGTTTGCTTTGCCCTTCTCCTAAATTTTGCAAAGGATCAAGCCATGCGCTTTGTGTCATTCCCAACGAATTAAAGCCGGCATAGCCAAGATTCATCGGCATATATTGCCCTTGACTCTGATCGGCGTTTTGATCAAGACTGCCGATTGTCGCTTGAGCAAAAACAACCGTCGCCAAAAAGGAAAACGCTGCACTCATTAAAATTATTTTACCGACTTTGTTCTTCATTTATCCTGAACCTTATCTATCTTGTTTTGTTTCTAACCAGAGAATATCTTGTTACCGTAAATCCAATCGGATTATTTAAACGATCTCCGTATTTTACACTTTTTCTGCGATACATCACACGCAGAGAGGCTGTCCAATAATTGACCTCCGGCGCACGGGAATCCGGATACATATCTCGAGTTTCATACTCAACTTGCCATAAACCTTTTCCCAATTCATTAACCGTCAAAATTTTTAAATCACGCTGCAAGCCTCGCTTTTTTATTAACTCAAGCGCACGCGTGGCTGTTTTATTAATAAATTCATCATAAACGGCTGAGGAAGACATTTCCTGTATCGGACCGCCAGGCATCCAACGTGTTTCCATCTCCGGAATATCTCGAACCATTGTACTGCGCTGCAAAACGTAACTACGCACGAATGTTTCCGTAATTGATTTTTGATCAGCCATATCCATATTAACAGGAACAATATTAAAAACCTGTTCGTCTTTCGACTGTAAGGTTAACAAATACGGCTCAACCCGAAACAGCGGCATAACCTGAATAATCGCCAACAGCAAAACAACATTGCAACATAAACTGATCGCCGTAATAATCGCAAACGCGCGAGCTGTCCACAGATAGCGTTTTTCATTATTATTTGCAACAAAAACATCTTCGCGGCGGGGCAAAGGCGGACGTGCCGGTGCGGGAGCATCTCCGCCCAGCAATTTTTGTCTGCTGTTATTCTCGCCTAACTGGTTAACCATATTCTACCCCGCGTTAAATTGTCTCAATAAACCAATCCGGTAAATCGCGAGGAAGTTCAATGTGCATACAAGCACAAGGAGAAAGTTTTAATTCATCGACTGCTTTACCTACACCGACAGGTTCGGCTTCATAATAAGAACCGAAAATTCCGCAGGAAGACAAAAGCAGCAATGCGGCAACGATTAGAAATTTCTTAAACATTTCAGAGACCTCTGCTTTTAATAATTATACTAGTATCTAGGGAGAGGTTATACTCTTTTAAATTAAATGTCTAATATCATCCTGAGAAAATCCCCAACTTATACACAAAAGAGCATAAAAGCTTACAAACCTTCTACCTGTGTCTGAGAATAACGGGAAACAGTGAAACCTAACGGATTCATCAAGCGGCGGCCGACAAAGCGGCGACCTTTAACAAAGAAAGCCGTTACGGAAGCCGTCCAATACTTGACTTCCATCGCACGCGTCAGATTATCCGCATTTTTATTACGTGTTAATGTATAGGTTTTGAAATCAACTTTCCAAACAGGACTGCGCGAACCGCCCACACGGTCAACAGAAATAATTTCAACTTCCTGAACGGTTTCCAATTCAAAAATCTTATTCCAAGTTTTTTCAACATTTTGATAAAAGGTATTAAATATTTTAGGTATGGAATAAAAATTAACCATGCCTCCGGGCAGCCAGCGCGTTTGCATCTCCATTCGATCAAAAATAATGGTATTCCGCACAATAACATATTGCTTGATATACATTTTCATTAACTGATCTTTAGAGGCCATTCCCAAATCAATACTTTCCGTACGGACGATACCATCACTGTTGTCCTGCGGAATAATCAAAAAGGGCTTAACCTCGACCTGAGGCGCTAAACGGAATAATGCCAAAGAAGCACTCAGAAACACCATTAATGACACAATGGACAAGAAGATAAAAAAGCGCGACAGCCACATATAATACTTGAGCTTAAAGCCTTCTTCTTTTTGTTGATAATCATCAATAAACGATACCGGCTGTGATGGTGCATTGCCATCGGTAATCGCCAATATTTTGCTTCCTTCCAGTCTGTTATCCATTATCTATCCTAATATACTGCACAATACGGATTAACATTAGCATTGAGTTCTTTCTCAAAACCGTCATCTGCCTGTTTTTCATAGCGGTCGGAGACTTCTCGATTGGTCTTCTCAGACTTAATCATCTCATCCAATTCGGCATTTGCCTCAGACAATTCGCTCAGCATTGTATATGCGTCAGAATCTTTATCCAAAGCGGCAGACAGGCGCTGCATTTTACCCAGGCGCTCCTCAACAACTTCATTATCACTCCGGAGATTGGATAACTGGCGTTTAGCCGAGTTAACCAATTTGTTCTTTTCGCGAAGAAGCGTATTTCGTGCCAAATTGTAATCACTTGTTTTTGACAAATCAAAATCAGCCGTCGGAACAAACCCAATTTGTTCAAACATATCGTACAATGTTTTTTTAGCGTTTTCCAGTTCAACTTTTGTTTCAATCATATTCTGTGCAGTACTCTGTTCCATATCTGCAGCAAATAAGAAATCTTGAATTTGGTTATGCTTTAAGTTTCCGATATCGGCTAAAGCCAAAGACAAAGATCCTTTGCCGCTTTGTTTTTCCCGCTCATCAGACAAACTCTTGAACGCTTTGGCCGGCAATGATCTCAATTTAATACCGCCATTACTGCCATCCAAAAGTATGCCCAATTCACTGGCAGAAACTGTTCTGCGGAACGCGGTAATATCTTTACCTGAAGCACCACCCGAAACATCTTCGCTGATATTCTTAACCGTAAAATAGAAATGCTTATCACGGTTAATATCTAGGTTGGTACAACTCGGAAGATTAAAACCGGTAATGCTTGGTTTTTGTTCTGCTTCAACTGTCGGATCATTATAATAAATTTCGTATTCTCCATTTACGGCATCTACAATATATTGGTTATTATAGTTGCACGGATAGATACCGCCACGGCTGAATACTCTGGTTTCACCTCCCTGATTCAGCAAGGTTTGCAAATCAATATCCTTTTCAACAAACACCGGCTGTTTCAAAAGCAGTTTCCAAACCATAGGAACATGCAGCATATATTTGTTTAAATAATCGGCAAACTCTTCTCTTGGAACAGAATATCCCGTTGCCGCATATTTTTTAAACAAGCTGTTATAGTCCTCATAATCAAAATACAAAGCTTCTCTAACCGGAGGTAAATATTCAAAAGGCGCTGCTTTCGGCGTTTTAAAATCTCTATCTTTACCGTTAATGCTAACGTAATATTCATTATCCGCCGGCAAACAAGAATCTTTAAGACAAGCCGATCCTACAATAAATGTTTGATACATTCTGCTCAGCGGCTGCATAATTGAAGTATAGTTGCGATAACTTGCCAAAGAGGCGCTGTAACCGGCCAATTCGCTTACCGGAATTTCCTGCAAATCTTTGATCAACTGCTTATGAATTGAAGCAATTTGTTGATGTCCGCTTGCGGGATAAGCCGCATCCCCCATATTATCTATGCGACGACGAGCATTATTGACCAATTGCTCTGCAGCACTGCGTGTGTCATTCGTTAAGCCGGTTGCTTGATTCAAGATTTCAACCAAACTGAACGGTGCCGGCGTCCCATCAGCCAAAGCTGCCGGACGACCGATATGGCGCATGAAGTAATCGGCCAAATCAATATTTTGTTCTTTTTTAACGGTTGCTTCATGTTGCCGCATAGCCTCTTCTATTTTCTCTTTATATTCAGCATTAATTCTGCTGACATTTGCGGCATAATTACTTTCGACAGCTTCCAATTGTGTTTTAACATCACTGAGCTGTGTTTTAAGGTCGGCAATACTGCTCTCACCGGATGCAATCCTGCTTTGCAAAGAAGACTGCTGAGATTGCAGAGACAAACGGTTGTCCTCATGTTCTTTAAGCTGATAGACTTTTAAATTGTAGCTGTCCGGTAATTCATGTTCAATGACAACATCTTGTGTTTTTACCTGCGTATAAGTGCCTTTTTCCTGTATCGGCTCGGCAATACCACGTGCTGACATACGAGATAATTGCGCACCAATTAATGAAGTTTTTTTAGAAAAAGTACCAACATTTAACTTATTATCCTGAACTTTGTCAATAGAGACACTCGGCGCAATAACTTGTTCATATTCCTCATAAATAAGCTTGTGTGATACGGTATCTTCGACATCCGTTTCTCGTTTAAGGATTGTTTCCATATGTTTTTTAAGTGTATTAACCGCTTCATCTGTCTCGACCAGCTTGTCATTAACACTTTGCAGCTCGCTGTTCATTGCAGCCAGTTGATTGCCCAAGCTGCTTAACTGCTTTTCATATGATGCCTGACGAGACTGCAATTGTTTTAACGTTGTGTTCTTTTGGGCTAAAGCTTGATCCAATGCTGCTTTATGCTGTTGGCGCACTGTATCAACAATATCAGAATGTAAGCTTTCATTATTCAAACGCTGCTCCAGTTTGTTCAATCCTGATAAATTGTTTTGCTTTTCAGTTGCATCGGCAACAAAAGAATTTAGAGCTCTGGCAACTTTAATAATCGTGTTATTGACGTTTACATCATTTAAACGAGCTTTGATATTATCATATTTTCCATCAAGATACTGAACATAAAAGCCTTTTATATCATTCCATAACGGAAAAGTTTTCTTGACACTGCCCCAAGATGATTGTTTTTCAGCAAGCATCGCTGCCGATTTTGCACCGACATTCCACGGCAGAAGCTCCGCCAATTTTGCATCTTCGGTCAATTGATCCATCTTACCTTGGTCTTTCAAACCGGTACGACCGCTTTTTTGTAAATCTGCCGCCATGGAATCAATATCTCCCAGACCGCCTTTGACATTGGATTTATCAATAAAACTATCATCGTAATCATCGTTGCTGACCAGTTCTGTCTCTTCCGACTTAGCCTGATTATAAGCCTGCAATGCCCAACCGGAAATACCTTTACGAAAATCGTGTTTGGTTACATCGCCGCCCATGAGACCACCGTCCCATGCTTTTTGCGGATCATTATAATAATCCGACATATAACGAACGGCACATTTCTCGGAAGCCCGTAACCGTTCAACGGCTTTATTATGCAATTTAACAGCTTTATTATAGGTATCATAAAGTGTTCGCACACCTTCTAATGTTTTGGTTTGATTATGATAAACGACGGCCTGTTGCAAATCCGTATATGCGTCGTTAATATTTTGCAAAGAATCCATATGCTCTGCAGAACCAAAAGGATTACTCAGCTTACTTGACGGTGCAGCCACCAATGACACGGCTTCATTTTTTAAGATTGAAGCCACTTGTCCAAACGCCAATTGTTCCGTATTTTTAACATGTGCCGACGCCATGCGCAAAGCCGGTGTTGTAAAATATTTATCATTCAAAAACGCTTCTTTGTCCGCTGTAGGAGTTTTAGGAGAAACAAGACGATTGCCGATTGCCTGCGCAGCAATATATTGGGCTCTCATAGCCGAAACTTCTTCTATAATTTTTAAAATGCTATTCATGGTCTCATAGGCATTATAAGCATTTTTCCATGCACCGTTCTCATCGTTCGGATCCTCAGCGCCGTTATTACCGGCCTGCAAATCTTGCTCCAACTGATTAACGGAATCTTTTAATGTCGGCAGTTGTTTTTCCAGTTCACGCACGGCTGTATATAATTCAACCAACGTATCCTGATGGAATTCTGACGCTTTTATTTGATATTCATCACACATTTGCCGCGGTGTTTTACCCGAAGAGGACACAGAACCGGCGTCAGAACAATCTGCAGGATATTCAAAAAACAGTGTATACATAGCCTCCTGAACAGATGCCGGATCCTCTATGTTAGCAATTTTTGACTTTTGAATTTGTTTAGAACCGGGTAATTCTTGTTTTTGCTTTTTCTTGAAAATACCACCGGCAAAACCTTTAAATTTTCCCACATATTGACTAAACATGGCTTTCGCCTGTTGATTCAACTGCTGCATATAAGCACTGGCTTGAGCCTGAACGGTTTGCACTTGTTTTGTAACTGAGTTTAAAATCATCATAGGGTCTGTTCCCGGATCTACCGTCGGAGATACAGGTCCCGGAGGCGGCGGCAAAAATGCCATAACCGGCGAAATATATGTAAACGCGGCAATCAATAAAAACAGCGCATAAAACTTCTTAATTTTTATCATAATGCACCTCCCAGCGCAGAACTTGCAGCATTTTTAGCATCGCCGACCATTCCTGTCGCATCATTTACCGCTCCTGTGGCTGACCCTACCGCATTATTAACGGCTCCTTTGGCATCATTTATTGCTCCGGTTGCGGATCCGACTGCATTGTTAACAGCACCGGTCGCACCTTGAACGGCACTTCCAACCGCACCCATAGCGGCACCGGCAGCTTCATTTGCAGCATTTTTGGCATCATTAACAGCTCCACTGACACTACCGGCAATTCCGGTTACGCTGTCTTTTAGCCCGTTTAATGAAAAACCGCCGGATGATTCAGGTTTATAAACATAATCGTCTAAATTAAACTCCGTAACATCCTTATTATAACTACGCAGCTTTTTGGACATACCCAGCAAATCATTTGCGGTATTCATTTTAACCTCGTTTATCAATAACTCGGCATACTGCAACAGAATTTTCATATTTTCCACTCGCAAAGAAATATCCAGCATAATTCCGGCCGGCGTTGTTTCAATGACGGCAGCGTTTGACGCCAATTTTTGTGTATATTCCAGATTATCATCACCTACACGCATGGTATCAACAGCTTTAGCATAAACGGCAGCATTATCATTAAATGCCGTATTCTGACGGAATTTATCTAAACGCGCATTCCCTTCTGCCGTAGCTTCTTCATTTTTATCATAAAAGTTATTTTTTAATGTTTCGTTCAAAACGGCACCGGAATCTCCGCCAAACATACCGGAAAGCTTATTTTGAACACCTTCAATACTTATGTTTGATAAAGTATCACCAACAAGACCGGCGGCATCCATTAATTTTGAAATTTGGTCCTTCAATGAGCTCTTTTTGCTCTCGTGTTCCGCTGTAACCTCTTCCTCCTGCTGCGCGTATTTTGCTTCAATTTCCTGAATCTGCTCATTATTGGCATCAATCTGCGCCTGAATAACAGCAATATCATCAGCCGAGGCTTCCGTATATCCCACTAACAGGCAGCTCAGAGCAAGCAGACTTATTTGACTGATCCGTTTCATTGTAATGCCCCTCCTACTTTGATACTTCCCGTTACGTTTTGTGTTGCTAACGGCTGGGTAAATGCTTTTCTGTTAACGACACCTGAGATAATTGATGAATTCAATGGTGCTGTAGATTTTTCCAACGTTGTTACCGTTTGAGGTGTTACAACATCTTGCACAGACTTTTCTAATACAGGTGCCGATGATAATATTTTTTGCGATGTTAACGCTGTTGGCTGTATATTAGTCAGAATCTCGGTCTGTTTGACAGCAACAGGTTCTTCCGCCGATAAAAATGCGGAATTTAATTCAACAGGCGCGTTATTAATTGTCTGTTCCAATCTCATATCGGACTCATTTATACTCAGATTATCCGCTGTAACAGATATTTCGGATGCTTTATCTAAAACAGGAACCGTCTTTTGAGATACCAACGTTGTCGGCTGTACACCGGTCAAAGTCTCGCTCTGCTTGACGGCAACCGGCTCTTTCACTGATACAGATACGGAATTTAATTCAACGGCTGCTTTGCCGATTGACGGTTCTAATCTCATATCCGGCTTATTAATGCTCTGAGCCGTCGGTGCAACCGATACTTCCGATGCCTTATTTAAGACTGGCTGTGATGTTACTACCGTTGGTCGCACACCGGTTAAAACCTCATTTTGTTTGATCGCAACAGGTTCTCTCGCTGACAAAGATACGGAATTTAATTCAACGGTTGCTTTACCGATTGATGGTTCCAATACCATGTCAGACTTATTTACGCTCAAAGCAGTCGTTGCGGATGATATTTTTGCCGATGTATCTAATGCTGCCGGTTTAGGCGATATTGGGTCTAATTGGTTTTTATTCGCTGCCGCAGTTATTTTTTCTCCGGCAACCAGTGCTTTTTCTGCACTTAATGAAGCTGTTTGTTCCAAAACTCTATCAGATACAAGAGCAGAATTACTTACGACATTTTCTGAGACTTGCGCTGAAGGTTCAAATGTTTCCCCCTTAGCTTCTGCTAACATCTTTTGTAAAATTTCGTTATTTTCGCGCAGTTTTTGCAATTCAGCTTCTTTTTCTGCATTGAGATTCTGAATTCTGTTTTGATAATTGCTTTCAGCTTGGGCCATTTTATTCTGTAATTGCAACATATCCTTGGCTTGAGACAGACCTCCGGTCGCATTATTTACAGCGCCCTGTGCGCTTTGAAGAGCCCCACCGGCCATATCTTTAGCGCTGTTGGCCATATCTTTGGCATCATTAACCATGCCTTTGGCATCATCCAAGGCTCCTTTGGCATCATCAACCATACCCTTAGCGTCTTCTACAGCTCCTTTAACATCATCAACGGCGCCTTTAATATCTCCGGCGACATCCATAACTTGCTTTTTTATATCATTAATTTTATTAAGGCCTTCTGTCAAACCATCCTTCATTTTCAAAAAGGTTTGCATATGCTCGCCCTGTTTCATAATATCTTGAGCTTGTTCTTGGACTTTACCGATTTCATCTGTAACGCTGCTGACAGTACTGGTTATATCAAACTTTATTTGCGCAAAACAATTATTGCCAAACAAAAGAAAACTTAAAGTCAGGAGACTGATTTTATTTATATTTTTCATCATTCGTCTCCTTCATCATTAACCCTTTGGATATTATACGAAGCAATGCTTTGTGTATGCAGATATTCTTGGATAGCACTTTCCAGAATCAATATTTTGCTCAAACGCTCGACCATTTCTACTGCTTTATCATTTGCTTTCTGTTTCATCTCACGCGTATCAGACATATCATCATCTTTGACATCTTCATGCTGTAACTGTACTCGGGTTGTAAACGCCAGAGCATAAATTTTGGAAACAACATCTCGCATGACAACCTGATTTTTTTCTCGTTGTTCTTCAAAAACTTCTTTGTCATTACCATCCGCATTATCAGGCAAATACTCCTGCTCGATAGCGGTATTCATTTCATCGTTATCAACATCCCCTGTCGGAAGGTTCGCATTGCGTTTGCTAAACATTTTCATATCAGGCTTAACACCATCTATGGTCTCGTTGATACTTTTTTGGATATCGCTTACCATACCTTGGGCACCTTCTGCCAAAGATTTAGCTTTATCTTTAACTTCTTGAATCTTTTCTTGTGCCGTATGGACCTTGTTTTGAATATCTTCCAAAACATTTTGTATTTTTTGCAAAGCATCAATATCCGCACGGGCTTTGCATGGCTGGAAACACATCATCAGAACAAGAAAAATACTCAGTTTCTTAAACATGATTTAGCCCTCCGTTCCATTTGTTGAAGGCGGTGTCAGCCTTGGGACATTTCTTAAACTGCTTAAACTGACGCTTGACGCATACATTTTAACAACAGCATCCAGCATTTTTTGAATTTCTTGTCCGGCGGCTGCGGCTCCTTCAACATGTTCATGCAAAGTTGCTGCCGATGTCAATTTTTCTTGCAGTTCTTCCAATTCCTTTTCCTCAAACTGAGCGCTTAACAGTTTTTGACGAAAGCTCTTGCCCATATTTTTCAAAATATCATCAGCCATTATATTTTCATAAAAATTCAAAGCAATTTCCGCATCTTTAGCATCCTTAGCATTACGCTCTTCTACAAGCTTTTGATAACAAGCGGCAATGCCATCGCTGCTTTCTTTTATTGAAATCTCGCATTTAATCGCCAAATTATCCGGCATTATATAATATTCTTCTTCAGCCATACTGACACTGCCGGAATAATTGTTATCAGATGTATTGTTTAAGCCGATTTCTGTATCTTCATCTAACGCAGAACCTTTAATATCTGATAAATTTGCAATTGAATCATTAACCACCGCTGATGCATAAATTCGACGTAAGCGATCTAATAAGAACAGCAACTCCTTATTTGTTAAAGAAAGAACACTGATATCATCTTGTCCGGTTGATGAATTTTTCATGCTCTCCTTATATTTTTTCAGACGATCTTCTTCATAAGAAGTTGAAAACTGAATATTCTCCAGAGCCTCGCGAACACCACCGACTTTACTGTCATAAGAAAAAACCGTGTAATATCCTTCTCCGACCTGAGCCAGGTCTGCATCTTTACTATGCTTTATTTCCAGCATTTTTTTCATACAATCTTGAATGACTTTAGGATCATTGACTTGTTCTGCTTTAATACAGCAAAATTTTGCAACGCTTTTAGGCATAATTTCAACTTCTACACCATCATTCATAATAGAATGGTTAAAATCTTTGCATGAATTTAAATCAACATCCGCAAAAGAAATCGTTTCTTTATTGCTTAACCTGGCATATTGCGGTGTTGCACCGTCCTCTAACCAAACACGTTTATCCAATGCTTTCAATTGTGTCGGAGCCGCACCTTTTGAAACGGTTCCCGTTACAGCTTTAGACACAGTCGGTGCCCCACTAGTTAATTCCGGCGTTTTTTTTACCGTTGAGGATGAGGGCCGGGAAAAGGCTCTCCGATTAATTGTTCCTGAG
>CAYTQF010000001.1:28595-52592 GCA_964440165.1 uncultured Azospirillaceae bacterium
AACAGCTCGGGCTTCGGTTGCCAATGCAGCCTTGCCGGCTTGCATAGCTGAACTTTGACTTAAAGCCGGTGCAGCTGATACTGCAGAAGACTGGAGTGCTGTAGAAACCTTGCTTGCAGCGGCTGTCGCAGGTGTGGTAACAGCTTTAGCTTCGGTTGCCAATGTTTTACCTATAGTTGGAGACGCTGCAGCCGGTGCAGATAAAGCGGCCGGTTGTAAACCGCTAACTGAGGATACTTTACCGGAAACAGCCTTCAGCTCACCGGCTGTTGTTTCGGTAACAGTATCTCTTAAAGCGGCACCGGAAACATTAAGTTTTTCTCCGACAGATGCTTTGACTGATGCATCTAATGCTTCCGGTTTTGCAGATACGGCTGCGGCCTTACCTAAAGTAACAGGCGCTTTTTCTTCGGCATCATATATTTTTTGTGAAGAATTAACAAACTCACTGAAATCATTCGTTTGCGCGGCATTTATCAGTTTTTCCGCACGAATATCAGCAGAAGAACCTGAAACTTTTTCTGCACCGAGTGCAGCCTCGCCTGCAGCTAAACCAAAAGCTTGACGATTTACAACAGGAGCTCCACCGGATACAACACTGTTTACACCTCCGGCAGAAATAGTGTTTGACGTCTGTAAAGCTACGCCGGAGGCAGACATACTGCTAATTCCAGATACAGAAGCACTTGTTGATACTCCTTTTCCGCTGACACTGCCGGCAATACTTTTTCCTTGATTGATGGCCGCAGAAACGCCTGTCTTATCCATTGCTGATGAAAGTTGTGATTTTGCTAAATCTCCGGCAGAAGCTACCGTATCTTTTGCCGTGGCAGCCATATCTTTGGCTTCATCAATCATACCTTTGGCATCATTGACCATACCTTTAGCTTCGTCTACCTTGCTTTTTGCTTCATCAATCGTACTGGTAACTTTATTTTTAGCTTCTTGTAATTTAGATTGGTATTCTTCAAATTGTTTTTTCTTTTCTTCGTATTGTTTTTTAGCTTTATCAATATCTTCTTTTATTTTTTTGATTTTTTCTGCCTCTTTTTTCAGCTTTTCGGCTTTAGCGGCTGCTGCTTTAACTTCATCAAGAGAAAATTTGCTCAGACTGGCTTTGGCATCGCCTATTGCTGAATTAATAGACCCGACCATGCTACTCTCTTTTATCATGGTAATCTGCTGGTCTATCTGTTGTTTAATTGACTTGGCTTTTTGTATGATTGCCGATCCGTCAAGTGTCGGCCATTGAGCGGATGCTACTGAAACGGAACCAAATACGCCGATTAAGGCAAAGATCATGATCTTTATTTTTTTATAATTATTACCAATCATTATGTCCTCCTTTTCAGAAGCGTTAATTACTTATAATAGCAAAAAATCACGCACTTATAAATAATTTTTAACAAAATCACGCAATATTTAAATATTTTGTAACAAAGTTAGCTTCGCCATATTCCTTAATCAGTTCTTCAACCAATAATACATTTTTACGACCTGAGTTGTATAATTTCAGGTAAGGGCCAAGGCCGCTTAAATCGACATCCAAAATAACAGATTCCCCCGTTGCCGGACGAGAAAGAAGAATTGCATACGGAAAATCTCGGAAAGATTTACCGAAAATAAAGTCTATCTCGCGCTGGGTTAAGTTCCAGTTGGCATAATCCTCAGGCATGGCTTGCGGGTTGCGGAAAAAGATAACGGTTTGACATTGACCGCGGATAACCTCACCAACACCCAACTTATCAATAATGTTCGGTTGTTGAAACGCACAAAGATAAGCCTGACGTTTTTTACGTCCTTCTTGCAAACCGATCATAAAATAGTCGCGGAACATCGGGTGCTTTAACATCGGCGCCGTTTCATCGATCATAATCAATGAAGGCACGCCGGTCTCTCCGGTCTCGGACTGAATACGATGCATGATGTAGCTGATAACTGCCGGCGCCAGCGTTTCATCTTCAAAAATATGTGTAAAGTCAAAGGCCATAAAGCGTTTGCTGTGCAAATCCAAACTATCATTTTCTGCATTGAAAATACCGCCGTATTGATCCGGGTTAATCCAACGGAATAATTCTCGGCGCATATTTCCGGTCGGAGAAAAACAACTCTTATATAAGTTTTTCAAAATACGTTCTTCCGGCTTGAGATAATCAAAAGCTGTTGTTACCGCACGTCCGATTTCACGCTCAGCCAAAGCATCATCAACCATTGTAATAGCTTTCAGCCAACGTCTTAAAAAGGCTCTGTTGTTCGGAGAATTGTTGCAATCAAACGGATTCAACGAAACGTTCTTTTCATCACCGTCAAAACCGACATAAGCACCTTGTACGGCTCTTGTAAAAATTTCAGCACCACGGTGGCGGTCAAAGAAGAATACTTTTAAGTCTTTATGACGCATGGCTTGTCCGGCCAAGAATGTCAGCAAGGTTGTTTTACCTTGTCCGGTCGGACCAATAATACAGCAGTGTGCCACGGCAGAATCTTCACTGGAAACATGGAACTGAAAACGATAAGCGGAACCTGATGTTGTACGGAAAATCGTAATAGCGCCTTGTCCCCAGTCGCTTTTTGAAAAGCCTTCAGACGGTTTATCAAAGCATACAGCCATGGCAACAACTCGAGATAAATAACGATAGGTTCTCGGATAAACATCATACGTCGGAAACTGGTTAAAGAAAGCAGCCTGAGCAATCCAGCCTTCACGTACCGGCGTTACGCTGAATAAGCGGCAGATACGCTGTACTTCGCTCTCACCAAAGTCAATTTCTTCCTTGCTATCACCTTTAATAATGATATCCATAGAATATTCGGTTAAAGCCTGATAATCGGCATCACTGTCTTCAATAGCCGATAAGGCTTCACTATATTGGGTTACAACATCGGCAGAAAAACTGGTTGAGGTTGCCATTCTCTGTTGTTGCATTAATAAAGCACGCGCTTTTGGCTTAAACATCGGCTTAATATTATGTAATAACGTCAATTCACAATCGATAGACAATAAAGATGAAATCATTGATTCATCCATAAAGTCTCCGGGAGTTCGAATTCCCATAACAATACAGAGTTTTTCTTTATTTCCGGAAAAGAAACGGATTAAACCTTCTTCTTCCGTAAAATGAATATGATCCGCGGTTAGCATACCATTTAACTGATAACCTTCTGCCGTACCGACTTTTGGCAACGGTTTGCTGATCGGGCTGCAAATACGGCTGTAAATATAAAAAGGACTTTCGGTTGCCGGACTGTCTTCCGTTTCAAACATCGGTTTGACGCCGTAATCATTTAAGGTTGCCAATAAAGACTGCGATGTATAATTTAAGTCTTTCAAAGCTTCCGGACGATCCGCCACGGATAATATAATATAATGAGAGTTGCTGTAAACTCTATCCAACGTATTGTGCCAAGTTTCTGAAACTTGCTCTAAAATTGCATTATTAAATTCACCGACATCCGCATCCATTTCTATACGCTCTCGCAGCGTAATCACCCTGCAGATAACCTGAAGTTCACCCATACTGTCGATCCACAGCTTCCGGGCCTCCATCATCGATAAACTTTTTTCTTCGGAAACAAATCCCAGATCAACGCCCTCAACCTTAAACACACGGGCAAACGAACCATTATAACAGCGGATAGTAATGCCGTCTGCCATTAATTTATTAAACGGCAAAAAGTCCGCAACTTGAGATTCATGCGGTTGCGGCAATATTTTGTGTCCCAACTTGGTTACCCATAAACCGGCAAACGCAGCAGCCGACACAAATCCAATAACGGCTATGGCAACTTCCATGTTTGACAAGCCTTGTACAAACATGGATAAAAAGTCAAAATCCTCAGGGCGCAAATTTATTCCCCTTACTCTTATACAGGTTGGTACTTATAACGCGGCTTTGACCAAATGCCTGTAACATTGTGGAAATATGCGGATCCTTCGTTCCCAAAAAAATTACAAAGACGTGGCCAATAACAATCGTCATAATAAACAATAACGGGTTTGTGTTCCAAATACCCATGCAGATGAACATAAAAGGAAACTGCAACCCCAGATTTAACAGGGTCGGCAAAAAAGGCCCCCACAAAATTTTGGGAGGATTAGCCACTGCTTTTAGTATCATTTCGCGCATGGTTTGCCTCTTTTGGTTCTTAAAATTATGCTTTTTCCGCTATTATCAGTATATACCTCTGTTTATGAATAATACGTTAATAGCGGCTGTAACGAAAACCAAAAATCCTTAAAGGCTATTCAAAAGACCAAACTAATGTGTTTTTATTCTTACAATACTTCTCAGCTTGGGATTTACTTAAAGGAAGTCCGTCTTCGCCCCAATTAAACTCTTGATTATAAGTTTCATTAATTATGCTCATGGAAAGAACGCCAAGCTTTTCTGTCTCCTGCCAAAAACGAGAAGACAGTTCAATGCATTCCTTACGGGTTAAATCAAGATAACTTATAACAAAACTTCTGATACCGGGCATTACCATGCTTCCTGCAGCATCTCCACCGATCAAAACCGATTTTCCCCGGCTATTTAAAATCACATTATTATTGACTTTACCGACATATAAATTGTTTTTAACAACTTCTGCCGTATTCAGTCCTCGATAATCCGGGCGGTTTTGATAATATTGGCGAATTTTAGAAGAAATCTGTACTAATTCCTGATTGGCGGCAACATTTTTAGAACTTGGACGTTGCGACAGTAAAAAAGCTATAACCGTGGTTAACAAAATACCAAAAACAATTATTCCGCCTAAAAAGATTTTGCTTCGTATCATCTTTATTTTCCCATACCACTTGTAATTTGATCTTGCATATCAAACACGCCCATAACCGCCCAAGCGATCACACCACCAATGGACAATAAGGCTATCATATTCAAAATACTGGCTTTTTGCTCAATAACATAAACAGATTCATCCAACCATTCATTGGCTAATTTATCAATTGCATCTTCAAAATTATCCAATTCGGAATAAACGGTTAAATCTGCAATAATTTCTTTATCCGGAAACTCTAGATTTGTTTTATACAAAGCCTGTCCCAAGTTATCACCGTTGTTAATATAACGGAGGCTTTTATCAATACGTTCACGCAGATAGCTGTTAGCATCGCGGCGCAAAGCACTCATCGCACTTGAAACCGGTGTTCCGCCTTTAATTAATGCAGCCATAGCCAACAACCAGCTGATACCGGTAAAAATTTTATACAACGACCAAGGCGGCATCCTATCAAAAAACACTCTTATTTTTCCGGTCCAAATACCAATAGTCGAATAAATCAAAAGCATTGCTGCCGGTAAAGCGGCGAACGCAACAGCCCAATAAACTTGAATCCATTCAGACACAGCAACCAAATCCGCTGCTGTTCCTTTCCACCTTAATGTCGGAGCAGCTTCCTGCATCGGCGGCACCATATACACACCGATACCATACAAAATCAATACGGACATCATCGTCAAAAATGCCGGATATGCAATAGATCCGACAATCGGTCGGATCATTTTGGTTGAACCTTCCGTTACTTTAATCAGATTTAATAATGCGCTTTCCAAGTTTGAGACATCACCTGTTGAAAGCATTAATCTTTCTCGCGCCGGAGCCCATCCTCTTAACGCGTCGGCAAAAGTCAAACCGTTTTGCAATGTTTTCATCCAAGAAACAATTGCAATAGCCATCGGCTCATAAGGATTTTTTCCGTTATCACTGGCACCGTTATAAAGCATATCCAAGGCATCCATCAATGAAAAACGGTTTGCCATTAAAGAGGCTATCTTGCGATACATTTTCAAACGTGTTTTGTTTGAAGATAAACATATTATTTGAGCATATTTAATTTCTACTGCGCTGACTTTTCGTAAAGTTCTTTTTGTTCTTGCTGCCGGTTCTGCCATCGGGATATCTCCTAGTATACAGGACGCTGATCAAGCAAACCGCACCAGCGTTCAACTTCTTCCAAATCAATCAAACCTTTTAACATGCGTTCAATAGCCGCATCTTTCAGCGGACGACCGTTCAAATCACTGGTCCAGTAGTCAATAGCGCGTCGGGTTTGACTATCAATCATCAATTCAAGAAATGTCGCATCAGGCATAATGATTTCAGGAACACTTAAACGTCCCTTAATTCCGCGGTTATCACAATATTTACATCCCGGACCGCGCATATAGGTATTTTCAATACCAAAATCACCTAATGCAATTTTTAAACGTTTCACTGCCGGATGATCAAGCATATCTTTAACGCTTTTACGACAGTGCGGACAAAGTCTTCTAAACAAACGCTGAGAAATCAATCCCTTAACCAATTCCGGATCGGCTAACATAAACTTTTGAATTCCCATATCACGCAAACGCGTAATAATAGCCGGCGCTGAGTTGGCGTGTAAGGTTGTCCACACACCGTGTCCGGATAATGCACCTTTAAATGTTAATTCTGCTGTTGACAAAGAACGTGTTTCACCCACCATCATAACATCCGGGTCTGAACGCAACGCTGCAGATAAGGCTTTTGTAAACATCTCATCCTTTTCTGCTTCTGTATTGGCATTAGTTACCGGCATTTGACGGGCTCCCGGAATCGGATACTCCGGAGGATCTTCCACCGTAATCAAGTTCAGCTCATAATTTTTTTCTTGCAAAAGCTTGATCATATTTCTTTGCAACGTCGTACTTTTTCCGGAACCGGTCGGTCCGGCAACAACGCTCAAGCCTGTCGGAACAGAGCGCAAACGATAAAACAAGTTTTCTTCATACTCACCAAAGCCCAAAGATGATAAATCACCCGATCCATCAGGATTATCATCGGCATAAAGTAAGCGCATAACCAAATACTGTGATCCGAAAGCAATCGGATTAAACTGAAGACGAATAGCCAATACGTTATGCGGCAGCATTAATTTACCGTTTGAACCGCGTAAAGGCGTTGAACCCAGTTTTTGAGCGCCCTGAAATTCATTTTGCGTATAGTTGGAGTCAGAAATATCCGCAGAAGCAAACGCTGCACGCACAAATGCTTCACCCCAGCGACCGTCATATTCCATCACAGTTTGCATCATACCGTTTACACGAAACATAATTTGCGTGCTGTCGGCAACAACAACGTGAATATCCGAAACTTTAGAAGCTGCGGCTCTGGCCACAACATTCACAAAGTCGCGCTGCATTTGTAACTGGTTTTCTTCAACTTCTTTTTCTGAAAGTTCTACCGGACCTGAACGTTCACCATACGCATAAATAGCATTTAATTCGTTTTGTGTAACAAAAATCGGCTTCCCAAAACGCAAACCTTTGCGTTTTGCCAAAACCTGAAAACTCATTACACGACCGTCAAACTTATGTGTTTCAACAACAATAAAGCGGCCGTCCGAAAACAAAGCCAACAGGCGTCTTGTATCATCATTTATTGAAATAGTGGTGGAATTAGGCAGAGTAAGTAATTTATTACCGGCACTGAATAAAGACTGAATTAAACCTTCTTTGTTTTTACTTTCTTCCGGAGATTCCGGCGTAGATAAATCTTCCGAAGTTTCCGCATTACCAGAATCCTCGGCAAGATTTTCTAATTCATTATCTTCACCGTTGTCTGCCATAATATTTTACTTTACAAACATTCCTTCACGCAGGCTAGGTACCTTTTTGGATATAGACAAACCGTTATCACCGGATTGTTTCATATTACTTTCGCCGCCTTTAGCTGATGCCTCAATACCTTTTTCAGGTTCTTTTTCCAAAATACCGCCGGCAGAGAAATAGAGATAATCTTTGATACCGCTTTTATCTGCGCTGATATAAGTCTGCGTGATATCTTCAACGACATGTCCCGTATTAAGAATTGTACCGCGTTTAACCATAAACGAACCACCACTGCGATTAATCAACTTAGCGACCAAATGTTCGCCTTTACCGCTGATTTCCATAATAGCGTATTCTTCAGATAATTTCTTTTTAGGTGCATTGTCATCATCAGCCAAAGCAAACGGGTTCGGACCGGCTTTTTTACTTTCTTCAAAAGCAACTTTTTCAGCTTCCAGCTTAGTTTTTAATACAGCAACCTGCGTTTGCAAATTAGCAACTTCTTTAGTATATTGCTCTTTCATTTTCTGAGCTGCTGTTGCTGTTCTGTTAACTGCAGCACTCAAATCAGCAAAATATTCTTTTTGTTTTTTAATTAATTCATCTTGCTGTTTTTCTTCCTTAACCAGCTGATTATACATACGTGCATTATAATCAACCCATTCTTGATTGCTCTTTAACAAACTTTCCTTATACGCTTTGAGAACTTTTTCCTGACGCAATTGTTCGTACTGGATTTCCAGTTCTTTTAACTTTTGTTCTTCTTGCAAAAGTCTGCGTTCCTGTTCTTTTTCCCATTCTTGTTGTTGACGTTCCTTAGCTTCCTGTTGAGCTAAAGCTTCTTGTTCCGCCCTTAAGCGAGCTGCTTTCATGGCTTCAATTTCACTTTTAATTTTTTCGCGTTTCAGTTCCAACGTCAGCAAGCTGGTTTGCTTTTCAATATCTGCCATTTGAGAAAACAGATCTTCTTTTACCTGACTCATAATTTTATCGCTGAATTTCAGATCATCATTATTTTTATTTTCAAATCCACGACGATCATTTTCATCAACAAAATTATTATATGCTTTAATCAAATTATCAGAACCGGCAGCATCTTCTTTCGGCAAAACATTTGCAGAAACGGACTGAGGTGCAACCGGAGATGCTGCTTTATTTTCTGCAGAAGGTTGCTGTACGGCTATCGGAGCTGGACGAGCAGGAGCTAATTCATCATCATTTTCAAGAGAAAAACCTAAATCATCATCCCCTAATTCATCGTCTAACGATAATTCAATATTACCGGTCGCAGCCGCTTTAGGCTGTGGAGCTGCAGCCGGAGCCGGAACGTTAACCTCGGGAGTAACCGGAGCCGGTTTAGCCGGAGTATCCAACAACATCAGTTTTTCTTGAGCAAACACGTTGCTGCCCCAAATAAGGCTTAATCCCAATACCAACAAAGACGCGCCTGTTTTTCCGTATTGATTATAAAACATAGATTGCTCCCTCATATTGCCAGATATTATTATCGGTGTTATACTTTATATTAGTAATCGTAAGTCCTGAAAATTTTGTTAACAAATCCAACCAAAGTGATGGGTTTTGCACTGTCGAGAACGAAAATTTGACCATTCTATAGTTTCTCGGAGCCGGCGGTTTCTGTCCTTTGGGAACCTGCTGAGGTTTCGCCTCCGGCGGTGTATACATAAAATCACTTAATGTTACACGAATATCCAGAGACTGAAATAAGTCGTTCAAAATATTTTTTAACTCAACAGAACGATATGCCGGCGGAGAATTTATTTCTGCTGCTTTAAATGATGTTCCGGCAATAACCGTATTACCGTTATCAGAAATAGAACGGGCTGAAAAATTGATTCCGGATTCATTTAATGCCTGATCCATCCAGATAATACGACCGACTTGGCGATTCCACGATGTTGTAACGCTGCTTTCAGAACAGTTAATGCCGTTTATCTTCCATCCCGGCGGCATGATCTTTACCAATTTCATGCTGTCATTATAGCAAGACATCAAAATCGTTTCAGGATCTTTTATCTTTGTCCACGGCAGAACAACCGGGGCTTCGACCGGTTTGACGACTTTGGGTCGGATCGGTGCAACGACCATTGGCTTTTTCTTTGGAGCAAGCAAAACATTTGTTACCAAGCTAGATAACAGCCAAAAACCAACGATTGCCGAAATACCGACAACAGCATAGAGCTTTTTACCGCGCAAAGCCTTAATTTTTTGCAGCTTTGCCAATGTTCCGCTGCCGATAAGCGTCGCAATATCCGTGTTATCAGTTTCCTCAATGCCCCACTCTTTAGGTGCAATTTTGCGTCCCCAATCAGGAACGGCCAACATTGACATAAACTGATTTTTAGCATCTTCTTCTTTAAGAAAGAGCATATCACCATCGGACAAGATAATATCATTACGTACGCAGCTGTACCACCAACCGTTATCGACCTTAAAAACAGCAACATACGATGATTTATCCGATAGAGCCGTAGCGATAGCCACAGCGATAGACGGCTGGCCTTTTTTATAACCGTCAACACTGGTACAAAGACCGTACTGAACAGCTTTTCCGGGCTTGAGAGCAAATAAATCGGCCCCTTCTAAAACGCTATCAGCAGAATCCTCAATTTCAGCATAAGGATCATCTTTGTTTTGCAACGGCTGCCAGAACAAACCGGCGGCATAATTCATACCCTGCACAACCGTCGTGGTTCCCCATGAGCGGTTTGCGCTTGAGTCTAAATCATTATCCAACAGTTTTGCATCTTCCAGCAAGGCTATATTCCTTTCTTAAACTTAGAGATTCCGCATTCTGGATTCCGGATTTAACGGAGATTCAAGAACAACCGGTGTCAAAATAATAACCAATACGCTTCTTACTTTCTCAGCATTTGCCGTACCGCCCAACAGAGAGTTGGTGGCAGAACCGATACCGGACTTTAATGTTGAATTTTCAACACGTTCATAACCCGTCAGCACTAAAGATTGTCCTGAAGTCATAGCAACTTCCTGAGAAAATCCGCGAGATTCAATAACCGGGTTTTGAATATATTGTCCGCCGGTGCCATTACCGTCAATTGTAGAGCCGTCATCCAAGTTTACTTTATCCAGAGACAACAGATCAGACAATGTTAAGTTAAACATCAGCATAACACGACCATGTTCCAAAATTCTCGGCAAAACATTCATCGTAAAACCGGTTTCAATTTCTTCCGTTTCGGTTGAAATATCATAGTAATTTGAATCGCCGCCGCTGTTTGTTTTGGTAATTTCAGAAATATAGTTCTGTTTTTTTACAACTTGAATCGGCGCCGGTTTATTATTCAACGTTGTGATCGTACCACTGGTAATCAGATTTGTTGTGGTCTGAGAAGACAATGCCTGAATAGCCGCATCAATATTAAAGTTGCCAGGCAATAATGTCATTGTCAGATTATCAACAGAATCTGCCGCACCGGAAATGCCTTCCAAACCGAAAGAACCGCCGGCAGGATCCGTAAACACGCTCTTCAAAGACATATTATAGTTATCGCTGTCATCAACATTGACCTGCAAAACTTTTACACTGATGGCCACCTGACGAGACAAACGAACATTCTGTTCATTAATAAATTTTGCCACTTTTTTAATATCATTCGGATTTGCCGTAACAGCAACCGTTCCGTTAGATGAATCCATAGATATCTGAGCTTTACCGTCGACCATAGACTTAATAGAGTTTTCGATATTTTTCCAAAACTCAAGCTTTGCGGCATTTGTCATCGTCAAAGAGTTGCTGGCACCGCCACCGCTTGATGATCCGCCGACCGTAACGTTCATGCTCGGCTCACTCGGCAAGCTGTATAATACAAATGTACGTGTAATATTTTTATAGAAATAGATTTCTTTTTTATCATATTTCCACCAAATACCGAAACGAGAGCCGATTTCATCAAGCAAACCACTTAACGGTCCCTGATAAGAAACCAGCATTTTACTCGGCTCTGTCCAATCCACATTTACATTTTGAGGATCCGGCTTATTGGCGGCAGCACCTTGACGGCTTTCGCCGTCCAGATCGCCGGCATAGCTTATACGCAAAGATGTGATTTTATTAATCATATCGCCGATTTCATATAACGTAATCGGACGATTACTAATCAAAGTAATACCGTCTTTGGTTTCAAAATTAGCTGGCAGAGGCTGACCATCGTACTCAATTTCGCTGCTGTCTCCCAACCAAATATCATTCTTCACACGAACAACATCTTCAGCAACAGGTTTTGAAGGCACTTTGGCTTTTTGACTCAGAACCGTAGCGTTTTTTATTTCGCGTTCAATTGTAGCATCCATATCCGTAGAAATAGAGCAGGAAGAAGCCAACCCGACGAACAAAACAGCCAGCAGACTGTTTTTGCTAAAATTATTCAAACGCATTTTCATCCTCCATCGTTTCTACAACAAGCACACGGTTTCCTTTGTAATATGTAGCCACAGGGGCCGGTTTAGCCCGAGCGAATGTACGTATCAATGCAGCACTGGCATCAGCAAAACGACCTCTAAACATCGCTCCGGCCGTCAGCGGATAATTTCTGTTGGTTTTCCAAACCAAACGCCAGCCGGCACGATCACTCCATTCCGTCAATAAGCCTTTTAAAGTTTGTCCTTCTTCCGCCAACCAATCTTCTACAGGGTCTTCAGAATTACGAGCATCAAACTTTTCTTCAACAACTTCATCTTCAACGATTGTTTCTTCATATGCCTCAACTTCATCATCTACAGAAGGAGGAATAGAGGCAGACATATTGCTTCCAGCACCGGTTCTGACAATATTTTTATCTCTCGGTGTACGCTCGCCGTATTGACGATAGTCTGCAGCTGTCCGAGTATAATCCACAGGTGCGTTTTTTGCGGCAGCCGGCGATGCAGGAACAACCTCTTCTTCACAATCGTCATCAGGAAGCGTTACAGGATTACTAATAGTCCCCATACAACCCCCGATAAACAAAGCCAATAATATCATCAAAATCTTAAAATTCATGCTCATAACAATATTCCTAAGCTACAATTATTTTCTACATCATACAGACGGAAAAATAAATAATCAAGTTTCAGCAACGACTTATTACCAGCTAGCATCGTTTACCACCGTTGATAATATTTTTTCCAACCGTCATTTTCTTCCGGATCCACTTCCTTGTTTATTTTAACGGTTCTGACGATGAAAGAGTTAGGCTCCCTCTCAACAAAAACCGTATTTATTTTTCGATATTCCACACCATTTGATGTGAAAATATTATATAACAAGTTCAATCTTTTTTGTTGCAAAGCAAAAGAGTTTGAACCGTCAATTCTTATTTCCAGCGCCACATTTTGATCCTCTACCGCCTTATTGGCAAAAGCTTGCATCCAACGCAATGTCTGCCCTGAAATTTCGGCTCGGTTCGGCTGAAAAGACAATCTGATCTCCGTCGGCAAAATCTGCGGATGTTTTTTCTCCTGTTTTCCGGATTTATTAGACGACTTTATTTTTCCTTCTTTTTCTCCGGAGCCGAATATTTTTTTCGCGGCATCTTTTATTTCTTGAACCGCATTGTCTTTTTTATCTTTTGAAGATGAAAATGCTGATTTCAGACTATCCAAAAAAGATGTTTCCGTTTTTTTCTCTTTTGCTATCGGAGCAACAGGACGCGGCGGCGCCGGCGCATTTTCACCCAAACGCGGCACAAGATCATCATCATCTAAAATATCTCGAGGGATCGGAATTAAAATATTATCCTTTACCGCTACTTGAACCTGTTTTTTATTCTGAGCTTTATTATCCGGCAAAATCTCCGCGCTATTTTTAGAAAATTCTTCTTTCAACACTTGCTTATTTTTCGGAAATTTGCTTCCGCGTGCAACAACCCACGGATTAACATCCTTATGTTTTTCAGCCATTGTTTCCCAGACCGGTTCGGAAGCTTTATCTTCCTGAACAGCCTTAACTTCTTTTTCGACATCAGCCAACGGCATATTTTTATTCAACGATGCCAGCTGATTTTCACCTGCCTTATCCACCTCAACGACTTTTACAGTTCCGGAAGTTTTAGCTTTTGTATCCAACAACGGTATTTTTTCATCCGGTTCGGAAGAAATATCCGATTGTGCAGCCGCCAAACGCTCTTGCCGTTTTTTTACATTATCAATCCGAATAACTTGCCGTGTTGCCTTTATAACCATAGAGTGCGGCGACGCATCATCAAAATTTTCTTCAGTTTTTTCATTTTCAGACGCATCCGTTACCGGCTTTTCATCCGTTTCATCAACAACCGTTTCAGGAGCTGCTTCAGCTATCGGCTCGGCATGCTCTTGAGGTAAAGAAGCAACAACGATACCTTCATCCGATAAATGCTCCGTTTTTTCACCCATTTCGAGCGGTATCTCATCATTTTCCAACAAATCAGGAATATCATTTACAATATATTTTCCCGGAATTATCGGAATATTTTGCGCCAGCAAAGCATCTCGAGCTTTAACCCGAGGCAGCTCGACGCTGTGAACCGGTTCAATGCCTGAGGCATGAACATGACTGTTTTTACTGAAGAATAAAGAAATATTTTTATGTGGAATTTTAAGGGGTTCAACAGGGGTTTTATCCACATAAAAAAGCACCTTATTTACATTTAAAATAGCAAATAAAGTTAAAACAAAGCTGCAAACAAACGTTTTTAAACTTGTTTTATTCATAAAAAACCCCTTTAAATTTTAGATAAAATAATATGCGACTCTTGGCAAGCACATATATTTTTATGCACAGTCTTTTTATTGTGCAGGGGCTTTTTTTATAATTTTAATCAATTACTTCGTTCGGATAGAGACCATATAAATTGCTTTTTGCGATCCAGCCGTCAATCGTATCGAATGTAATCAGGCAAAAATCTTTCTCTGCCGGACATTTTTTTACAATACCGACGACTTCTTCTTCTACTCGAGCGACAATCGGCGCATTATATTCCGGTTTTTTATAAATATTCGTTTCACCGGGCGTAACAACTTTAACACTGCGACGACCGGACAGCATAGATTTATGCACCCAGGATTCAGAGCCTTTCCAATCTTTAATTTTACGCCATAATTCAAACTCGGCCACAATTTCAACCGGCGCATTTTTTTGCATATACACCCAAGAAATCGGATACCGCGCTCCCGGACCGGAACGAGCGTTGATTAAATTAGAGCGCAAAGAAACCATTCGTGGCAGCGCCAGACCGCTTTCGCTGTCCTCAACAACACCATCCTGAGCCAAGGCAGTTCCACCCAAGCTGAAAAACATCAATAAACTTAAAAATATTCTTTTCATTGCCTGCCCTTTAATCCTTTTTTATCTTATTTATATTAAACATAAAGCAATATGATGAATAAAAAGTAAAACTATAAGGAAAAAGCAATGAATTTGAAAGAAACAGCTATCGACCTGATAAAATTCAGAACAGAAACCGGCAATGCCGTTGAAATAGATAAATGTCTCGAATATTGCAAAAAATTATTTGACGGCAGCGGCGCTTTGGTCGAAATCTTCAGAAGCAGCAACGCATCTCCCGTTTTGTTTATTCGCAATCAAAACACTATTGATTTTGATGTCGTTGTTCTGGGCCATCTAGATGTTGTTCCGGCGGACGATAAAATGTTCACACCGTATATGGACGGCAATAAAATGCACGGACGCGGTACCTTGGACATGAAATCATTTGCCGCCGTTGCCTTTAATACAATGTTTCATGTATTAAAGAATAAACTTGATATAAAATTCGGCATAATTCTTTCCACAGATGAGGAAAAAGGAAGCGCCAGCACGCATGCTTTTATGGATGCCTATCCCAATATTCAAGCCAAAATCGTTTTAGACAACGATGTTGGCGGCGACATTCAAAAAATTGTCAGCAAATGCAAAAATCCTGTTTTTGTTAAAATTATCGCAGAAGGACAAGAGGCTCACGGTTCAACACCTTGGGACGGCTTAGACGCCAACGAACAGTTAATGATGACTTTGGCTAATATCAGAAAAATTTATCCTTATTTTTCAAATGCACGACCGGAACCTAAAAATAAATGGGTCGACACGGTTCATTTTGCCACGATTAACGGCGGAGAAGTATCCAACATCATCGCAAAGCACGCCGAAGCCTTGTGTGATTTTCGCCTGACAGAAACATCAAATGTTGACGGTTTAAAGAAAAATCTGGATAAATGTCTGGAAAAAGGCGTTACTTATAAAATTGTATCCGAAAGCACACCTGTCGTTATGGATGAAAAAAATCCCTATATTCTGGATTATAAACATTTTGCAGAAAGCATTCTCGGAAAACCGATTGAGTTTGAACATATCGGAGGCGCAACAGATTCAAGAGCTTTTGCCGTAAAGGGATCAACAGTCATCATGCATTCAGGAACAGGTGAAGGTATGCATGCAAGCAATGAATATGTAGACTTCAATTCCGTTGAACAATTGGCTGATATTCAAATTAAATTCTTGGATAAACTGGCAAAATAAAAAACTTGAAGTCAAGTATAATTCAGGTTATAAAGAAGCGACGCCGGCGTAGCTCATCAGGATAGAGCAACAGTTTCCTAAACTGTGGGCAGGAGGTTCGAGTCCTCTCGCTGGCGCCAGAATTTGAGTTTTTCAGCAAATGACGGCACAATATCTTTTTTCTCTCACCGATATGCAAAATAATCCGGCGCTCGCACAGTATGCCGGAGGAAAAGCACGCGGTTTGTCCGACGTCTATCCCCTTGTTACCGAGTTGCAGAAATCAGGTATTCATATTTGTATTCCGCAGACTTTTATTCTTTCTCATACAGCGCACACCGATTATACAGAAAAAAGCCATATATCCGATACAATTTTACAAGAAGCCTCTCTTGCCTTATCGGCTTGCAACGGGAGCATTGCCGTCAGATCCTCGGCAGATATTGAGGATATATCCGGACAAACATACTCCGGTGTTTTTGAATCTGTTTTAGATGTACAATCCGAAGCTCAAATGACAGAAGCGCTGAAGACCGTATACAATTCAACACTTGGCACTGCCGCGAATATGTCCGTTATTATCCAATCCATGGTTGCCGCTCCCGAAAAATCCGGCGTTATTTATTCAGAAGACTTTGCCGGTGATCCCTTTGTCTCCATACACTTCGCTTATCCTAAAGCTCATCATTTAATAAATAACGGCATTCTTAAATTATCAAAACACATCGAAATCCGCACCGAAAACGAACATAAAAACATCCTGTTACTGCCAAATAATTTGCAAAATATACCTGATGACGCTTGCTTTCATACGGATGTCGGTTATCTTTCTTTGAAACAAATAAAAACCGACTTAGGTCAAGAATTACCGCAACTTATTGCAACCGTGAACTTTTTAGAACAACATTTCGGACATCCTATTGATATGGAATTTGCCATTACCGGCGGAACAATCTATCTTTTACAGCAACGCCCTTATATTCGCAAATCTGACTTTATTATAAATTCCTTTAAAAACGGAAATATTTCCGGTTACAGGAAAGAAAACCCCGTTATTCAAGGAACCGTTATTACAGCAGGAGATCCGCTCATCAAACACGCGTTGAAAAAAAATCCATCTGCGCTTGATTTGAAAGATCATATTTTACTTTTGTCTGATTTTGAAAAACAACAAAACAACGCATCTGTCATGGCTGTTTTCCAAGCTGCTGCCTATAGTAAAATTAAGACAAAACTAATCATCGACCGCAATACCGGAATTTTAGATAATGCATTATATTCACATATCGGCAATCAATTGCGAGAAAACGGACAGCCTTTTCTGATATCTCGTTCAGACCATTTTCTTGAAAAAGTTAAAAGCGGAGATTATCTTAAAATCAACATGCAAACACTGCAATACACACTCGGCTAAAAAATAATTTTTTGCAGTGGAAAACTCATTTTTATAATGAACGCGCTACCCTTTTAGTATATTTTGTTATTATATTTAGTTAAATTCACAATATGTAGTAGACACGGATTATAAAAATGGATGATTTTGAAGAAATTAGCTGGGATGACATTAAAAACAAACTAAAAGAATGGAAAATTAAAGGCAGACGCGCCTTACATCGTTTTGACAGAAAAACGGGATTAAGCAAACACAGCAAACGATTGATTGTTTTGGCTGCTTTAAAAGTTGTTGCGGCTTTATCTCCATCCTCTTTAGCTCAGGCTCAAGATCTGCAAATCAGAAAATCATCCGATCCGTATCCCACTCGTTCAGAATTATTAGCTTTTAACAGCCATATAAAAAATGACATTTCATTTGAACAGTTTATGGAACAAAATCAAGCCAGAATGTCTGAAAGAGAGCAGCGCTTTGCTAAAGATTTATGGGAAACTTTGGTTGAAAATGTTGAAGAAGTAAAATACGCCAAAGAGCTCGGGCTTAAAAATCAAACATTAAAAAGTTTGTTCGGCAAAGATGTTCATCCCCGCTATTATTGTGCAATCAGCGGCTTAAAATCTTTGGAACAGACAATTCAAAACAAAGATTATCCTGAATATAAATTTTTATTAAACTGCATTCAAAATCCTCACGCCTGCCTCAGCGTTATTCAAGGATTAAAAAAAGTATACGGAGAAGAAAGTAAAACACGAGACATTAATAAAACTCTTGAAGAGCAGCTTAAAGAAAATCCAAATTCAGTATTTATCGTCGTTCATAACTCAACACGCAATACTGCCAGCGGAAAGCATTTTGTTTTTGTGTTACCGAATAAAATCGTGGTAGACAGTCTTATTTCCGAAAAAGAAACCTTAAAGGGAAAAGTTGTATCTTTTAATGTTGAAAGAATTGCCAACAGTGATTCTTACTTTACCGGTACTCGTGCCGTGGGAGATGTTTTTAATCTGACCAAAATGAGCCATGAAGATTTAATTTATTTGTTTTATAACGATATTTTTAACATTGAACAAAAAGCAAATACAAAACAGCAAGAACAGATGCAGACGGCTCAGGTTATAACCAGACCGAGAGGACGTCCCAGAAAAGATAAAATTTGGCATGAAGTCAGCAAAAAAGAAACATTAAGACGCAGAAGCACATCACATCAAGCATAAAAAACTGCGATTCTGTTTTTTCTTTTTCAGATTCGGATAAAAAAACAAAAATTTTTTTATTCGACTCAAATCGAATCTGAGACAGGGTTTGCATCGAATCGTGAAAATTACTTATTTTTTTATCAATCTTTTGTTAAGAAATGACCGATAGAATCCGGTTATGAAATTTCAAACCACCTCCGCGGACAACAGACTGCAGATGTTGAAAACAGAGGTTATCAGCTTATAAGCGTCATAAGGCAGAAGCCGATCAGCAGACAGAAGACTGCTTTATGTATATGTACATTTTGTATATCTACATATTTTCTATTCTTATGTTCCCCATTCAAATACCTGCTTGTGTCGGGGCAGGAAATTTGAAATATATTATGTCTTTATTATGAGATTTTGTCATCAAAAAAACTCCAAAGCCAATGGCTTCGGAGTTTTGAGTGCAGATAATTTAACACCTTACGGGACGCACAAAATAGTTACAATTCCGCAGGGCGGGCTTAATGGTGCGCGTTTTAACGTCTAAGACAAGCGGCGAGAACTTTTTACCGCTGTCAATCCAATATTGCCCATCACCACGCAGCGGCGGCAAGCCCAGCATCATCAGTGTTGCCTGAATTTGAGGCAAACGACTGGCGAACAGCATCGCTTTGTCTCGGGTTAAAAGCTTGGCTTTTGACTGGCTGCAAAACTGTTTGGCCGTATACAACGACAGAGAAAGAACACTGTCTTCCAACAAAATGTCCATACCGTTTGTATGAATGGCTACAATTTTCTTTAATGCCAGAAAAACATCCGAAACAGTTCCGTCGGCATAGCGAACAGCTTCAGGAAGCTTACTGCCGTTTTCAATCAGGGGATACTTTCCGTCATAGAATTGCATATAGCTTGCAATTTCAGCCAGTTCTTTAACGCTTATAGCGTTTTCCTGTACAAAATTATGTACGGAATTAAGTTTGTTATTTTCCATATAGCGAAATAATTTAGTTAATAATTTTCAAAGAGATGTTTCTTATATCATATTTTTTTATTACTGTAAATAGACAAAATAGCCTAAATAAAATTTAATTGTTGCAATACGGCTTCAAATTCTTCACTGTTGGGGCTGCAGATATACGCACCAACCTTTACCTCCGGAAAATCCTGTTGCAGCGAAAACATGCGGATTTGTTTATACGTGTCTCCATTCAGAGAATAATAAATCATATAATCATTCTGACGGCGTTTAAGTTTGAACCAAATATTACCGTTTGTCTGAGAAACATCCTGTGCCGCCCAATCGGAAATCCCGTTTTGGGTTACGGATGAACCTAACATCGGCTGAGACGGATTATCATACATAACGGTTGCTTTAACCCAGTTTCTTTCATCAACACGCAGCATTAACCCACATTGATCAAAAGGACAACCGGCTTCATAATTCCATTTAACAATAAAGGTAAAATCTCCATCGCATCGGGTAAAAAAGAAATGCCCGTTATCACGATGAATATTACGGCTGCGGCTCTGCCAAAAATCCGTACCTTTTTCAGCCAGTACATGCATGGATTTATCCCGAAAGACCACGTTAGACGGTTCATTATACCATTCAAAATTCCGCAAAGCGTCAAGCAGCATTAAAAAGTCCTCAATTGTTCATCCGGTAAAGTGCTTAACACTTTTTCCAGTTCTTCACTTTTTTGTTTTGGAGCCATGATTTTTAACGTGATAATTTCATCACCCTGTCCGCCTTTAGCTTTGATTCCCTGCCCTTTAAGACGCAGTTTTGATCCGGTGCTTGAATACGGAGGAACATTCACGGCCACTTTACCGTTAATCGTCGGCACCGTAATTTTGGCGCCCAGAACAGCCTCTTTTAAACTAATAGGCAAATCAATTAAAATGTTTTTACCTTCGGCTGAAAAATAAGGATGTCCGGAAACATTCAGCGTAATCATTACATCTCCGTTTTCTCCGCCGTTTAATCCGGGATGTCCCAATCCTTTTAAGCGGAGCGTTTGACCGTTTTCGGTTCCGGCCGGAATCTTAACATTAATGCTTTTACCCTGAATGGAAACGGTTTTATTTTCGCCACGTGCCGCACTTAAAAAATCTATCTGCATGGTGTAATTAATATCTTCACCCTTACGCGGACGCGTCCGTCCGGCACCGCCAAAACCTTGAAATCCTCCGGCATTACCGCCAAACTGAGAAAAGATATCTTCTCCAAATATTGAAGAAAAATCAAAATTGGCATTACCGCCGCCAAAAGGATTGCCGCCCGTATAGCTGTAACCGCCTTGTCCGCCGCCAAAACCGGCACCAAATCCGGTTGGTTTGCCATCACTATCAATTTCTTTATTATCATACTTCCGGCGCTTTTCTTTATCTCCGAGAATATCATAGGCTCCGGAAACCTCTTTAAACTTTTCTGCCGCCTGAGGATTGTCTTTATTCAAATCAGGATGATATTTTCTGGCCAGTTTGCGATATGCTGATTTTATTTCATTTTCAGACGCGGTTTTGCTTACGCCAAGAATGCCGTATAAATCTTTATTCATGCTACCATTCCATTATAAAATTTTGCTTACTTAAAATATAGGTAAGAAAAATTTGTTTTGCAACCTAGAGACAATCAAAAGCTGCCCGTCTGGAAAAATTTTTATACAATTGAGAATCGTGCAAAACAGCCTTACGTCCGCCATGATCATAGCAATAACGAGACGCAAGATAAGCAATCTCGTCTATTCTTACATCTTTATATTCATATACAATACCGTGTTCATCTTCTTGATGAACACGCACATTATCTAAATAGCGTTCGTTCTTTGAGGCTGAAACAGGGGAATAAATCGTTGTGCCGGAAGCACATCCGCATAAGAAGAGAAATAAGACCAACACCCATTTTTTCATCTGGCATATCCATGACGGCGATTAAAAATTTTTTCAAAAGAAAAACCTTTTTTATGCTGACGACGATAAAGCTTATCAATACTGACAAAGCCTTTAACCTTACTGACACTGAGTTTTAAGCTTTTTATCTTGATTAAAAAATATTCGGAACTGTATTGCATATCCATTCACCCCGGATTATTAATATATTGCCAAGTTTAACACATTGTTCTTAATGCTTTGTTAATCCAGAAGTTTATAGATATCTTCACCGGCGCGTTCTAAAATTTGCAAAACACGACGATTAGTCGTATTCTTGGTGCGGCGATTACTTAATTTATCTAACATTTTCTGCAATTTTTCATTAAAGTTTTTATTTTGGCGCAGACTTTCAATGTCTTTTATAATTTCTTCATCATTAATTTTTTGATTAACAACAGCTTTTAATGTTGCAATATATTGCGCATCTTTTTGCGCGCTATATTGTGCCTGCGCCGGCATACAATAAAACAACATTCCGGCTATTGTCAAATATTTTATTATTCCAGACATTTCTTCCCCCAGCAAAAAAATCCATTTGATTTTCAATGTTTTTAGATTAACATACAAATTATGAATTAACATATAAATTTTGAGTTATCACACATGAAAACACAAATCTGGTTTTTGCTAGACAATCGTATGGGAAGTGTCGGACAGGCAAAAGGGATTATACAAGAACTTTCACCTAAACTATTTGATATTAAAACCTTGCAGCTGGAATATAATCGCTGGGCTGCTTTACCGAACTTTGTTCGACGTGATACCCTTATCGGACTTGTCAAAAACGATGCTTACACTGAAATACTAACGCAAACGCCGGATATTGTTGTTTCGACCAGCCGCAGAACAGCTCCCATCGCTCTTTTTATAAAAAAGCGCCATAAAAACGTTAAAATTCTACAATTAATGCATCCCGGAAATTATGGAATTTCTCGTTTTGAGAAAGTTTTTCTGCCGTTACATGATAAAAACAAAAAAGTATGTTCTAATTTTTATTTTACAGCGGGTTCTCCGCACAAAGCTTCCAAGACGGCATTACAGGAAGCTCGTGATATTTGGCAGAAACACTTTGCTGACTTACCCAAGCCATTAACGGCCGTTATTATCGGCGGCAGCATAAAAAAACGCCCGTTTGCTTTAGAAAACGCCCACAGTCTTGCAGAAAAAGTAAAACAACTCAAACAAGATATCGGCGGCAGTATTTTGATTACAACTTCTCGCCGTACCGGTGTCGAGGCTGAAAATTTAATTATGCAAACATTAAAAGACATTCCGGCACATACATTTCTATGGGGCAGCAAAGAAAATAATCCGTTGATGGGTTATTATGCTTGTGCCGATAATCTGGTATTAACGGGAGATTCCGTTTCTATGTGTTGCGAGGCTTGCGGAACAGGTAAACCCGTATTTATATTTACCGGAGAGAAATGGCTGACACCTAAGCACAACCGTTTTGTACAATCTTTGTATGACGGCGGATATGCCGTTCCGTTAGAACACGGATGCGAAAAATTTTCGGGCGGAAAGGTACTTTATCCCTCCGCTGAAATTGCCGCAGAAATTACCAAATTAGTCAATTAATATATAAAATCTTTATTTTTGCGCGATACAACAACGCGTTGATAAAGTCCGCCGAGGAATCTTTGTTTTTTCCAACTGTATTCTAAATCATGGTCTGCAAAACTGGCTATTTCTCTGTCCCAAAGTTTTTCGGCAAACGGTTGATATAAGCGATTAAACATTCTAACCACATAGGCCAAAGGATGAAGTGTCGAGGGACGTCCGTAATCCACAAAGATAACTTTACCATTTTCCGTTATTGATTGCAGCGCATTGTTTACAACTTTAATTTTGCTGGCAATCGGTAATTCGTGCAAAAGCATATAACAAATTACAACATCATACTTTTTGGGCAAAGGCTCCTCTGCATTCAGATGATAAAAATGCAAATTCGGATAACGGTAGCCATAACGTTCTCGAGCAAAACTGATTTGACTGTGGTTGACATCAATAACATCTAAACGCCCTTTAACACCTATTTGATCCGCTACGGCATCAATTTCATCATCAAAGCTTATTCCCATTTGCAACACATTGCTTTGCGGATAAACTTCTTCCAAAAGGGAATTTAGCAAACGACGACGTGCGCCTAAACTTAATATAGTATTCAACAGACGACTGCTAAACAAACGATACCATTTTTCCTCTTTATATAAATTGGGATAAATCGCGGTTTGATATACCGGAATATCAAATGATTTGGATTCCAGCTTAATCTCAGCCTCTTCTTTTTGAGCCTGCTCGTATTCCTGTTCTACTTCACTTATCAGTTTTATCATTGATTATCCTTTATCAATCCGAGACGAGCCGCTTCCATAACAGCTCCGGTTCTGTTATAAACATTCAAAATTTTCAAAA
>CAYTQF010000001.1:52692-55465 GCA_964440165.1 uncultured Azospirillaceae bacterium
CGAGCCGCTTCCATAACAGCTCCGGTTCTGTTATAAACATTCAAAATTTTCAAAATAGCCGTAACATGTAATTTTACGGTTCCCTCCGTTAAACCGAGTTCATAAGCGATTTGTTTATTTGATTTTCCGTTAGCCACACAATTTAAAACATCAATCTGTCTTGGCGTTAAATGCTTTTCTGTTTCTGAGGTCTTTTCGTCTTTCATGCCCTTTAGCAATGCATCCGTCATCGAATTGTTGCCAAGCATTTGCGTCTTTAAAAAATCTGATGGTAAATAAGCTCCTCCGGACAGAACCAAATCAACCGCTTCGATAATTTCACGATTAGACGAGGTTTTGGAAAGATAACCAGATACGCCGAGCTCTATCGTTTTTTTAACAATTTCGCCGTCAAAAACAGCTGAAAGAATAACCATCGGTGTTTCAGGCACCTGTTCATGAATTCGGGCAATTGCATTTTGCCATATGTCTCCGGGCATAGCTAAATCCGTCATAATCAAATCAAAGTCATCCGTTTTTTTCAAAACAGAAAAAATATCGTTGTAGTTATGTGCACAGACCAGCTCGACATCGGGATTCCAGTTTTTTAAAATCAATTGCAACCCTGTTAAAAATAAATCATGATCATCAGCAATTAAAATCTTCATTTTACCTCCAATCCCCGCTCAGGGCCTGCCAACAGGACAAAGCCGCAACAACCGCTGTTTCGGCACGGAGAATACGATTACCAAGTTTGACGCCGCAAGCAAACGGTAAAGAGCGTAAATATTCCAACTCCTGAGTTGAAAATCCACCTTCAGGTCCGACCAAAACGGCACAAGGAGCCGGAGCTTCAGCAAAGACCTCGGCAACCGGACGACTTTGCAAGGTCTCATCCATAAAATAAAGAGTGCGGGAAGCGTCCCATGTTTGTAAAAGTTTATCTAAACGCAATGCATCCGAAACTTCAGGAATATCCGTCCGACGACATTGCTCGGCAGCTTCCACCGCATTGGCATAAAAACGTTCTAACTTGATTTTATCTGTAATCGTACGCGCCGTTAAAACCGGAATAATCTTACGAGCACCCAATTCTACTGATTTTTGAACAATAAAGTCCGTATTATCTTTTTTTACGGGAGCGAATAACAACCAAATGTCAGGAACTTGAATAAACGGACGATCGTGAGACACAACATTTAATACGCCGTGTTTTTTTTGCAAGGAATCCACCACACAGCCGAATTCACCGTTTTTATTATCAAAACAGTGCAGTGTATCGCCGGCTTTGAGCTTCATAACATTACCAAGATAATGGCTCTGAGCTTCATTTAGCTCGATTTTTTTACCGACAGCGAGATTTTCCTCAATATATAATCTGATAACGCCCATAAATAAACTTCTGTATAACTCTAAAATTCCATATCCTTATTTTAGAGAATATATGTTAAATTTCAATAAATATAAATTCTGAATGCAGGAGCAAAAATGATTATTACTATTGACGGGCCGGCTGCTGCCGGAAAAGGCACATTAGCAGCAACTCTCGCAAAAACTTATGGTTTAGCCTATTTTGATACCGGAATGGTTTATCGCGCCGTGGGTTTAGACATGTATTTGCACAACGAATCCCCGTCAGATGAAAATAAAGCTGAAGATTTTGCAAAAAAATTAACCTTTTCTCATATGATGGAGCTTTCACAAAACAAAGATTTTCGCTCCGACATCGGAGGCAAATACGCGTCAATTGTTTCTGCTCACCCCAAAGTTCGTGCAGCTTTACTGAAAATGCAAAAAGATTTTGCTCAGAATCCCACATTTGCCGACGGCAAACCGGCAAACGGCGCTATTTATGACGGACGAGATACCGGAACGGTTGTTTGTCCGCAGGCAGATGTAAAACTTTTTATCACAGCATCAACGGAAATTCGAGCTTTGCGGCGCTTTAAGGAATTTCAAAATAAAGGATTGGATATTCCTTATGAAAAAGTCCTCAGCGATATGAAAGAGCGAGACGCAAGAGACGCCGGCAGAGCTTCGGCACCCATGAAACCAGCTGATGATGCCGTAATTTTTGACACCTCCGACATGTCCATTGAAGATGTAACGGCAAAAGCTTTGCAAATTATTGATGAAAAATTACATCAAAACTAAAGAAAAAGCTTGAAAAATAAGATATTACCTGTATAAATTACCCAGACTTTAGGTTTCAGGGTGCGCTGTCCTATTGTTTATAACCCGCACAAGTCCGCTCCACTTAATATATTCCGGAGTTGGCATTTTTTTTGAAATATTTTATTTATGACAAATACAGAATTTAAAATTCCTGAAATGACCGAAAATTTTGCCGATCTGTTAAATGAACAGTTCGGAGAAAACAGCCTGACAGGCTCTGTCGTTAAAGGTACAATCATTCGTTTAACTCCTGATTTCGCCATCGTTGATGTCGGACTGAAATCAGAAGGACGTATTCCTTTGCGCGAATTCGGCCAAAATCAGGAACTGAAAGCCGGCGACAAAATTGAAGTCTATGTTGACAGATACGAAGACAGAGACGGACAAATCGTTCTGTCCCGTGAAAAAGCCCGCCGTGAAGAAGTTTGGCAGGATCTTGAAAAATCTCTCAATGCCGGCGAACGCGTTAACGGCGTTATCTTTGGCCGCGTAAAAGGTGGTTTCACTGTTGATTTGAACGGTGCTATTGCTTTCTTACCGGGTTCTCAGATCGATATTCGCCCAATCCGCGACATCACTCCGTTGATGGGTATTACACAACCGTTCCAGATTTTGAAAA
>CAYTQF010000002.1:0-35310 GCA_964440165.1 uncultured Azospirillaceae bacterium
GTCATGCTCGGCTCCGACCGAGCATCCGGGTTAATAATATCGTACGAAACGCACTCGCCGTGTGGGTACAGGTTATTCGTAGCGAAGGGCGTTTATCGGGTTAAGAAGGGAAGCTTTATAAGCCGGGAAAAAGCCGAAAAATAGACCGACCAGTCCGGAAAAAGAGAACGGCAGCAATATATAAAATAAGGATAATTCCGTTTTCAGAGATGTTGAAAAATAGCTGACGGCTTCCGCTCCGACGATACCGACAATAACACCGGCTAATCCGCCGATTAGAGAAAGAACAAGAGATTCTGTTAAAAATTGCCAACGGATATCCCATGAACGAGCGCCGATAGCCATACGAATACCGATTTCACGTGTTCTTTCGGTTACTGAAACCAGCATAATATTCATAATGCCGATACCGCCGACCAACAGGGATATAGAAGCGATAGACCCGAGTAATATTGTCATAATTTTTGTAGAATTTTGCATCATTTCCATCATTTGGGTCAGATTCATTATGACAAAATCATCGTCTTTCGTGCTTCCTAAATTATGTCGTTGGCGGAGCAGGGCTCTGATTTCATCTTGAGCCGTATAGGTGCTGGCGGCATCTACGGCTTGCAGCATCACAAATTTGACTTGATCAGGAAAAGATACACCCATTAATTTTTTTTGAGCTGTGGAAATAGGAATAAATATGGCATCGTCCTGATCTTGTCCCATACCGTTTTCGCCGCGTTTTTCCAAAACACCGATTACCACAAACGGAATACCCTTTACGCGAATAGTTTTATTAAGCGGATCAACATCCCCAAATAGTTCATTTACAACAGTTTGACCGAGAATGGCGGTTTTAGCGGCATTTTTTATGTCAGATTCACTGAACAGACGACCATACTTAAGATTCCAGTCTTTGAGTTCAAAATAGCGGTTATCAGTCCCCGTAACCGTTGTGGACCAATTGGTCTTGCTGTAAATAATTTGAGCGGCTTCTTCCAAAATAGGGGCTGCCAAGCGAATTTGAGGAATTTTTTCTTGAATGGCATCGCCATCGCTGGATTTCATCGTGGGTTGGGAACCAAAACCGCCTCGAGCGCCGCCGGAAGTTGTTACTCCGGAACGAATAATGATGAGATTTGAGCCCATAGACTTCATATCATTCTGGATTGAAATTTGGGCACCGTTACCGATTGCCAGCATAATAATGACTGCCGCCACACCGATGATAATACCGAGACTGGTCAAGACGGAACGCATTTTATTGGCTTTTATAGCACGAATTGCTATACTGAAAATCGTAGAAATTTCAATACTATGCTTTGTCATATTTATGTATTACTTTCTCATCTAGATTGATTTCACCATCTACAATATGAATGATTCTGTCGGCAAATCTGGCAATATCTTCTTCATGCGTAACTAAAATGATTGTGCGTTTTAATTCACGATTTAAACGCTGAAACAAGTGCATAATTTCTACACTCATTTTTGTATCCAGATTTCCGGTTGGTTCGTCGGCAAAAATAATTGGCGCGTCATTTACAATAGCCCTTGCGATAGCAACACGCTGCTGTTGTCCGCCGGATAATTGATTGGGTTGATGATGCATGCGGCTTTCCAGTCCGACAGAAACAAGAGCCTTATAAGCTCGTTCGTTTCTTTCTTGCTTATTGATGCCGCCATAAACCATAGGTAGCTCAACATTTTCTAAAGCAGTAGTTCTGGAAAGTAGGTTAAATCCTTGAAAAACAAAGCCGATTGTCTGATTTCTGATTTCGGCTAATTCATCGGGTGAGAGGTTTTCTACGTTTTTGCCATTCAGAATATAAGAACCTTTACTGGGTTTATCGAGACAGCCTAAAATATTCATCAGTGTCGATTTACCGGAACCGGACGGTCCCATAATAGCGACAAACTCTCCTTGCTCTATACGTAAGCAGATATTTTTGAGAATAGGCAGCTCGCCATCTCCCAAAGGATACTTTTTGAAATATTTTTAAGCTCAATTAATGACATTAGCGTGGCATTCTCATTCTCATCTGTGGCTGGGCGACAGCGGCTGTATTGTTGCTTTCAAGAATAACATTTGTTCCAACGTTTAATTCACTGCCGAGAAGTTCTGTATTTTCGTCATCGGAAATGCCTGTCTGAACGACAACTCGTTCCGGTTTTCCGTTTTGTAAAATCCACACACCTTTATCTTTATAGCGTTTGGTATCGCCGTTTTCATCCGTAACATAGTACCGCAAAGCTTTATTGGGAACTAAAAGAATATCTTTTTTATCTGCTGTGATAATCTCAACATTTGCCGTCATGCCCGGTTTTAATTTTAATTCGGCATTATTAACCTCAATAATCACCGTATAAGTAACAACGTTTGACGTGGTAATTGCTTCATTTCTGACTTGGGTAACAACACCTTCAAAAATTTCATCGGGAAAACTGTCGACACTGAATTCTACTTTTTGTCCTTCTTGAACTTTGGCTATGTCCGCTTCAACAACAGAGGCTTCAATTTGCATTTTGGCTAAATCTTCAGCGACATAAAACAAAGTCGGGGTTTGAAAGCTTGCGGCGACGGTTTGTCCGACTTCCACTTCTTTAGAAACAACAATCCCGTCAATCGGGGAGATGATTTTAGTATATTTCAGTTCCGTTTCGGCAGATTCCAGTTGGGCTTGAGCCTGCTGAATGGTGGCTTTTTGCAGAGCCAGTTGTGCAATGGCATTATTATATTCGCGTTCTGCCGTATCTAGTTCTTTAACGGAAGAATATTGGGAGGCGCGCAATTGTTTTTTGCGTTCAAGCTCTTTTTTGTAATAGATAATATCATTTTCGCTGATTTTGGCCTGTGCTTTGGCAACTTCAAGGTTTGCCCGGCATTTATCTACGGTTGCCTGAAAGAGAGCAGGGTCGATTTGTGCCAAAATTTGATCTTTTTTGACCTCGGAGTTATAATCGACATAGATTTCAGAAATAGTTCCGGATACCTGAGAGCCGATATTGACGGTAGAAATAGGATTGATTTGTCCGGTCGCCGTGATTTTCTCTATCAGACTGCCTTTTTCAATCGGTTTTGTGGTATAAAATGTCTGCTTGGCGGATTTTCCCGTCATTAAATATGCGACTCCGCCGATAACCGCAACAACTAACAGAAATTTTATGACTTTTTTCATATTATATTCAGCTCCTTCTGATATTTTATACTAATATATAGGATATTTTTTCAGAAAAAAAATTTTTTTTTATTTATAACCAGAAAAAACTTGCAACGTCAGCCATTTTTGTCTATACTCAAAAAGGTAAACATATTATTAATTCATATAATTCTTCACAAAATGTCTAAAAAAGTAAAAACTGTAAGAAACGAAGTTCGCAACGAAGTCCGCGTCGCTACCGTCCGTATCAAGGAACTCTGCGCCGCCGAGAACATCACCGCCACCAACAAGTACGCCGTACTCAAGGACCTGATCAAAGCCGGCTCCGTAAACACGGAACGCGCTTGGACCTCCTGGGGCAAAGATGCCGAAGGCAACCGAGGCCTCGTGGTTATGAACGCTACCGCAACCGATATCAAGTTCTACACCACGCCGGACGAGAAGTTCTCTTCAATCAAAAATGCTAATGTTCCCGAAGCATGAAAAAGCCTCAGAGAACAGAAGCTGAAATTGCTCAACTTCGCGCCGAACGCGCTGAAAAGAGAGCAAAGAGAGAAGCAGAACAGAAAATTCAGGAGGAACTGAACACACTGTTCCCTTCTGAGAAGGCAACCAAAGTGTGCCTCAAAAAACTGGCCGCATATCTCCGTGAACAACGTAAGCTGGCACTGGAGACGGGAACAGCCGAATTCATGTTGCCGGAAGACGTAAGAAAAACCATCATTTTTGCTTTTACTTATCTTGATTACGACAAGTATCGCGATGAGCTGGGATTGGTTTCTATTGAAGGTCTGAAAATTCAAGACAAAGAGATAAAGAAATTTGTCTTTGACTTCAATGACAAACTGTTCTCTAAAGGCAAAGTGGACATGGGATGGATTTCCAAGTTTCTCAACAAAAAGTATGTTTCCCGCTATGGCTGGAAGCTGCTTCGAGATCATGCATCGGAATTTTCCGTATGTTCAAAAATCGTTCTCAAGTTGTTGGAAGCATGGACTGAAAGTCCCGAGGTCTGGAAGCAATGGCATCGCCTTGCTGAAGAAGATGGCGGACCTGTCGACTTAAGAGAGTTCTTCGCCTAGACATTTAAAACTCTGATGACATATTGTCATCAGAGTTTTTTTTTGTGCTTAACGTGGTATAAAGCTGATTTAATTTGTTTATTGTGATGGAAAATAGCTTGAGATATTTGAAAAAAGATGTAAAATCCACACCAAAATATACGTTTAAATAAAGGAGAACTTGAATCAATGTCTAGAATTTTAATTACATCCGCTTTGCCTTATGTTAACGGCATTCCCCATTTGGGACATATGGTCGGCTGTTTGCTGCCTTCCGATGTTTATGCGCGTTACATGCGGATGATGGGCAATGATGTTCTCTATATCTGCGGAACGGATGAACACGGTACACCTTCAGAAGTCGGTGCCGTAAAAGAAGGTATGGATGTTGGTGAATATTGTACTAAGTATCATAATCGTCATAAAAATGTATATAAAGAATTTAATCTTTCTTTTGATTATTTCGGTCGTACCAGCAGTCCTCAGAATGAGGAAATCGTATATCATATCTTTGATCAACTGGATAAAAACGGCTTTATTGAAGAAAAAAGCATCAAACAAGTCTTTTCCGTTGATGACAATCGTTTTTTGCCGGATCGTTATATTACGGGAACTTGCCCGCATTGCGGATATGATAAAGCGCGCGGCGATCAATGTGAAAATTGTACCAAAGTTTTGGAACCGACGGATTTAATTAATCCGCGTTCGACAATTTCGGGCTCTACTAATCTGGAAGTTAGAGAAACAAAGCATTTATTTTTGAATTTACCGAAATTAGAGGCCGAACTGAGCGAATGGGTTAAAGGCAAAGAGCCTTATTGGCCGGACATTGCGTATTCAATAGCTCAAAAATGGCTGAAAGAAGGTTTGCAAGAACGTTGTATTACCCGTGATTTAAAATGGGGTTTCAGCGTGCCTAAAGAAGGTTTTGAAAATAAAGTCTTCTATGTTTGGTTTGATGCGCCGATCGGCTATATGGGAATTACCAAACAGTGGGCCGATGAACAGTCCGGTCGGGATTGGAAATCTTGGTGGCTGGATGCAGATGATGTGTATTATGCTCAATTTATGGGAAAAGACAATGTTCCGTTCCACTCGATTTCTTTTCCGGCAACCTTATTAGGTACACGTGAAAATTGGACTAAAGTTGATTATCTGAAAGGCATGAGTTATCTGACTTTTGAAGGCGGAAAATTCTCAAAATCCGAACAACGAGGCATTTTTGCTGAAGATGCTGTTCAGGAATTTCCTGCAGATTATTGGCGCTATTGGTTAATGTCTAATGCTCCGGAATCTTCAGATTCTTCATTTACATTTGATTCCTTTGTCGGTACGGTTAATAAAGACTTGAACGGTGTCTTGGGTAATTTTGTGTCTCGTGTTTTGAAGATGACAGCTTCTAAATTTGCACCGGAAGTTCCTGCCGGAGGAGAATTGGAAGCTCCTGAAAAAGAACTCATTGCCGCTTTGCAGGAAAAAGTTGATAATTATTTGAAATATCTGAACACTATGGAATTCCGTAAAGCTTTAGGTGAATTACGTGCGATTTGGGTCGACGGCAATAACTATATTTCGGCAACAGAACCTTGGACTGTTATTAAAGAAAATCCGGAACGTGCCGCTGCAATTTTACGCGTATGCATTAATTTGATTAGAATTTATGCGATTTTGAGCGCTCCCGTTATGCCGCAAACATCAGCCGCTATTATGAATAAATTAGGACTGACATTGGAAAATTGTTCATTAAAAGACTTTTCTGTAGCCAAAGAAATTAACGCATTGCAACCGGGACATAAGTTTGAGGTCGGTGATGCTTTGTTTGAAAGGATTACACCGGAAAGAACAGAAGAATTAAAAGCAAAATATGGAAGTGATAAAAAATGAAAATAAAACGGGCTCGAGATACTGAAATAACGCCTTTGCACGGTTGGGCAAAGTTTTTTCATCGCTTGGGACGAATATTGTTGTTGCCGTTGCGTTATCCGGGATGGACTTTATTTATCTTGTTGATTATGTTTTTGGCGCCGACATTTAGAGGTGTTAAACCTGTTAATGTACCGAAATGGTATGCTTCTCAGGCTCAAATAAGTTACAACCGTTTTCTGGTTTGGTGGGGAACTCGTCCTGAAGAAGTTCAACCGGGTGATTTAACGTTTGTTCCGCCTCAGCCGGAACCTCAGACGGTTGTAGAGGTTAAACCTGAACCTGTAGAGATTGTCGCACCGGTTGAAGAACCTCAAAAAGATGTAAAAATTGAAGAGAAAAAAGAAACGAAACAGCCTCAAGAAGAACCTGTTGTTGAGAAAAAAACAGAAATTATTCCTGCTAAAGAAATAAAAATACAACTGCCTGAAGATAGCTCTTTATATGAATATCCGTTGGATAAACGAGTATCTCAATTAAAGTATGTGGATTATCCGCACGAGATTGAAGGCAAGGCAACAGTATTTAACTCCAATGAAATTGAAATTAACGGAGAATATATATTGTTGTATGGTATTTATGTCCACCCGTATACAGCCCGTGGAACAAATGCTACGAAATACCTGAAAGAGCTGATTGAGAATAAAAACGTTAAATGTGGTATTGTTGCTTATACGGATCAAGAGTTGGCCACAGGCATCTGCTATTTTGGTAAAGAAAATTTGAACCGTAGTTTAGTCATCAAGGGATATAGTAAAAATATCGCTTTATAGCGTGGGAGCCTGTAATAAATGTGGCAGCCGGTTTTAATGATTGATGGATATTTAATGAGCATTTTGGGGTTATCAATGCTCATTCCTGCCGGATATGATATTTATGGCAGATACCAAGGATGGTTGCCTTTTGTCGGAGCTGCTGTTATCAGTCTGTTTGCCGGAATCATGCTGTTTTTAGCCAATAAAATGCCTGTAAAAAAAATCACATTGCCGCAAGGTTATTTGATTACGGTTGTTTGTTGGTTGTCTTTAACATTGTTGGCGTCTTTGCCGTTTTTATTATCCGGTACTTTTACTAATTTCAGTGATGCTTTTTTTGAAGCGATGTCAGGATTAACGGCGACCGGAGCAACGGTAATTGCTGATGTTGAAAAAGTACAGCCGTCAGTCCTATTATGGCGTTCTATGCTCAACGCTATGGGGGGTATCGGAATTGTTGTTTTTGCCGTAGCTTTGCTGCCGTTCCTCGGAATTGGCGGTATGCAGATTTTTCAGCATGAGAATTCAGATTCTGATGATAAATTTATGCCTAAATTTATTTATATTGCCAAACGTATTATCTGTGTTTATTTAGTTTTGCTTATTCTGTGTATTATGGCTTTATATTTAGCCGGAATGCCTGTTTTTGATGCTGTTAATCACGGTATGACAACTATTTCAACCGGTGGATTGTCTATTAAAAATAATTCAATCGGATATTATAAAAGTGTACCGATTGAAGCGGTTACGGTTATTTTTATGTTATGTGGCGCTTTGCCTATGACATTTTATGTAACATTATGGCAGAACAAAAATTTACGTTCTTCTCGAACTGTTCAAATTGTTGCTTTTTTTAAGGTTCTGGCCGTATATATATCAGGTATGGTTATTTGGCTGGTTTTAAAAAACGATATGTCATTATTTAATGCTTTGCGTTATGGAATATTTAATACTGTATCAATGGTTACAACGACCGGTTTTTCATCAACGGATTATCTGGCATGGGGAGCATGGGCAGGAACGGTATTCTTGATTTTTAGTTTTATGGGCGGTTGTACCGGGTCTACCTCCGGTTCTGTTAAAATCTTCCGCTGGCAGGTTTTTTTGGCATATTTAAAAAAATCCTTAATCGGAGCTACTGAGCCCAATCGTGTTATTCCGATTAAATTAGGTCATCTGAATATAGAAACGAGTTTAGTTACATCAATTTATGTTTTTTTCGGAGCTTACTTGTTGTGTTTGGCCGGTGTAACATTATGTCTTGCTTTAGATGATTTGTCGTTCGGACAGGCATTTGCTGCTGCTGCTGCTTGTATGACCAATAGCGGCGTAGGGACATCCGAACAGATCGGCCCGTCCGGAAACTATGCCGATTTCTCACCTTATATTAAGCAAATACTGGCATTTGCAATGTTAATCGGTAGATTGGAAGTTTTGACTGTTATTGTTATCTTTACACGTAATTTTTGGCGCAGATAGGCTCAGTACATCAAAGTTTTAATTCTTCCGTCAGACAGCCAAATATCTATTCCTGTATTTATCATTTTTTTTAATGCCTCGGCTTCTTGTTTTGATTGTAGTTTCCCCCAGCTTTGTAATTCATCAACGGAAAGTTCTGTTATAAAATTGGAGAATTCCAAAACAAGATTAGTATTTCTTGGATAATTTCCCGTATTTTGAAAGAGATTATTCTCAAAATACCAAAAAAGTTCATCAGCTTTTAGTTTTGTTTTATATGTTATTTTCATTTTTAATAGTCCCATTTGTCTTTATGTATAACATATAGTTATTAAAAAATGAAAGTCAAATATAACTAATTGTTAATAACTTGATTGAGATGTAAAATAAATTACAATTTTATGTTGTTGCAATTTTGAAGAAGTTTTTGTTCAATATCTTGCAGCAGTTGTTCGTAAGTAAATTGAGTAATATTTTTATAGGAGTAATAATTGTACTGCTTACGGTATTCCAAATGAATTTTAGAGGCTTTTTTATGTTCGCATTCAGCTAATTGCAAAATTTTTTGATGGATAATTTCCGCATCTTTTGCGGTTATTAGTGTGAGTTTATCAACCGGAATGTTGTCGGCTCTAAAAAAAAACCAAAATCAGAATTGTAAAACAAATACATACACATGCACAGCAATAAATCAGACTGTTTCCGGCAGTCTGTACATTGATGTTCAGGTTGTTGGCATTCGAAATAGGGGAGTTGGCTGAAGAATGACTGATGTCATCAACATTTTTGGCGCGAGCTAAAATTTCCTCAATTTTATCATCAACTCTCATCAGTTGGCCTTTTTGATGGTTTCGTAAACTTCCATAAAATCAATGATTTTAGCGTTTCTTTGTTTTTCCGGAAGATTATATACTTTAGTGAAAATGAGGCGAATAAGCTCAGCTTTATCCTTTGGTTCATAAAAAACCTTATGTGCCAAAGCCCATGCTTCAACTTTTTCAATTACATTCGCAAAACAATCAATAGCCTGTTCACCCAAATCGTTTGATTCGAATTCAAATAAGTAATTAGGCGTTGTATGAAAATATCTGCAAAATTTGGCAATAAAAGCATAATCAGCTTCACGTTTTCCGTTGATATACTGATTAAGTCTTGGCTGGCTTACTCCGAGTTGTTCGGCGACAAAAGTTTGGCTTTCACCGGAGTTTTCCACAATTAATTTCATGCGTTTATCTATCATGTATCCGAGGATATCACAATTTGTTAAAGAGTCAAATAACTATTTGTTATTGATTTTCTATAACGTGATGTTATGATTATTTTCGGTTTAATAAAATTGGAAAGGACTACTAATTATGGATGAAGAATTAAACCGTTGTGAAAAATTGGTTATGGCAATTATCAGACAATGCCTTAAAGATTTGGTTGCGACCCGTGGTAGCGGGTATACCAAACAAAGCTGTCGAGAAGCTTTTGATTTTTTCTTTAACGAATCATCGACAACGCATCGCAGTTTTAAGGAATGGTGTGATATTTCAGGATTAAACAGCACCTATTGGCAGAGAATGGCTTATATGCATTTAGCTGCAGCTTTGAAAAAAACACCGTTTTTGCGTTATCGGATTAGTCGCTATATGCACGGCAAGCATAATTATTTGATTTTGAGAAATTGTATTCGTAATTTGCCTGAGCTTCAAAAGATAGAAATATTGGGAGGGGATATTGATGATTAGAACAATAGAGGATGTTAAAGAAAAATTAGAATTTGCAGCTGAAATTATGCGCCGTTTGCCATCAGTAAAAGTGCAAGGATATATTTGTTCTTGGCCTGATTTTGTAAGAAAAGAAGAAGAGATGAAAGGCTCATCGGATATTTGGTTGCATCCGTTACCTGAAGAAATTACGGATATGGAGAATATTTTAGAATGGTTGCGTTTTGTTCCTTTGGAAGAACGACGTTTGATTTGGTTGCGAGCATGCGGTATGGGATGGAAGCATTTGACCAAATATTTCAAAAAAAGCCGTACAACATTGGATAGATATTATAATGGCGGCTTAAATAAGATTTTAGCAGCATTAATTGAAAAAAAATTATAACAAAATAAAAAAGGAGGTACGCCTTATTGGATAAGGATTTGCAAAGATTAGACGTTACATTTTGATACAAAATGAAACAAAATAGAACAAAAAAGTACAAAACAGGTAGAGACAAATACAAAAAGTTGTGCTATGAATAGAGCTACAATAGCGAAAGTAATGTTGTTAGAGGATGTTCCGTGAAAAAGTCAAAAAAAATGGATGCCGCTAAACAGCAGTTGGTGGAAGAGCTTGAGGAAGCGCGTCTGATTGCACTTGAAACCAAAAGTTCGGCGGCTATGGTATCGGCATCAATAGGAAAAGCCAAAATTTTAGGGCTTATAAGTGAAAAGACCAAAAAAGAAAATGATGCTGCAGAGTTAAAGATAAAACCGGTTTTAGTAAAATTTATTACCGGAGAACCCGAAAAAGAATAAATCATGTCAAACATCCCGTATTGTGTATTACGGGATGTTTTTTTGTGAGAGAAACAGATGTGTCGAGAAGTTCAAATCGCAGATAAATTTGCACCTTTAATGACAATGTCCAAACGTATTAAGTTTTATTATGGCGGACGTGCCGGTGGAAAATCGTATGCTTTTGCAGACAGCCTGCTATTACTGGGACGACAGAAAAAACTTTTAATCGCGTGTCTGCGCGAAATTCAAGATTCAATTAAAGATTCCGTGTATAAATTATTATGCGATAGAATTGCTTTGTATGAACTCGGAGATTATAAAATCTTTGAAAATCGGATAGAAAATACGGTAACAGGCAGTAAATTTATTTTCAAAGGGTTGAGGGAGCAAGATGCTCAACATATTAAATCTTTGGAAGGTGTCGATATCGCTTGGATAGAAGAAGCTCAAACCATAACTAAAAAATCATGGGAGATTTTAGAGCCGACGATTCGTAAAGACGGTTCCGAGATTTGGATATCTATGAATCGAGAACTTGAAAACGATGCTTTGTGGATGGCTGTTGCGGCTCAACCGGATGAGAGGACTTTTGTTTGCAGAGTAAATTATGACGACAATCCTTTTTGTCCGGAAGAAATCAAGCTGCAGGCTCAAAAATGCAAAGAAAAGAATTATGAAGATTATGAGCATATTTGGCTCGGAGAACCATTACGTCAAGGACATAATAAATTAATTTCGTCGCATTTGGTGAGAGAAGCTTTCAAAACCAGAATAAGCGCTTCAACATCTCCTTTGGTTATCGGTTTAGATATTGCCAGATTTGGAGATGATGCCACATCGTTTTGTTTTCGCAAAGGACGTTTATGTTTAAAGTTTTTGAGTTTTCGTAAACTGGATAATGTCGGTGTTGCCAATCAGACTACGGCATTTATTAATGAGTATCATCCGTACCGTATTTTTATGGATATAGGCGGACAAGGCGCCGGAGTATATGATATTTTACGAGACAGGGGCTTTGGAGAAATTATCCGAGGCGTATATTTTGGTGAAAGGGCGATTAATGAAGAACGTTATTTTAACCGCCGCGCAGAAATGTGGGATGGTATCTTAAGTTGGTTGGACAGCAAACCTCAGGTACAGTTACCTTCGGATGAAGAATTATTTAATGATTTAACCGGCGTGAATAAAAAATACGATCGCCGCGGACGATTGCAGCTGGAGGAAAAAGACGAACTTAAAAAACGTCTTGGTCGTTCACCTGATAAGGGCGATGCTTTGGCGTTAACCTTTGCAGAACCGGTTTATGATATCGGAAAACCGAGTTTATATGATACGGGAGAAGTCAGTATCGGGCAATTGTTTAAGGAAATGAATAAAGGAGGAAGCGGATGGTAAATCTCAATCATTATTGGTTGGCTTATTTGGCGGGAGAAACAGTAGGAAACGCTGTTGCAACTTATAAAAACATGAGATACAATCAAAATCAAATGCAACAAGATAATAAAATTGGAGCTGATAATTTTTATCATGCCAAGGCAGCATGTGAAGCAACTCAACAAGGATTGGACAGTATGTCTTGGGCATTGGCTGGCGGAGTCGCAAAAGAAGTAAGAGATTTGTATTGTAAAACGCAAGGACGTTGCGGGGAAAGACAAATCAATTTTTCTGAAGCATGGAATGATAGTAAAAAAGATATGCTGAATAATTTCTTGGGTGCCGATCTTGGTTTAAAAAATAAAAATACGCCATGTAGAGTATTAATCAATGATTACAGAACAAAACATAATAAAGAAATTTATTGATATATTAATGAAACAAGTCAAACTTTGTTTGAAATATTTTTTTATCACAATTATTGTTTTAATGATAATTGGACAGATAGCTTTTTTTATCGATCCGATTTGGACGGATGGATTTTAAGTTGAAAAAATTTCAGGAATGATAAAGTCAGCCCGCTTTTCAGCGGGTTTTTTTTATGGAGAAAATATAATGGAAAAAGGAAGTGCCGAACCAAGGGTGAGGGCGATTATGGATAGAATTTTCGTTCGCTTAGACAAGTTGCCGCAAAGTAATGTTTTTTTGCCGGAAAATTATGAGCAGGAACGTTGCATCGGAACGGTAGAAAGTGTCGGCGAGCAAGTTAAAAGTGTGAAAACCGGAGATAGAGTTCTGTTTCATGTTTTTGATGAGTTACCGGCGCCGGAACCTGATTTGGTTGTTGTACGAGAACGCAGTCTGCTTGGTATTTTTACCGATAATTGAAATAAGGAGAAAATTTATGAATACTCAAATATCACTGGAAACGCTTTTAGGCAAAATTTCTAAAGCCGAAAAGATTTATTCCGAATATTATGATTTGGTTCGTGAAACCCGTGAATATTATAAAGACAGTCGTAAAAACGGTGCAGGAAAGTATAATATTTTTTGGTCTTCCATTGAGACCTTAAAGCCGTTTTTATATTTCAAACAACCACAGGTATATGTGGAACGAACAAATCGAACCGCGTCTCTTGTGGAAAATACGGCTTGTCGAATATTGGAAAAGGCACTTACCTGGGATTTAACACAGTTTGATTTTGACAGTATTATTAAATACGCTCGTAATGATTTTTTAATCTCGGGCTGTGGTATCGTATGGGAACAATATCGACCGGAATTCACAGAATTGCAGGATCCTGAAGACGAAAATAAACTCTTGTCTGTAAAAACGGGAGAGACGGTTATTTCGAGTTATGTGAATCCGGAATATTTTTTAGCGGATTGCGACAAAGTTGGTATTTGGGAGAATGTTAATTGGATTGCCCGTAAAATATTTATGGATAATAAGGAATTAGTTCGTCGTTTTGGTACAGAATATGAAAGTTCTGTATTAGATAAGAAAGAAGTTTGCGTTTATGAGGTATGGCATAAGCCTGATAAAAAGGTTTATTAGCTGTGTCGGGAAATTCCGCATAAGTTTTTGAAGGTTAGTGATGATCCGCTGCATATCAGCGGATTTTTTCCATGTCCGAAACCGATTTTTGCAACGCAGACCAATGACAGCATTATTCCTGTACCGGATTACTGCCTGATAAAAGAAATGCTTAATGAACTGAATGGTATAACCGGTAGAATGAAGTTGATTATGCAGGCTTTAAAAGTCAGCGGTGCATACGATAAATCATTTCCCGATTTGTATAACATCTTAAATAAGGATGTTACATTGGTTGCGGTCAGTGATTTTCAAAAGCTGAGAGATTGCGGCGGTATTCGCGGTATTATAGATTTTGCACCGATTGAACAGTATATTTTGGCATTAGAACAGTTATCCGTACGACGTGAAGATGTGGTTCGCCGTATTTTTGACGTTACGGGTGTTTCTGATATCATGCGAGGTAACAGCAATGAGGTTGAAACAGCTACAGCTGTTCGCCAAAAAACGAATTTCGGTACACTTAGAAACCAAGATCGTCAGAACGATATGCAACGATTTATTGCGGATTTGTACAGAATTAAGGCTGAGATTATCTGTGAGCAGTTTTCTGAAAAATCCTTAATTGAATTTTTACCGGAAGAAGAACGTCAAAACATAGCCATCATTAAGGCGGCTGTTGCTTTGCTGAAAACTGAAAAATTGCGTGGCATGGCACTTCGGGTTGAGAGTGATGCTGTCTTTAATCAGGAAGAAGAAGCTCAAAAGGTTATCAATGGTGTTACAACGATTAACACAATGATTCAAGAGGCATTTATGTCTGTTTCTCAGCAGCCGTTATTATTACCGTTGTATAAGACAATGATTGAGGCTGTTGTGGCATCAATGCCGCGTGCTCGTATGTTTGAAAGCGTTATTGAGCAAACCTTTAATCAAATCGGTGAAGAACTGAATCGTCCTGAACCGGAACCTCAGCCACAGCCTGTTATAATCAATAATGATAATGAAGCTGAAAAAGTAAGGAACGCTCTCAAAGCGCGCGAACTGGATATCCGTGAATTTGCAGAAAGAGAAAAAGCTCGTCTGAATCGTGAAGAACTGAAACTCAAGCAGGAGCAACAAAAATAAATGGCGAATATTGCAAAGCAATGGTCGGAAGAAATCATTTTGCCTAATGGTAAAACAGCCTCAAGCATGGGGGAATTAGACCATTATTTACGGGAGAACAATCTGGCATTGTCTTCGGATTACAGTCATGAATACCGAGAAAAAGTCAGATACATTCGGCAAGAAAAAGAACGTAAGTCTCTTTGGGCCGATTTTATAGCTAACTACAAAAGGAGTATATGGAATGAATAATAAAACACTTCGGGAAGAACTCGAAGAAAAATTTAATCAGGATGATGCCCCTGTTTCAGAAATTACAATAGCGGAAGAAGAACCTTCTGCAGAAGAAAAACTTGAAGCAGCGCATCATTGGATTGATGATATTTTCAGCAAAGAGAAAAGCCGTTTGGAAAAGTCTGGTATTACCGATCCTGAAGTTTGGGTAAAAGCTTTGGCATATTTTGACAGTGCTTTAGAAAACCATCCGCAGGAAACATTACGTTATTTGGCTCAAGCTTATAATGTTAATTTATCTGCTGAGTCTGATACTCAGATCGTTCAAGAAATTTCTGTTCGGTTGCAAAAGATTGAAGAGCATTTGGCATTTTTGCAGCAGGCTCTGGTTGTAAAAGAGCAAAAAGCCGAACAACAGGCTTTTGAAAATTTTGCGGAAGACAGAGATGAAGAAGGTAATCTTCTTCATCCGTATTTTGAACAGGTCAGAAGTGAAATGCTGTTTTTGCTCAATAGCAATGCCGTAACAGATCTTGATAAAGCTTATGAACAGGCTTTGTGGATGAATCCGCAGACCAGAGCTGTTATGATTGCAAAACAATCGGCAAAACAAGTGCGAGAATTGGCTGAAGAAGCCGAAAAAGCCAAAGAAGCCGGTTTTGCTCCTGAGGGCAAATTGAGCCGAGATGATTTCAAAAATTTGAGTACGCGTGAAATTCTCGAGCGTCAGTTTAATGCCCTTGATGATTAATTATTATGAATACTTAACCAAGACTGCCGGACATTTGTTCCGGTTTTTTTTATGAGGAAAGATATATGGCAAATACAAATTATAATGATATTTTTACAACAACATTGGAAGGACGCAGCGGTATTTTGGCCGATAACGTTTCTGCCAATAACGCTTTGTTGAAACGTTTGCAGGAAAACGATAAAATCCGTACAATTTCCGGCGGATCTAAAATTGTTGAAGAATTGGAATATGGCGAAGGTGATTTGACATGGTATTCCGGTTATGAGCAAATCCAATATACACCTAAGCAATTATTTACAGCTGCAGAATATTCTTTGAAACTTTGTGCGGTTCCGGTTGCTGTTTCCGGTGAAGATATGCTCAAAAATGCCGGTCGTGAACAGATGATGGATTTGTTTGAAAAACGCATTAACAATGCTTTCAAAACCATGTGTAATAAAATGTCTGCTGCTGTTTATTCTGACGGTACCGGTTCTTCAGGTAAAGAAATCGGAGGTTTGGCTCTGTTGGTTGCCGATGCTCCCGAAACCGGAACAGTAGGCGGTATCAATCGCGCAACGGCAGGTAATGAATTTTGGAGAAATAAATCATTAACACCTGCGGAAGGCATTACATCTGAAAATATTTTGAGAAATATGGATAAAATGTATATGCAGCTTTGCCGCGGTACGGACAAACCGGATCTGATCGTTGCCGGTACGGATATGTATTCAACATTTGAACAGGCTTTAACTCCGTTACAGCGTTTCAGTGATCCGAAGTTGGCTGATGCCGGTTTTGCCTGCCTCAAATATAAAAATACGGATGTAATTTATGATGGCGGCCAGGGCGGTAGCTGCAATGATAAAAAAATGTATTTCCTGAATACAAATTATCTGTATCTGCGCCCGCATAAAGACAGAAACATGGTTGTAATCGGCGGTGAACGTGTTGCCGTTAATCAGGATGCTTTGTATAAAATCATCGGTTGGGCAGGAAACTTAACAATGTCTAACGCCGGTTTGCAGGGTGTATTGATTAGTGCGGCTTCAGATAGCAAAGTAGACACAGAAACAAAACAAGATGAAAACGAAAATGAATAATTAATCTAAAAAAGGAGGACGGCTCTAAAGAACCGTCCTCTATTGTCAGGGGAAGATAAGATGGATTTTAATACGTTTCAAAAAATTGCGCAAAACAGTAATCCGGAAGAAGGCATAATTGCCCGTTTTTATGACAAGGCCGTAAAAACGGATAAAGTAAGCTCGGATGGTTTACCTGTTTTTCAAAACAAATGCTTTGTTGAGATCAGAATCAGAGATAATAATTCCGAGGTTTTCGATCAGCCTGCGACACCGGAAAAAATCAAGCGTTTTCCTGTTGAATATGCGCGTTATCAGTTGGGACGCAAACAAGTGGAAAAAGGAACGCCGTTGGAGCAGTTTGCTTTTTTAACGGCGGCAGAAGTAGAAACTCTGAAAATTCGCGGAATATTTACAGTCGAAGCATTGTCTGAATTGAGCGATGATAAATGCGATCTGTTAAAAATCAAAACAGAACGTGATTTGGCATTAAAGTTTTTGTCGGCTTCCCGCAATAATCAAAGCATCGTCAGCTGGCAGAAAAAAGAAGAAACTTATCTGGCTGAAATAAATGCATTAAAAGAGGCTTTAGCTGAATTAAAGAAAAATTCAGTGCCCAAAAAGAGCAGGAGAAAATAATGAAAAATATTTTACAAATATGCAAAGAAGCAGCGGCTCTGGTTGCAACTCAGCAGCCTGAAAATCTTTTTGATGCATCATCTCAGCAAGAGGCTGTATTCTTAAGTATAGCAAGGGATACACTTGACAGTTTGCTGCGTTATGGAGATTGGCCTGAGTTGACCAAAGAAGGTTCATTTAAAACAGTTGCCGGGAAAATGAATTATTTTATCGGTGAGGAATGTCATGATTTTTATTCTTTGCTGAATAATACCGTATATATCAAAGACAGTCGGGAAAAAATTATCGGAGCTATCACGCCGGAACAGTGGATGAAAGAAAAATATTTTGATGTTGCCTCATTGGATATCAAATTCAAACTTCAAAACGGAATGTTTAAATTTTTAACGCCGCCGCCGGCAGATATGACGATTGTTTTTCAGTATCGCTCGTCAGGAATTGTAATGGATACCGATAATGAATATGCTGAAAAGTCTGTATTAGATAAAAATACGGACATTCCTGTATTTGATGAATTTTTAGTCAAAAAAGGCATCGTGTGGCGTTGGTATCGTCGTAACGGTATGCCTTATGAGGAAGAATACGATGAGTATATTCGCGAAGTAAGAGTAAAATTTGGAAATTCGTTGTCTACACAAGATATAAGTTTGGCTCGTACGATAGAAAATCTTAATCCGGGAGTAATAGTCAATGCGGCAAAAGTTTATTGACAGAAGTAATAAATCTCAAAACTACATTTTATCTGCGCCGATAGGTGGTTTGAATGCTCGAGATAGTTTGGATACGATGTCTCCGTTAGATGCTGTGGTAATGGATAATTATATTCCGTTAGATACAAAAGTGATCTTGCGCAAAGGATTTAACGAATATGTAAAACTGGAGGATCCGGTACAGACATTGGTTTCTTATAAATTATCCGATGCCAATCATTTTCTGGCATTCAGCGGTAGCAAAGTATATGATATTTCTACCAAATTAAATGTAAAAACATATGAAAAAGATTTTAATAACAGTTACTGGCAGCATTGTCAGTTTAAGAATCGTTTGATTTTTGTAAATGGTACGGATGCGCCGCAAACGTTCTATGTTGAGAACGATAAAATTGTCTTTGAGGAACTGCATTTAGAAGGTTTCGGCTTAACACCACAGAAATTGATAAATGTCTGTATGTCAAAACAACGTTTGTTTTTTGTAGAAAAAGGCAGTTTAACGTTTTGGTATTCTTCCGGTGTCGGAGAAGTGCAGGGAACTTTGAATCGTTTTGATTTATCAACAATAGCTCGCGACGGCGGAGAGTTGGTCGCCATTGCTTCATGGACACAAGATGGCGGGCAAGGTATTGACGATATGACCGTATTTCTAACGTCGGAAGGTGAGGCTATAATTTATGCCGGAAGTAACCCGAACAGTGCTTCTGATTGGTGCTTAAAAGGTGTGTTCAGGATGAGCAAACCAATCGGTTATCGTTGTGTTTTACCGTATCAGGGTGATATAATTATCATTTCTGAAGATGGTTATATTCCATTATCAAAAGCATTACCTCTGGAACAAGCAAACAGTTCTCAAATTGCATTTAGTGATAAAATACGAGGAATAGTGTTGGAATGTACTCGGAGCAACAAAAGTAAAAAGGGTTGGCAGGGAATTATTTATGGCCGTGGCGGCTATGCAATATTTAATGTACCTGTATCACAGCATTTTGAACAGCATGTGATTAATGTCAATACCGGGGCTTGGTGCCGTTTTACGGGAATTAACGCAATTTGTTGGGGTGAGTACGAAGGTCGTATGTATTTGGGAATGACAGATGGTGTTTATCTGTTTGATGAAGGCTATTCAGACAATAAAATGCATATTTGCGGACATGTCGAACAAGCATATAATAATCTGGGCAGTAATAATCTGAAAAAAATACAATTGTTAAATCCACGTACGAAATCATCAACCAAGTATGCGTTGGTTATTTATACCAATATGGATTTTGCCGACAGAAACAAATCTTATGTAGAAAATATCGGTAGCAGCGGTTTAACCAAGTGGGATAGAACACCGTGGAGTTGTTTAACATCTCCCACAGGGAGCAAATGGGCAACACTTAAGGGTACAATTCGTAGTCAATGGATAGCGGCATCAGCCACCGGCTTTAAAGCCAGCATTGTATTTAAAACCAAAACCAGAGGTAATCTGATAGAATGGTATGATACGGGAATACGTTATGAAAACGGCAGCGGAATTTTGTAGTTTGGTTGCAGATAAAGGCAATTTAATTGCTGATTGGGTCTGTCAGAATTTAAATTCGGATACGAATTGGCTGGGAAACAACATAACGTACGGTATTGTGAAAAATAACAGGCTGCTGGGTGGTTTAATTTTTCATGATATTCATATCGGGCACGATGTGTGGTGGACGATTTATACCAATGACAAACACTGGTGCAATCGCAGACTGTTGCAGTTTTTTTTGCAAGAAGCATTTGAACGTTTGCAGTGTCGACGGATTAATCTTTTAGTTAATCCGGATAATACGGCATGCCTTAAGTTGGTAACACGTATGGGATTCAAAATTGAAGGATGCCTGCGTTCTTTCAGAGATGATGGCGGTGATTGCTATATTTTAGGATTGCTGCCGAATGAAAGTAAATTTTATAAAGGAGAGAAAAAATGTCAAAATCATTAGGTTTAAGCAGCTATAAAGCCAAATTTAATCCGGCTGCTTTTGAGGCTCTGAATTATCTGAATAAAGTGGATACATCTGTAGCCGATAATACAAATAAAACAATGGCAAACGCCGGTTACAGTTTGGCACAAAATTTGATGTCTCGTCCGGATTATATTTATACGGTCGATGGTTCTGATGCAGCACGGCAACGAGCTGAAGCAGCAACATATAATTCATATATTGAAAAACTGAAACCTCAATTTTCACAACAAACCGAAGATTTAGAAACCAGATTGCAAAATCAGGGATTGAGTGTCGGTTCGGAGGCTTATCAACGCGCCATGTCAGATTTGCAAAACACACAGAATAGTGCATTAAATCAAGCAGCATACAACAGTGTTTTGAGTGGACAACAGGCATTTAGTAACAGCTTGCAGGATAATATCAGCAGTGCCTCTTTTTCCAATAATGCTCGAGTATTGCCTATCTCTGAAATTCAGAGTCTGTTGGCTAATTCGCCGACCGGTTATCAAGTTGCTATGAATAAATATAATATCGGCAGCGGCGCTTATGATCAGATGTATACACAACAGCACGCATATAATACACAACGTGATGATAATTTAAAAAAGACAATCGGAGCTACCGGACAGTTTTTGGCTTTGTTATCAGATAGGGAATTAAAAGAGAACCTGCAAAAAGTTGGAAAATTGGATAATGGATTAACAATTTATCTCTTTAATTATATAGGAGATAATACACCTCGTATCGGCTTAATAGCCCAAGAGGTACAAGAAGTAAAACCGGATGCGGTAGAAGAAAATGCAGATGGTTTTTTAAGCGTCCGCTATGATTTGGCGGTTCAAAAATAGTTAGAAGTACCGGCAGTATTTTTACTGCCGGTTTTTTTATGAAAGGAGAAGACAATGCCATTTGACAGTGAAGGAAATTTTAGCCGTCTTCATAACTGGGAAGATGATCGCAAAAATGATATTGATATTGTAACAGATCGTCATGATGAAGAAGATGACAATTTTGCAGCAGGCTTATCTGAATGCTTTTTAAAAGATGGGCGCAGTGCCATGAAGGGCGATTTGGATGCCGGAGATTTCAGAATCAAACATGTTGCCACCGGTATTCAGGATACTGATGCCGTAAATAAAAAGCAATTATCGGTACTACAAGAAAGTATTTGTAAGGTTTTGAATGCTGCAATAAAAATCGGCGATATTAAAGCCAGTGGTATTCAACAGGATCATGATAGTTGGATGTTGTGTGATGGACGAGAACTTGAACGCAGCGAATATTCATCATTATTTGATGTAATTGGAACCAGTTTCGGTGTCGGAAATGATAGTACAACATTTAATATTCCGGATTGCCGCGGTGTATTTTTACGCGGTACGGATTGCGAAAGAGGATTTGACGAAGGTCGTGAATTAGGCAGCTATCAGGACGATGCATTTCAAGGACACTTCCATGGATCAACCAGCAATTTGAAAACCGGTAGCAATGGCGGTGGTTATTACAGTGGTAATTTGGGCGGACAAATTGCAACGATTACCGGCCCGATAACGGATGGTGAAAACGGAGAACCACGCATTGCGTCAGAAACACGTCCAAAAAATATTGCCGTCAACTATTTTATAAAAGTAGCGGAAGATTAAAACCTTATGGAGCCGAATATGGAAAAAATTTTAGAAGATTCAAAGGTTATCGGTTCGGCAGGATTAGCTTTGGGATTGGAATATGCTCAAATATTAAATTCTTTTTTATCTCTTCTTATCAGTATCTGTACTCTGATATATGTCGGAAACCGGGCTTATCAGATTATTAGTAACTGGCTGAAAGGCGACCGTTATGATTGAGAAAAAAGAAATTATAAGAAGGTTAACTCTGCATGAAGGATTAAGATTAAAACCTTATCGCTGTTGTGCCGGTAAGTTAACAATCGGTGTTGGTCGAAACTTAATAGACAATCCGCTGAGTAAAACCGAAAAACAGTACCTGAGGCGGGATAATCTTAAAGACGGTATAAATATGGCAGAAGCAACATATTTGTTAATGAATGATATTAACAATCATTGGGCCGAATGTCGAAAATATATTGAGTGTTTTGCATCACTGGATCATGAACGCCAATATGCATTATTGGATATGTGTTTTAATCTGGGAATTAGGGGATTATTGAAATTTCGTAAAATGCTCAATGCATTAAGTATCGGTGATTACCGTGGTGCAGCAAAAGAATGTCTGCAAAGTAAATATGCAAAAGATACCGGAACAAGAGCGGTTCGCATTTCACGTTTGCTGGAAGATGGCGTCTGGAGGGAGAATGTCAAAATATAAAAAGATTATTCTTTACCTTATATTAATAGTGCTGGGTGCGGCAATTCTTTTTCGTCCGGAAAATGCGGAAGATGTTGCACGTGCCATATTGGTTATCCTAGGAGGTCTTGAATGCTGAAGTTTCTTCTGATCAGCAGCAGTATCGGCTTCTTATGTTTGTTAAGCTATCGGTTGGGAATAGCACGAGCTAAACTTGAAATATTGGAAAAGGAAATAAAAGTTGAACAAAATATTTCACAACAAAAAAGCCGAATTTATTCTCGTCCCAATGCTTCTAATGCTGAACTGCTGCATCTCTTCCGCGACAATGTCATGTAATTGTCCTGTGTATCCGGTAGGAGGTAATCGGGTAGGGCAGGAATTATCTGCGTTACCGGAAGACAGCTGCCCGTATTTATGGGAGTGGATCGGACGAATCAATAAATTGCGTCAGGAATTGGAAATATGTCAAAAAAATTGTTCCGGATAAATCTCCGGAACAATTTTTTCTGTTTTTATAATTAGTCGGCCAATCCCAGTAATCTGTATTTAACGCGAACATCGTAGTCTTTACTGAAGTCCGTTAACAAACGATTGGCATAATTTTGATATAAATCCAATTTAGCTTTACGGAAAATTGCATCTTTATCCGCTTTGGGCGTATCTTTATTAATAATTTTATCTGTCAGCGCAATAATTTCTTTATTGTCGGCATAAAAGATTTTCGGAGCGCCGATATTTTCCAAAAACAGTTCGTTCATATCATTTTCATTTAATCCGGCAAAAGATTGTTGACGTGTAACAGCCGGAGAAACATTTAATTTTAACTTAAACCTGCTGGCAATTTCATCAATGTTGTCGCCGCTTTCTAAATCATGCATAACATCATTGGTAATTTCCTGAGCAATAGCCGTTCTTTCATTAGCTTCCCACATTTTAACAATATCTTTCCGAACAACATCTAATTCTTTAGGATGCATGTCATATATATTGTCAACGGTTAATACGGCAAATCCGTCTTCTAATTCTATAACTTGACTGATTTCCCCTTCGTTATAAGAAAATGCCATATCCACAAAATCAGGCAGAGCCGTCAGTGTTTTAAATTGAGCCGGAGACTGAGTACTTAGCCCGTTTTCTGCAAGATTTTTTACGGAATGTATTTTTGTATTCAATCCTGAAGCGATAGTTTCAAAAGTTTCCCCGGCACCGATTTTATCTTCAATTTGAGCAGCCAGTTCATAAGCGGCATCAAAAGCTTTTTCTTTGCGGATAGCTTCTTTGATTTTATTTTCGGCATCAAGACGATTCATTTTTGATCCGGCTTTAATCGCATCAACTTTAGCAATTCTCCATCCCATATCGGACTGAACCGGCCCGATAACTTTTCCTTTAGTTGCTTCAAATACAGCATCAGCCAAATCTTCGGTCAACATATCTTTGGCGACAAAGCCGAGAGAGGTTGTTGCTTTATCTTGTTTAGCCAGTTTTTCTGCAACGCTGTAAAAATCTTTTCCTGAATTTAATTCATCTAAAGCTTTTTGTGCGGTTGCTTCATCTTCAAAAATCATTTGTAAAACATTGCGTGTTTCCGGCGTTTCAAATTGTGCAACATTATTTGTATAATATTCTTGAATTTCTTCAGATGTCGGTTGAACATTTTTACTGATATCTTCATTACTCATATAAAAGAATGAAACATCTCTGGTTTCAGGAGCCATAAAGTTTGCACTGAAATCTTGATAATATTGCTGAATTTCATCTTCGGAGATTTTTCTGTCGATCGGCAGATTATTAATATCAAGAGTGATATATTTGAAAATTCTTTGTTGATTTTCAATTTTTGTCAGATAATCAAGCATAATTTGCGGAATATTAATGGCTTCTATTGGTGTTTGAATAACACTTTGCTTAATAATATCCAGTTTAATGGAGTCGATATATTGTTGCTCGGACCAACCGGAAGCGGACAATACTTGGCGCAGTCTGTTAATATCAAAGTTTCCGTCAGCATCTCTGAAATCAGGTTGAGAATAAATAACCTGACGAACCAGAGCGTCGCTGATGCTAACGCTGTTTTTGTCAGCCATATTGCGGATAATCATATTATTCAGATGTTTTTGGACAATATCCTGCAAAATAGATTGCCGTACGGTATCATTAATTTCAACACCGTCCCCGAACAGCTTTTTAGCCATGTTTATTTCTTTATCCAACTCGGCTAAAGCTTCTCCCTGCAGCATTTCATAATTGTCAACTTTAATGACAGGACGGTTTTTTCCGATACTTCCGACATAACCGGCAACACCGAATAAAGAGACAAAGCTCAGTCCGGTAAGAATAAGAATAGATTTGGCAAACCATGTGTCCTGTAATTTTCTGAATTTGGTTATCATTAATTTTTGTCCCATACATTAGTATTTTTAACGTTCAGATTATGGTTTAAATTTATAATATATGCAATCTTATAAATATTCGTGTTGAAAAGTTTTTCATCCTATGCTACAAGATTTCCAAATTTTAGATAACATCATAAAGGATAAAGCTATGGCAAGAAAAACTTTAATCGCAGGAAACTGGAAAATGAACGGCCTTTTGACAGAGGGTACAGAATTGGCAAAAGGTATTGCTGCCGCTGTTAAAGCCAAAGGTAAAACGGAATGTGAATTTTTGGTTTGCCCGCCGTTTACATTGCTGACATCTGTAAAAAAAGCTTTGCGCGGTGCTAAGGTTGCTTTAGGCGCGCAAGATTGCCATTTTGCTGAAAAAGGCGCACATACAGGTGATATCAGTCCGGTTATGCTTAAAGAAATCGGCTGCACATATGTTATTTTGGGACACTCTGAACGTCGTGCGGATCATGGCGAGTCGGATGCTTTGATTAATAAAAAAGCCGTAGCCGCTCATGCTCAAGGCTTAAAAACAGTCATTTGTATCGGTGAGACGGAAGCTCAGCGCGATGCCGGACAAACCATTGATGTTTGCTCTAAACAGATTTTGGGCTCTGTTCCTGATGACGCAACGGCTGCAGATACGGTAATCGCTTATGAGCCGGTTTGGGCTATCGGTACAGGTAAAACACCGACAGCACAAGACGTTGAAGATGTTCATGCCGCTGTCCGTAAAGTATTGGCTAAAAAATTAGGCAAAGGTAATGCCAATAAAATGCGCATTTTGTACGGCGGTTCCGTAAAACCGTCTAATGCCAAAGAATTTCTGTCTCTGCCGGATGTTGACGGAGCTTTAATCGGCGGTGCCAGTCTGAAAGTTGCTGATTTTCTGGGTATTGCTGAAAATGCCGGTTGCTAAAACCGAAAATCATGTATATGATGACATGCGAAAGGATTAAATAATGGAAACAGTTTTGTTAGTGTTTTATCTGCTGGTTGCTATCTTTTTAGTTGCCGTAATTCTAATGCAGCGTTCTTCCGGCGGTGCTTTGAACGGTCTGGGCGGCGGCAGCGGCGCCAACAGCATTTTAAATGCTCGCGGTACCGGTAACTTTTTGACCCGTTTGACCGCTATTTTGGCAACTTTATTTTTCATAGCAGCAATTGCTTTATCTTTGTTGTATAAATCAGCAGAGCCGAGAAAAGCCTCAATTTTGGATACGGCTCCCGTTTCCGGACAGCCGGAAGCTCCGGTCGCTCCGATAGCAGGCGAATAAATGAAGTTGAATAAAGAACATAACAAGGGCACCTTTCTAAAAGGTGCCCTTGACACTTTAAATTAAAGGTATCAGAAATGACTAATATATTGGATAACAAAGCAAAATTTATATTTATAACCGGTGGTGTCGTTTCATCTCTCGGCAAAGGGTTGGCCTCAGCTTCTTTGGCATCTTTGCTTCAATCTCGCGGCTTTAAAGTGCGTTTGCGTAAGCTGGATCCTTATTTAAATGTCGATCCCGGAACAATGAGCCCGTATCAGCATGGTGAGGTGTTTGTAACGGATGACGGTACGGAAGCCGATTTGGATTTAGGGCATTATGAACGTTTTTCTGGTGTTCCGGCCAAAAAAACAGACAGTGTAACCACCGGTAAAATTTATCAACGAGTCATTGATAAAGAACGTCATGGCGATTATCTGGGCGCAACAATTCAGGTTATTCCTCATGTAACTAATGAAATTAAAGATTTTATTTTATCCGACATAACGGATGAAGATTTTGTTTTGTGTGAAATTGGCGGAACTGTTGGTGATATTGAAGGTCAGCCGTATTTGGAGACAATTCGTCAGGTTGCCTATGATTTAGGGCGTGAACGAGCTATGTTTATCCATGTAACATTGTTGCCCTATATTCCGACAGCAGGAGAGTTGAAAACCAAACCGACCCAGCATTCTGTGAAAAAACTTCAGGAATATGGTATTCAGCCGGATATGCTGCTATGTCGCAGTTGTTGCGATATTCCGCAGAATGAAAAACGTAAAATAGCACTGTTTTGCAATATTAGAGAAGAAAATGTTATTACGGCAAAAGATGCCGGCAGTATCTATCAGGTGCCGATTGCATATTCGGAAGAAGGTATGGACGAACAGGTTTGCCGTCATTTTGGTATAGATACGGCAAAACATCCGAATGATTTAAGTAAATGGCAGCATATTGTCAATGTTATGACACATCCGGAAGGTGAGGTTAAAGTTGGTGTCGTCGGCAAATATGTTCAGTTGCTGGAAGCCTATAAATCATTGGGAGAGGCTTTAACGCATGGTGGTATAGCTAATCATTTTAAAGTTAAAGTCAAATGGATTGATTCCGAAGATATCGAAAAAGACGGTGCCGCCGCACATCTGCAGGATGTTCATGCCGTTTTAGTACCGGGTGGATTTGGCAGCCGCGGTACGGAAGGAAAAATCTTAGCGGTACAATATGCGCGAGAACATAAAGTTCCTTTTTTAGGTATTTGTTTTGGTATGCAAATGTCTGTTATTGAAACCATGAGAAATGTCGTCGGTGTTAAAAATGCTCATACAACTGAAATTGCCGGAGCAGATTGTACTCCTGTTGTCGGTCTCATGACGGAATGGGATAAAGAAGGGGCAAAACAAATTAGAACCAAAGACGGAGATTTAGGCGGTACCATGCGTTTAGGCGCCTATGAATGCGTTTTGGATCCGGATTCTTTAGTATGTCGTGCGTATGGTAATAACCATATTTCAGAGCGCCATCGTCATCGTTATGAAGTTAATCTGGCTTATGAAGAACAATTAAACAACGCCGGGATGTTTATTGTCGGAAAGTCGCCTGACGGCAGACTTCCTGAAATTGTTGAACGGAAAGATCATCCATGGTTTATTGGTGTGCAATTCCATCCGGAATTAAAGTCCAAACCGTTTGCACCGCATCCGCTGTTTGTTTCTTTTGTTAAGGCAGCCATAGAACAAAGTCGCTTAATATAAAATCTTCTTGCAATGGTATAAAAAGTAAGATAAAAAAACAGATAGTTATCTAAATTATTAATTAAAAACAATTATTATATGCAAAAAACGCAAGTCAAACACTTGAACACACTGGCCGGATATGTGTATGAAGCGCATAGCCGAGTTGTTCAGGATTGTTGGGAACTTGAGGGATTGTGTGATGTTGATTACATACTCTGTGCCGATACAATAGCGTGTCGCGGCATCGCAGAGTATATCAGTCGCGAAATCTTTCGTAAGTTCTCCCATGAGGTAAAAATTCATTCAAACGCTCTGCTGTGTAATATCCGTTCAAGAGAGGCAGCCAGAGGTGTGCTTCGCAGAGATTATCAACATCTCGGGCGTTGTCTGTTCGTAACAGATCTGGCTTCGCGTCAAAATTTGGAACGCCAAGCAGAAAAGATGAATCTGAATATCAAACTGTTTCACATAGAACTGTTTGATAACGGATTTTTCTGTTCTTTCTGGAATCCCGGACGTTTTGATATTTATGATCGCATCCGGATTAAAAAAGCTGAAAAGCTGTTTGTTCTTGACAGTGATCTGAATGGCTGGGCTTTGATGTCTTACCTGCATTCTCAACTGCAAAAAGAGTACAATATGTCTCCGCAGATTATCCTGCTTAAAGATGACGAAGAGGCTCTTTTTAATATGGAAAATCTGTTCCTGTCCTATATGCGAGAGCATGGGATAGATGAACGATTGGAGCATATGTCTGTACAGCAGTTATTGGCTGCCAAAGACCGAACTAACGGTATCCTTATTCTGCCTCAGTACAAAAGCTGGCTGGCAGATAAGAGAAAAACAACAATGCTTTTTGTATATAGCTGTCCGCTTGAACTGGGTTGTCGTCGGAATATTCCGCAAGAGCGTTGGTACAAGCGTATCCTGCGTATGGCAGAACAGCATCTCGATACATTGGATGCCGATTCATTCGTCAGAGCTTATCAGCCTAAGAAATTTTCAAAGGTGCGATATGCTCTCTATCGTTGGATACAGCGCATTGAGTTGTTTGTTTGGCACAGAATCTGAATTAAACACCCCTATGAAACATTAGGGGTGTTTTTTTGTGTTGATTAATCAGATTGAATAATTGCTAAATGCAGATAAGAGGATAAAATAAAAGCATTCTGTTTAATAGCTGAAAAAGGAAAAATTATGGAACAAAGAACTGTTAAAATCGGAAATTTCGAGATTGGAAATAAACTCCCGTTGGCTCTGATCGCAGGACCATGCCAAATCGAAAGCCGTCAACATGCGATAGATTTGGCCGGAAAACTGGTTGAACTGACAAATAAACTCGGCATTAATTATGTTTTTAAGGCTTCTTTTGATAAAGCTAACCGTACGTCGATTAACGGAAAACGCGGTGTCGGTTTGGAAGAAGGAATGAAAACCTTTGCTGAAATCAAAAAATTATATAATTGCCCGATCGTAACGGATGTTCATGAAAAAGATCAATGCGGTATTGTGGCTCAATATGTCGATATGTTGCAAATTCCGGCGTTTTTATGCCGTCAAACCGATTTGGTTGTGGCTGCAGCGCAGACAGGTAAAGTTCTTAATATCAAAAAAGGTCAGTTTTTAGCCCCTTGGGATGTTAAAAATCTGGTTAAAAAAGCCGAAGATTCCGGCAATATAAATGTCTGCTTGACAGAACGCGGAACAAGCTTTGGTTATAATACCTTAGTAACGGATATGCGTTCATTCCCGCAAATGGCTAAAGATACCGGATGTCCTGTTATTTTTGACGCAACGCATTCAGTACAACAACCCGGCGGTTTAGGCGGTTCAACAGGGGGACAGCGTGAGTTTGCTCCGGTTTTGGCTCGTGCGGCTGTAGCTGTCGGTGTGGCTGCAGTCTTTATTGAAACACATGAAAATCCGGATAAAGCATTGTCAGATGGTCCGAACAGTATTGCTTTGAAGGATATGGAAACAGTCATTTCTGATTTAATGGCCTTTGATGCCGTTAATAAGTCTCGTATTCATGATTATTAATGATGAAGGATATATTGTAAATCTGCGCCGACATGGCGAAAAATCATTGATTCTGACTGTTTTGACGCGAGAACACGGTAAATTGGTCGGTTATGTCAAAAATTGTCTGAACAAAAAGAGTTTAGGTATTTTTCAGCCGGGTAATTTGATCTCAATAGAGGGATATACCCGGCTCGAAGAAAATATGTGGAACTTAAAGGTTGAGCTGCTACAGGCCTGTTCGGCAAATTTTATGGCAGATACACGCAAATTATCCGTTCTTTCTTCATTTTGTGCTTTATGCAATGACGCTATGCCGGAAGCGCAAAACTTGGATGCTTTTTATCTGAAAATTGAAGATTTTTTTAATTTTATAAATGAAGATAATTGGCTAACATATTATTGTTGCTTCGAATTTTATTTGTTGCAATTTCTTGGCGTCGGTCTGGATTTAGAGAAATGTTCCGTAACGGGGTGTTATGATAACTTAGCTTATGTATCACCCAGAACCGGAAAAGCGGTGTGTGAAGAAGTAGGTTTGCCTTATCATAAACGTCTTTATGCTTATCCGCATTTTATTCTCAATAATAAGCCTAAGCCCAACCGTCAGGAAATGAAAAATTTGTTGAAAATGACGGAGTTTTTCCTCCATAAAAACTTTTTTCAAATACATTGCTTGAAATTCCCTGAAAACCGTGCTAACTTGCTGCATAACTTAGGTTTTGATAGATTTTAGGATATCCCCATGACGGAAAATACCGCTGCTGAAAAGATTAAAGATGTGCGTTTGGCTGAGGAACTGAGCAGCCGCTATTTATCATATGCTATGTCTACGATTGTTGCTCGTTCTTTGCCGGACGTACGAGACGGTCTAAAGCCTGTTCATCGTCGTTTATTATATGCAATGCGTCAATTGCATTTGGATCCTAAATCCGGATTTAAAAAATGCGCTCGTGTTGTCGGCGATGTTATCGGTAAATACCACCCGCACGGTGATAGCGCCGTCTATGGAGCCATGGTGCGTTTGGCACAAGATTTCTCCGTGCGTTATCCGTTAGTCGACGGGCAGGGTAATTTCGGTAATATTGATGGCGACGGTGCCGCCGCTATGCGTTATACGGAAGCGCGTTTGACTGAATTTGCTATCGCTATGATGGAAGGCTTAAACGAAAATTCTGTTGATTTTATGGATACTTACGACGGAGAAGAATCTGAGCCTGTTGTTATGCCGTCTATGGTACCGAATTTATTATGTAATGGTGCGACAGGTATTGCCGTTGGTATGGCTACCAACATCCCACCGCATAATCTGAGTGAAGTTTGTGATGCTTTATTGTATTTAATTGATAATCCTGAATGTGAAATTGAACCTTTGGTTCGACGTCTGAAAGGGCCTGATTTTCCAACTGGCGGAATAATAATTGATAGCTTTTCCAATATATTAAACAATTATATTCAAGGAAAAGGTTATTTTCGTATTCGTGCAAAATGGGAAAAAGAAGATTTAGGACACGGACAATATCAGATTGTTGTTAAAGAAATTCCGTATCAGGTTGTGAAGTCTAAACTCATAGAGCGGATAGCCGGTCTTTTGAATGATAAAAAAGTTCCGATGCTTAATGATATTCGTGATGAATCAGCCCAAGATATTCGTATTGTTCTGGAGCCGAAAAACAGAACGGTTGATGCTAATATGCTGATGGAGCATCTGTTTAAGCAGACAGAGCTTGAGACGCGTTTTAGCATGAATATGAATGTTCTGGATTCTGACGGCGTTCCTCGTGTGATGAGCATTAAAGAAATCCTGCGTGAATTTTTAATGCATAGAATTAATGTCTTATTGCGCCGAATTAATTTCCGTTTAGATAAGATTAAGAGCCGTTTAGAGATTTTAGCCGGATATCTGGTTGCTTATTTGAACTTGGATGAAATTATTCGCATTATCAGAGAAGAAGACGATGCCAAAGCCGTGATGATGCAAAAGTTCAATCTGACAGATAATCAGGCTGAAGCGATCTTGAATATGAAATTGCGCAGTCTGCGTAAACTTGAAGAAAATGACATCCGTCAGGAATATGATGATCTTGAGGCTGAAAAAGAACAGTTGGAAACTTTGCTGTCTGATGAAAGTAAGAGATGGCAGGCTATTGCCGGTGAAATTAAGCTGATTAAAGAGAAATTCGGTAAAAAAACAGCGTTAGGAAAACGTCGGACCGAGTTTGCCGAAGTATCTGACGATATTGAAGTTCCGGTTGAGATTTTTGTGGAAAAAGAGCCGATAACGGTAATTTTATCTCAAAAAGGCTGGATCAGATGTGTAAAAGGTCATGCTAATCTCAGCGATGAATTTAAGTTTAAAGATGACGATGCGCTGCAGTGTGCTATTCATGCGCAAACTACAGATAAAATTGTATTGTTTGATACATCCGGTAAGTTCTTTAATATTTCGGGATGCGATATTCCGAGCGGCAGGGGATTTGGACAGCCGTTGCGTTTAATGGTTGATTTAGGCAATAATGATAATATTTGCGCAATGTTTGCATATGAACCGAAAGCATCGTATATTATTGCATCAAACAGCGGTAAGGGCTTTATTGTGGATGAAAACCATTTAATTGCCCAAACGCGTAACGGCCGTAAAATTATGAATCTTGCGGATGGTGAAGTTGCTGAATTCTGTAAGAAAATTGATGGTGATATGGTTGCCGTCGTCGGAGATAATCGTAAGCTTTTAATTTTCCCGGTAGAAGAAATTCCAAGTATGGCGCGAGGCCGGGGTGTTACATTGCAAAAATACAAGGATGGCGGAATGTCTGATATGCAAGTTTTCAAAAAAGAAGAAGGCTTTGTATATGAAAAGAATACAACCACCAAAGTAGAAACGGATTTGCTGGCATGGCTCGGTCATCGCGGACAAATCGGTAAGCTTGTTCCTTTCGGCTTTCTAAAAACAAATAAATTTTCAAAATAGAAATGAGTGAAATTTATTTTGAATATCACATTCAGGGCGCTTACGTTCGTGTAAGCGCTCTTGAACCGGAAACTCTGACAGAAGCCGTTGTGGTTGTTCCTAGAGGATTAAGCGAAGAGCAAATGAAATATCAGGCTTTACAAAAGCTGCAGTATATTCTTAAAAAGAAGGTTGATGAGCAATCGTCTGAATAATTTCTTTAACAGAAGAATTGATTTCTTTTAGATCTCCCGGTCGTTGAATATGATGGTTTGCATTTTTCAAAAGTTTAGTAGTTACCGCATCTGATTGCAGCCGTTGACCAAGTTTCAAAACAATTCGCCAATCAATAAATGTATCTTTTAGTCCTTGAATAAGATGAACAGGGCAGGTAATCGGAATGGCTTTTAGATCTGTGATGGCGTTTTTACGTGCGGCATCCATAAAACGTTCTGTAAATGTAAAACTCATTCGTTCAATACCAACAGTAATTTTATGTTTTTGAGCGAGTTCTTGCTTTTGTTCTTCTGTTGCCAAATGCATCAGTAATGTGTAAAGATTTGGTGCCGTTGAAGTACACACAACACCTTTAACGCGTTCCGGACATGCTATTGCCGTTAATAAAGATGTCCAACCGCCGATACAATGTCCGACCAAAATAACATCGCCTTGAATTTGATTTTGGATAATATCCAAGGTTTGATTTTTCCAAACATCCAAATCCGTTTCATCATAATTTCCGGAATCATGACCATGACCGGCAAGTTCATAACGAAAAAAATTCCATCCGTTTTGTTCAGCCAAAGTTTTTACGGCTTCCGGTTTCTTACCCCAAGGATTGGATGATAATCCGTGAATATATAAAAGTGTTATCGGGGCATGATTATCAATATATTCATATTGATAGACATGTTTATTATCAAAAATCTTTGTCGGATATGTATCTGTAGGCATAAAAAATCCTTTCTTTTATTTATACATAAACATAATAACCGTTAAAGAAAGGCTAATTTATGTATTTAAAAATGAAAAGCCCCGATATAAATCGAGGGCTTTTGAAGTTGTTTTCATAAGTTGCTTAACATAGAATGAAAGGTTCAACAGAGGTAACAACTTGTCTGCACAGGTCGCGGATCGAATGGCGGAGCTCTTCTAGAGAAAGTTTATCCTGAAGATGGTGATCAGCTCGTTTAATGAGCTTGGTTACTACTCGTGGATAAACGATTTTCTCAGAAAGGAGAAGAACCGCATGCCAGTCGACAAAAGTGTCTTTCTGGCCATGAATCAGATGCACAGGAATGTCCATACGAATTTCTTTGTGATTCAGAAGGTTGTTAGCTTCCAAACTGTCCCAGAGTTTTTGGGAAAAGAAATATCGATACTTTTCCATGTGAACGATAATGCGTCCGTTCTCTTTTAATTCCTGACGTTGCTCAACCGTTGAGCGGGAAAGCATCTGCTCGATAAGATTAGGCGCTGCAGCCAAACTTATAAATCCGATGACATGTTCAGGATGCTTTTCGGCCAAACACATGCCCAGCCATGCACCGACGCAGTGTCCGACAATGATAACTGATTCCTTAATCTGGTTGACAATAATGTCTTCCAGTTGTTCCTTCCACAGCTCAAATGTACAGGCTTGAAAATTTTCTGCATCAGAACCGTGTCCAATGAGTTCGTAACGACGAAAATTGAGCCCTAAACTGAGAGCTTCTTCCTTTATGGCTTCGGCTTTACGAGACCAAGGGGTAGAGGCAAGACCATGAATGTACAAGACAGTACAATCAGCACCAAGGCGGAGACATTCTTCGTATTCCGTCTTAAAGTTCTTAAAACAATACGTTTTTTTAAGTATAGTGTTCATAATAGTAAAAAAATAAATAATAAAACTTTCATTTGGCAATTTACATTAATTTAAAATTTTGTCAATAAGTGGAAATATATTTTTTAGAATGAAAGTTAGAAAAGAAGAGATTGTTTTTGGAAAAAAAGTTCTTGACTATAACAGGGATTTATCCTATTTTCGTGCATGAAACAAAGGGCCCTTAGCTCAGTTGGTTAGAGCAGGCCGCTCATAACGGTCTGGTCGCAAGTTCGAGTCTTGCAGGGCCCACCAATAAAAATCCTACCCTGGCGGTAGGATTTTTTATTGGTAAAACTATAATTTCTCGAACTTGCGAGAAGCAAGTTTGAAATTGAAATACTCATTGGCTTTTGTCAATGAGTGATGAAATCGGCATCGCTCACCTAAACAAATGAAAAGTGAGTAAGAGCACAAGTCGAGCCGTTTTTTTTTGCGAAAGAGTTTTTTTGTTTACGGGGCAAGTTGTGCAAGCCTTTGAACCATAAAAAATAGAAAGTATGAATATATAATGATTAAAGTTTTATTTGTCTGTTTGGGGAATATATGTCGGTCGCCGATGGC
>CAYTQF010000003.1:0-31424 GCA_964440165.1 uncultured Azospirillaceae bacterium
AGCTCAGCGTGGTATCGTTTATATTGATGAAATTGATAAGATTACCCGTAAAACGGACGGACCGTCTATTACTCGAGATGTTTCCGGTGAAGGTGTACAACAAGCTTTACTGAAAATTATTGAAGGTACTGTTGCTAATGTTCCTCCTCAGGGCGGACGTAAACATCCTCAGCAAGAGTTTTTGCATGTTGATACGACGAATATTCTGTTTATCTGTGGCGGTGCGTTTGCCGGTTTGGAAAAAATTGTCGATCGCAGAGGTAATGAGACGTCTATCGGTTTTGGTGCTAAAGTTGTAGGACCAGAAGAGAAAAGTATCGGTGATATTTTGAAAAATGTTGAACCGGAAGATTTGTTGAAATACGGCTTGATTCCGGAATTTGTCGGTCGTTTGCCGATTATTACAACATTGGAAGATTTAAGCGAAGATGCTCTGATTAAGGTTTTGACAGAACCTAAGAATGCTTTAGTTAAACAATATGAAACATTGTTTGACATGGAAGACGTTAAATTAACTATTACACCGGATGCTTTGAAAGCTATCGCTAAAAAAGCAATTGAACGTAAAACGGGTGCTCGTGGTCTGCGTGCGATTATGGAAGAAAATCTGCTGCAGATTATGTATGATATTCCTGATAAAAAGGATGTTGCTGAAATTATTGTTGATGAAGCCGTTATTACTCAAGGCAAAATGCCGGAGTTTGTTAAAAAGACGACATCAAAAAAGGCGTCCTAAATAAAAATCAACAAAGGCGGACATAATAGTCCGCCTTTGTAATCTGAGGATAAAAGTATGCAAAATTTTGAAGATGTTTTGAGCCATTATGGAATTAACGGTAAAATTATCGATGTTCATGAAGGTCCTTTATTACAACAGGTTGTTTTTCGTCCGGCGACAGGAACAAAAATCAGTTCTATCGAGGCTGTTTTGGATGATATTTCTCGTGAGCTCGGTTTGGCATCTTTGCGGTTGGGCGATACGAATGAAGCAGGGTGTATCGGTTTTGAATTTCCTCAGAAACAGTTTAAAACGGTGGATTTTAAACAAACTCTGAACGATGCCGGTATGGTCAAAGGAGAATTACCCTTATGTCTTGGTGTGGATATTGCAGGTTCTCCGGTATTTGCTGATTTGGCAAAAATGCCGCATTTGTTGGTGGGCGGAACAACCGGATCCGGAAAATCCGTCGGACTGAATACTTTTATTTTGTCTTTGATGGCGTTCAAAAGACCTCAGGAACTTAAGTTTGTCTTAATTGATCCGAAACGTATAGAGTTTAGTGTTTATAATCGTCAAAAATATATGCTGTGTCCGGTTGTTTCTGAAACAGAGGAGGCTGTTCGTACAATTGCGTATTTAGCCGATGAGATGGATCGTCGATATGCGCTGTTGGAAGAAAAAGGCTATAAAAATATCAAAGATTATAATGAAGAAACAGAAGGTAAACTGTTGCCGTATATTGTTTGTATTATTGATGAATTTGCTGATTTAATGGCACAGAATAAAGATGTGGAAAAAGATGTGCGGCGTTTAGCGCAAAAAGCACGTGCCAGCGGTATTCATCTTATTTTGGCAACGCAACGTCCTTCTGTCGATGTGGTAACTGGTGTGTTAAAGGCTAATTTTCCAAGCCGTTTAGCTTATAAAACAGCCGGCGCGGCAGACTCTCGGACAGTCTTGGATGCTGTCGGTGCTGAAAAATTAGTTGGCCGCGGTGATGCTCTGTTTTTATCTGCAGACGGAACGTTGAAACGTATTCATGGCGCGTTTATTGAGGATAAAGATATTAGGGAAATGTTAGAACCTTATCGTGCGGAAGTTAAGCCTTTGGCTTTACCTAAGATTGAAAAAAACACTAAAACAGCAAGACAAAATACAGAACGAAAAGTAAGCTGGTGGGGAAGAATTTGGAAGTTTTGGACGTCTTTACGCCAACGTGATAAGAAATTAATTATAAACGGTGTTTTTTATGTCTTGGGCTTAGTTACGGGGAACACATCAAAACGCAAAAAAAGGTAGTATTTTCTTATAAACTTTTGCGATTCTTGTTTTCTTATTTTAAATTAATAAGTGTATATTTCTAAAATTAGTATTGTAAATCAATTTAATGTGTGTAAAGCTTGTGTCCATCAAGTTAGTTTTAGTATGGATTTGGCTTTATGAACACTTCTATTTCTATTGTTATTCCTGTTTATAATGTTGAGAAATATCTCGCAAAATGTTTGGATAGTTTGGTTTCTCAAACGTTTCAAAATTTTGAAGTTATTTGTGTTAATGATGGTTCTACGGATAATTCTCTTCAAATTTTGAATCAATATGCAGCAAAAGATCCTCGGATAAAAGTTTTTTCTCAGCAAAACGGCGGTGCGGCGAAGGCTCGTAATTTGGCTTTGTCTAAAGCATCCGGAACATATATCATGTTTTGTGATTCTGATGATTGGTTTGAACCTGATATGTGTGAAACCATGTATCGGGAAATGACCTCCCATGATGTGGATATGGTGTGCTGTAATCCTAATGTTATTGATGAACAGCATGATATTTTGCGGATTGATGATTTAGATTCTTATGAAAATAAATTTTCCGGTATTTGCGAACTTTCTTATCCGGTTGTTACTAAAACCAGTGTTACGCTTTGGAATAAGATATTCAAAAAATCGTTAATTGATCAATACGGTATTTGTTTTCCTGAAACTTCTTGTTATGAAGATGACGGATTTTATTTTCAATATGTCAGCGTTGCTGAAAATATTTTATTTATAAATAAACGTTTGTATAACTATTTGCGCCGTGAAAATTCTTTGATGGGGCAGGCGGCAAAGCGTGATATTGCACATCCGTATGAGAAATTTTATGTGGCTGAATTTTATTATAAGTTTTTGCTTAAGCATAATTTGTTTGAGCAGAAAAGCAGTTTCTTTTACCACTATCTCATGGATTGCGGGGTTTGGGGTAAAAAAATTTGGAGCAAAGAACAGTATCCTCAAGTTAAGAATAATTTGAGTAAATTGTTTCCTGAGAATATTTTGTTTTTGGATTTTGTGTTTCCTCAAAAGAAACGTATCGCGCTGCTCTTTTTTGTTGAAACGTTGTTGAAATTAAAAAAACAGCAAATTTGTAAAAAATATACATTCGGTATCGGTAACCGAAAAATCTTCGGCTGCGTGAAAAAAGTTTAAGAGAGTTTTTTTTTGCAAATTAGGGTTTTGATCTGATGAAAATATTGTCTAATCTGAAGTATTTATTTCGCAAAAATTTGAAAAAAGAATTAAAGAAATTATCTGATATGAAATTAGAGATTTTGTATGAGGTAATAACTTCAGATGATTTATTGGATAATCTTAAATATGAACTGTATGAAGATATTAAAACTCTAAAAATTCCGCAAATTAAGACGGTTGATGAGACGATAGACGAACTGTTAACGCAAGGGTGCAGTCTTTGTCGATTTGGAGATGGTGAACTTAAGTTGATGGAGGGGGAAAGCATTCCTTTTCAATCGGCGTCAGAACTTTTACGAAAACGTTTAATTCAAGTTTTTTCTTCAGTAAATGAAAATGTTAAAATTGCGATTGTTCGTGCTTGTTATTATTCAAAAGATAATTTAACTGATGTTAATAAAATTTTCTGGAGAACATACGGTCCTCGATTTAGAAAGCTCATGGCACAATATTTAGATTATAATAAACAATATTATGCCGCAGAAATGACGTTAGCTTATTCTTTTTTTCAGGATTATGATTGTAAGGCTTATTTTGATAAAATACGTCAGATCTGGAATTCTAAAGATATTGTTTTGATATGTGGAAAGACAGTTTTTGATCAAATAGAATATAATATTTTTGATAATGCCAAATCTATAGAATATTTATACGTACCTTCTGTAAACGCTTTTGATAATTATGATGAGATTTTGAGACAAGTGCTTACTTTGAGCAAAGAGAAATTATTTATTTTGATTTGTGGACCGACAGCGAAAGTTTTGGTTTATGATTTAGCTCAAAAAGGTTACAGAGCCTTGGATTTGGGACATATCGCAAAGTCATATGATTGGTTTATTAAAAATAAACAAAACAATGACTCATTGAGTGCTGCTGATTTTTTTAGTCCGGATTAAAGGAGAACATGATGTCATTGTTCAAAGCTATAAAAAGAAAATTCGGATCTGTTATTAAAAATTCCGGTTATAATACTTTTTCTCTTTCTGAAAAGTTGTTGTTTCCTCATCAAGTAAATTGTTGCGGAACAGGTAATTTCTTGCAAATAGGTCATGATTTTCAAGCAAAAAAATTGATTGTAGATATTCGCGGAGATAATAATTCTCTCATTATCGGGGATCATTTTCGGTCTTCCGGAATTGTTACTGTAAGTATTATCGGAAGTGGTAATAAAATTATTTTAGATGATAATATCCAAGTTATAGAGCGTTTAAGTATTTATAATCAGCAAAATTGTCAATATGGTTCTTTGACGATAGGCAAGGGATGTTCATTTTATTCAACGGAAATTCATCTGTATGATAACAAATCGTCTATAGAAATAGGGGATGATTGTATTTTTGCTTATAATGCTGTTATACACCATACAGATGGGCATGGAATTTTTGAAAACGGAAAACTCGTTAATCAGGCTGAAAAATGTATTATCGGTTCTCATGTTTGGGTTGGCAGAAATGCGTTAATTCTAAAAAATTCTGAAATTCCGGATGGCTGTATTATTGCCGCTAATTCTGTTATTGCAAAAAAATTTTTAGATAAAAATGCTGTTATCACATCTTCCGGAGTGATTAAAAAAGGAATTGAATGGGATCGCAGGAGTGTAAATGACATTTTAAAAGAACAAACTGATTAAATATGAAAAGAGGTATAATGCATAAGCTGTTAATTACAGGTGCCGGAGGTTATATCGGGCGGCATGTGGTTTTGTCCGCAACTCAATTGAAAGATGTTGAAGTATCTGTTGTTGATTTGAAACCGTCTGCTTTTCCCAATGATATTAAGGTATATCCTATTGATATTTTAAAAGAATCTTCTGCTGATGATTTGTATGAAAAATTAGGTAAACCGGATACAATTATTCATTTAGCATGGCAAGATGGTTTTAATCATAATGCCTTGTCTCATTTGCGTAACTTATCGCTGCATTATGATTTTTTATGTAATATGATTGACCATGGGTGTTCTTCTGTTTCTATTATGGGATCTATGCATGAAATCGGGTATCATGAAGGGCAAATCGATGCTGATACGGCATGTAATCCGATGTCTTTATATGGAATTGCCAAAAATGCTTTACGGCAGGCTGTTATGGCGTATTGTATGCAAAAAAACGTATCATTGAAATGGCTGCGGGCATTTTATGTTACGGGAGATGATAAAAATAATCGTTCGATTTTTGCAAAAATTTTAGAGATGGCAGCTGCCGGTAAAACTTCATTTCCTTTTACGGATGGTAAGAATAAATATGATTTTTTAGATGTTGACGTGCTGGCTCGGCAAATTGTATCAGCTTCAGTTCAACAAGATGTTTCCGGTATTATTAATGTATGTTCCGGAGAAGCGATCTCTTTGAAAGATAAAGTTGAGCAGTTTATTGCAATAAACAAATTAAACATTAAACCTGAGTTTGGTGCTTTTCCGTCCAGACCATATGATTCTCCCGAAATTTATGGTAATGCGGATTTAATCCGACAAATATTGAAAAAATCTGAAATGTTATAAAAAAATGTTTTTAAACTTATTACGTGTATAAAAATGCATTTAATATTGTAAATGTTGTGGATGTATGTAAGGCTTGTGTCTAAATTTTAATTTTATTTAGAGAGAGCCTTATGAAACCGGTAATTTCTGTTATTATGCCCGTATATAATGGTGCTGAATGGTTAGATGAAAGTATTCAAAGCATTTTACAACAAACGTATACGGGTTTTGAGTTAATATTGGTTAATGATGAATCTACTGATAACTCGTTTGATATTATTGAAAAATATGCAAAACAAGATGCACGCGTTATCGCTTTTTCAAATAAAAATTCCGGTCCGGGAGAAAGTTTGAATTTCGGTATTCGGCAGGCGCGTGGAAAATACTTATGTTTTATTGATCAAGATGATCGTTATCATCCCGAATATTTAGATAAGATGTTAACAGCCATAATAAAATATGAAACAGATTTTGTGGTTTGTTATGGACGATACTTTTTCTCAAACGGGGCATTAGGACGTCGTATAGAATATCCTTATTTTGAGGAAGGGAAGCATACTTTGGCTTGTTTTGAGGATAAATGCCGTTTATTTGACAGCTTTTTTCCTCAATGGACTAAGATAATAAGCAAAGATTTTGTTTTGAAACATCATATTTTGTTTCCAGGACGTCATAACAAAGTTCATGATGTGCCTTTTCATATGTTATGCGTATGGTTTGCCGCTTCTTTTGCCGTTGTTCAAGATGAGCTGTATTTTCATCGGTTACACGACAAACAGATTACGCATGATATTGTTTATGATTTTGCGACGGGTTACCTTGAGAGTTTTAAAGATTTAGAAGTTTATGCTAAGCAGTATTTACCGAAAGATAGAAATTTTATTGATTATGCCATGAATCTTTTTATTCCGCAGGCAAGCAAAAGGCAAAAAAGATATATGTTTTTTAAACGTTGGCAATATGGTTTTAGAGAAAAGCTTAAACGTATTTTTTATTATAAAAAATGTAAAAATGATGTGGAGATAACGCGCATTTTATGTTTTGTCGTTAAAAAGAAAAAACTTAAAAAGGCGTTTATGCCTCTACCAGTTCCGATGGTTGCAAATTGCGGTCGTCATTCGTATTGTGCTTCGGCTGTATCCGTGGCTAATCCGAAGGAAACGGTCATTGGTAATTTTGTATCTATAGGAGAAAATGTTCGTTTAGGACATGGTGAACATCCTTTAAATTTTTTATCAACGTCTCCTTATTTTTATTTTGATGTATTGGGTTTTAAAAATTCGTCTATGCCGTCTTATAATGAGTTTTGGCATTACGAACCTATCATTGTGGGAAGTGATGTATGGATAGGGGATGGTGTTTTTGTGAAAAACGGAGTGAAAATCGGCACGGGTTCCGTGATTGCCGCTCACAGTGTCGTTACCAAAGATGTGCCTCCTTATGCTATTGTTGCCGGTGTGCCGGCTAAAGTTATTCGTTATCGTTTTTCTGATTCAATAATTGAAAAGCTTATGGCTTCTAAGTGGTGGCTCTGGAAAGATGAGATAATCAAACAAATACCTTTTGATGATATTAATAAAGCAGTCAGCTTTATTGATAATATTCAAAATACTTAAAAAAATATTTGATGATTTTGTTGTAATAAACATTGACTTGTCGGTCGTAAACTTCTATGGTTGGACTGATGTTTAATTTTAATAAGGATGTAACTAATATGACATGTAATCATCAATGTTCTCATGAAGTTGCACAGATGTGTCCGGTTGCTAAAGGCGCCAATCACAAGTGTGCTCCTATTCCTGAAGAAGGTAAATGGGTAAAAGCTACCGAAATTAAAGATATTTCAGGTTTGACACATGGTTGCGGATGCTGTGCTCCTCAGCAAGGTACCTGCAAATTGACCCTGAATGTTAAAGACGGTGTTATCGAAGAAGCTTTGGTGGAAACTATCGGTTGTTCCGGTATGACACACTCTGCCGCTATGGCTGCCGAAATTTTGCCGGGTAAGACTTTGTTGGAAGCTGTTAATTCTGATTTGGTATGCGATGCAATCAATGTTGCCATGAGAGAGCTGTTTTTACAGATCGTTTACGGTCGTACTCAAACTGCATTTTCTGAAAACGGCTTACCGATTGGTGCCGGTTTGGAAGATTTGGGTAAAGGATTGCGTTCTCAGGTGGGTACAATGTTTTCTACCAAAGAAAAAGGTCCTCGTTATTTGGAAATGGCTGAAGGTTATGTTTTGGAAGAAGGCCTGGATGAAAACAACGAAATCATCGGATATAAATTTGTTCATGTCGGCAAAATGCTGGAAGCTATCCGTAATGGTGTTGAACCTAAGACTGCTTTTGAACAGAATGTTAAGACTTATGGCCGCTTTGATGAAGCCGTTAAGAAAATTGACCCGAGAAAGGAGTAAGAATTATGCAGAAATTTGAAGGTTATGAAAGAAGAATTGATAAGATCAATAAAGTTCTTGCTCAGTATGGTTTTAAAGATTTGGATGAAGCTAAAGCTTTGTGCGCTTCTAAAGGTATTGATGTTGAAAAAATCGTAAAAGGTATTCAACCGATTGCGTTTGAAAACGCTGTATGGGCTTATACTTTGGGTGCTGCTATTGCTCTTAAAGAAGGCGCTAAAAATGCTGCCGAAGCTGCTGAGAAAATCGGTATCGGTTTGCAGGCTTTTTGTATTCCGGGTTCTGTGGCAGATCAACGTCAGGTTGGTTTGGGTCATGGTAATTTGGCTGCAATGTTATTGCGTGATGAAACAAAATGTTTCTGCTTTTTGGCCGGTCATGAATCTTTTGCCGCTGCTGAAGGCGCTATCGGTATTGCTCGTTCTGCCAATAAGGTTAGAAAAGAGCCTCTGCGTGTGATTTTGAACGGTTTAGGTAAAGATGCTGCTTATATTATTTCTCGTATTAACGGTTTTACAGCTGTTGAAACGGAATATGATTATCATACCGGTGAATTGAAAGTTGTTCGCGAAAAAGCATTTTCTAACGGTGAAAAAGCTAAAGTTAAGTGCTATGGCGCAGACGATGTTTCAGAAGGTGTTGCCATTATGATTAAAGAAGGTGTGGACGTTTCTATTACGGGTAACTCTACAAACCCGACACGTTTCCAACATCCTGTTGCCGGTACATATAAAAAATGGGCAATTGAAAATGGTCGCAAGTATTTTTCAGTTGCTTCCGGTGGCGGTACAGGTCGTACTTTACACCCGGATAACGTTGCTGCCGGTCCGGCTTCTTACGGTATGACGGATACAATGGGTCGTATGCATGGTGATGCTCAGTTTGCCGGTTCTTCTTCTGTTCCAGCTCACGTTGAAATGATGGGCTTGATCGGTATGGGTAACAACCCGATGGTCGGTGCCAGCGTTGCTGTGGCCGTTGCTGTTGAAGAAGCCAGCAAGTAATAAATAATCCGTATTCGGATAAGATAAACTCCTTCATGACGCTTTGTTGTGGAGGAGTTTTCTTTTTTGTTTGCGGTTTGTTTTATTGATGATAATCTCGGCGCTGTTATTCTACTATTTATCAATTATTATAGTATGGAAAATTTCAAAGAATTAACTCAAGAACATACTTTATCGGATGATAAGGTGTTCGATATGGTCGGGGCGCCTCCGACAGTACGGGAAACATTCTCTGTTTTTCCTATCAACAAGCAATATTTGTCAGAAATTCATGCCGGAATGGTTTGGTATGATGATGACACTGTTTCTGATGATATTTTGGAAAACAGAACAGTTAAAGCCGTTGTTTTGGCTGTTATCGGCAATAAAATTATAGGCGATAGCGGTAGCGAAGTTTTATGTGCATGGTTGAAGGGCAGGGCTTTTGCATGTTCTTTCAATAATGATTTTATCATGCGCGGTGAAGCCAGTCTCCTTTCTATTGAGGAGTTGGAGCAGGTTGTCCTGAATCGTAACATCTTTAATCATACGCTTGAGATGTTGGGATGGAAGTTGTGGTGCGATTATTCCGGTTATTGGTCTGCCACACCTGAGAAAGAGTATAATGCTTGGCTGCTGATGGTCGGTCCAAATATTCGCCGTTCGTTTGATAGAGCATTTCACATGTTTGCTCGTCCTGTAATTGTTAAAACTCTTTGACAATTATTCTGATGTTGAAGGTTCCGTATTTTAGATACGGAATCTTTTTTTGTCTAAAAAACTTTACAAAAATATTTAAGGGTGTTATTATAATACTATAATTTATTTGTTGTTTATCTATGGCGGAGGTATGATATGACAGGTATTCGCGATAGAATTAGAAAACTGAAAAATTCTTTGGTTATAGCAGGCGTGCTTGGTGGTGCTCCTATGATGAATGCTGCAGAACCGGAATCTTCCGCTTCAAGTGATCCTGTTCAAAATTCAGTAGAAAATATGGTTTCGGTAAATGTTGATAATTCGTCTGTTCCCATTAAAGAATTAGATACAAGTCAGCTTGTTTTTTCAGCTGAACTTTTGAATGATGTTCAACCGGGAGATATGGGAAAACAGTTAGCAACCCAAGCAAGAAAAGCGCAGCGTAAAGTTAATGATGACTGCCATTGTTATCGCGCCGTAAAATTAGCCGTTCGTTCTGCAGGTTTGGGAAACTTGACGGGTGTCAGTGCTTGGGAAGCTGCCGAGCAATTGCGAGATAATGATAATTTTATTGAAATTGAGTGTCCTAATGAGGACTTAGATAAGTTACCTGACGGCACCATTGTTGTTTATGGTAAAGGAAAGACAAAGGGAACACAGCATGGACATATAGGGGTTATTGTTGAGGAGAAGGATATTTCCAGTAAAGTACGTAATGTGAATACTAGAGGTATGCGCGGTCGTGAAGCGTATGGTGATATTTCTGTCTTTGTTCCATGTGATACGATTGTCTCTAATCAGAATGTGATACGACTTTCTGAAAATAATGCCGTCCATTTTGATGAAGCTCTAAAATATTTGTTAGATGAACAGTCTAATAAAAGATAAGTTTCGGAAATTCTTGCAATCCTAAAAGAATAAAAGTATAACAACAATATATTGTTATACTTTTATTTGTGAGGAATTATGCAAAAAAAACTCAGTTATCTTTTTGCTAGCTATTTTTATATCGGTTTTTGTCCTTTTGCATCCGGAACGGCCGGTTCTTTTTTAACTTTGCCGATTGCTTTTTTAGCGGCATATTACTATGGCGTTTGGGGAATTGTTGTTTTATCGCTTGTTTCGCTGTTGATTGGTGTATGGGCTTCGAAAGAAGTCTTAAAATATACGAAGCATGATCCGTCATTAATTGTGATTGATGAATTTGCCGGGCAGACACTTAGTTTTGTGTTGGTTGCTGATAAGTTAGCAGAAAATTTGAACGCGTGGGTGGTTTATGCTATCGGCTTTTTATTCTTTCGTATATTTGATATATGGAAACCTCAGCCGGTTCGTTGGGCTGATAGAAAATTATTGAATGCCTGGGGGGTTATGCTTGATGATATTTTTGCAGGTATATACGCTGCTGTTTGTGTTTATATTGTAAATTGGTATTTTCATTTATTATAGGAAAGTTGATGAAAAAAGAATTATTGGCGCCGGCCGGAGATATTGAAGCCGGATATGCTGCTCTTTATTATGGTGCGGATGCCGTGTATTTGGGGCTGCAAAAATTTTCTGCTCGAGCAACAGCTGCAAATTTTGATGAAAGCAGCTTAAATGAATTTGTCGGTTATGCGCATCATTTGGGGCGAAAAGTCTATGCTGCGATTAATACCGTTGTGCAAGAACATGAATTAACGGATTTGCTTTTAACATTGGATATTTGTTCTCGATGCCGGATTGATGCCGTTATTCTTCAAGATTTGGGCGTAGCTGAGATTATTCGCACTCAATATCCCGAATTGGAAATGCATGCCAGTACACAAATGGCCGTTCATAATAAAGAAGGGGCTTTGGCATTACAAAAGCTTGGTTTTACACGTGTTGTTGTAGCCAGAGAACTTAGTCTCAGAGAAATTAAAGAGATTGCGGCAATCCCGGGTTTGGAAACGGAAGCTTTTATTCATGGAGCTTTGTGTTATTCTTATAGCGGTTTGTGCATGTTTTCTTCTTTTGAAACCGGTCGCAGTGCTAATCGCGGAAAATGTTTGTATCCTTGTCGTGCTGCATTTGAAGGTGAAGTTGGTGAAAAACATTATTTTTCTATGAAAGACATGGCTTTACAGGAAAATGTTGTGAAAATGCCGGTAACGTCTTTAAAAATTGAAGGTCGAAAAAAGACGGCGTTATATGTTGCGGCTGTTACAGATTATTATCGGCGTATTTTGGATGGTAACGGTGCTGATGTTGACAGGGAAAAGCATATTAAACAGATTTTTTCCCGTCCTTGGTGCCAGCTGCATTTTAATGGAAAAAACAAGGATGTAATTGATCGGGATTTTGTCGGACATCGAGGTTTGTTTATCGGAAAAATTGAGCAGTTAAACAAGCATTCCTTTACTTTTAAGACAAATCATAAAATTGCGCGTTATGATGGTATTCAAATTGATATTCCGGGAGAAGAAAAACCTTTTGGTTTTTCTTTGCAAAAGTTATCGGTTAAAGGAAAAAATGTTTATGAAGCTCAAGCCGGTGATGTTGTGGAAATAATGCTTCCGCCTCAAAAAGCCAATATTAGCAAAGGATTATCTGTTTATTTAGCATCTGCGACAAGTGTTAAAGGTGCTTATGATTACAGCAAACCCAAACCGCGTGAATATTGCCAACGTTATCCTTTGGATGTAACTGTATCTGTTTTTTCTGATAAAATTATTGCAGAAAGTTGCGGGCGTTCAGTAAGTGTTTCCGGCTCTTTTACTGTAGCGTCAGATAGAGAAAAATCCGATGGTGCTATTCGTACCGCATTTGCCAAAACAGGTGAGACCGTTTTTGCTTTGAGAAAATTGGATATTCATAATCCGGAAGGACTTTTTGTTCCTATTTCGTTGTTGAATGAATTGCGTCGAGAATTATATGCGGTTGTGGTTCCCGAATATAAATACGGAAGTCTTCCGATACAAACGGGAAGACAAAATGCAGCTCAGGGACAGTGGATTATTAAGACGGATCGGCCGACTGTGTTATCTGCTTTGGATTTGACTTCGTTTGCTGAAATTATTTTATTGTTATCGCCGGACAGTAGTTTCAGTGATGTGAAAAATCTTCCAAAAAACAAAGTTCGTTTGGCTTTGCCTGCGGTATGTCGCAATCCGTCTTTGTTTGCACCGTTGATTAAAACTTTTGTGGAAAGCGGGTATCGAAAATGGGAAATCGCTAATTATTGGGGATTGGAGGCGTTACCGCAAAAAGGTATTGATTTGAGTTTTGATGCGCCTTTATATGTTTTGAATTCGGCCGCAATGTCTTTATTAAAAGATATGCGTATTTCCAGAGCGACATTCTCCGTTGAAGATACGACAGCTAATGTTATGAATTTAAATGATAAAGCTTTGCTTCCGATGGTTCTTCCCGTTTATCAGGATGTACCGCTGTTTACCAGTGCTAATTGTATTCGTTCTCATGATTGTAAACAATGTGATCATCAGGATAAATGGTTTGATTTGCGTAAAGACGGTAATAAATATCAGGCTTTATCCAGTCATTGTCAGTTGATGTTATTTTCAGATAAGCCGTTTTGCATAGCATCAGAGGCTTCTCAGGTTAAAACGGATTATTATCGTATGGACTTTTGTTATAAAAATTATACAGCGGAGCAGGTAAGTGCAATAGCTAAACAGCTTATGGGTTTTGAGGATATTGCAAATTGTCAAAAAGGTAATTTTGCCCGTCGGGTTGATTTGTTTTAATTTTGGGAGCTATTGATTTGAAATATAACAATGTTTTTATCCTAACGGGTGCCGGAATTTCAGCAGAATCCGGTTTGGCAACGTTTCGTAGTGCTAATGGTTTATGGAATAATCATAAAGTTGAAGATGTTGCTTCTGTTGAGGGGTTTGCTCGTAATCCGGCTTTAGTTCATGACTTTTATAATAATTTAAAGCTGGAGATTCAAAAAGCAGAACCCAATGCCGCGCATAAAGCAATTACCCGACTGCAGCAAGAGAGCGGGGCAATTATTAATGTTTTTACGCAAAATGTTGATACCCTGCATGAAAAAGCCGGCAATCAAAATGTGTACCATATTCACGGACAAGTTAATCAGGCGGTTTGCATGAATTGCGGACAGGTTTTAGAAACATGGGGAGATGTAGATACGGAGACTTGTTGTCCGCATTGTGAGGTTATGGGGATGATGAAACCGAATATTGTTTTTTTCGGTGAAAATTTGCTTTGCATGGAGAAAGTTGAAGAATATCTGCGCTGCTGTGATTTATTTATATCCATAGGTACTTCAGGTGTTGTTTTTCCGGCAGCCGGTTTTGTTCAGACCGCCAAATATTACGGTGCGGATACGGTTGAATTTACACTTGAAACAACAGCTAATAACTATTTGTTTGATCGTCATATTTTGGGTGAAGCTGGAAAAACTTTTCCGGCATATGTTGCCGATTTACTTAAAACGGAGAGCTAAGTCATCCAAGTATGGCGGTTGGTAATTTGGACCTTTAAGGAATTTTCCGTCTTCTCTTTTTAAGGGTTTACCGTTTACGAGTTTTGATAAATTGCTGGTGTGAACACGTTCAAAAGCCTCATCCAGAGGAAGATTAAACGATACGGCCATTCCGCTTAAAACGTATTGCAAGTCTGCCAGTTCTTTTAGAAATCTTGCACGTGTTTCCGGTTTTGTGGAATGATTTTGTTGCAATTCTTCACGCAAAGTATCGGCTTCCGTTTTCAATTCTTTCATTTCTTCTTCAAGCAAGTTTATTCTTAATTGCAGCACATCAACGGATAGTGGTTCATTAATTGCGCATTCCATGCTTTTATGCGTGTCTTTTACTAATTCTTCATAGTGATTCATGGTGTTCTCCTTTAACTTCAGGTTAGTCTGAATTTATCTGAAATGCTATATTTTATTTTTAGTTATAAACCTTTAAGCGTGCAATCAATAAGATTATATAATTTCTGAAAGAAATCCATAAGGAGGAGTAAAATTATGAAAACTATACAATTAAATACAGATTATGCGCTGCCGATAATGGGATTAGGTACGTGGAAATCTAAGCCAGGAGAAGTTTATCAAGCTGTACGTTGGGCCATTAAACTCGGTTATCGTCATATTGACTGCGCTTCCGTATATGGCAATGAAAAAGAAATCGGGCAGTCTTTACATGATGCGGTTGCAGAGGGTGATATAAAACGTGAAGAATTGTTTGTAACCTCTAAGTTATGGAACGATGCTCACGCACCGCAAGATGTTATTCCCGCGTTGAAGCAAACTTTGCATGATTTGCAGCTTGAGTATTTGGATGCTTATTTAATGCATTGGCCGGTTGCTCAGAAAAAGGGAATTGTGATGCCTGAAAACGATGATGATATGGTATCCTTATCAGATATTCCGTTGGAATTAACTTGGGGTGAAATGGAAAAAGCACAGCAACAAGGATTAATTCGTTCTCTCGGCGTTTCTAATTTCGGTTGTAAGAATATTCAGACTTTGCTTGATAAAGCGGAAATCATGCCGGCCATTAACCAAGTTGAATCGCATCCTTTTTTGCAGCAAGATGATTTAATTGACTGTTGCGGAAAAAATCAGATTGCTGTTATTGCATATTCACCGCTTGGTTCTCATGACAGCCAAAAAGCAGATGCGCCAAATTTATTGGAGAATGAAGTCATTAAAAAAATTGCCGTTAAAACTGGCGTTACTCCGGCGCAAGTCGTCTTGGCATGGCAGATGCATCGAGGGGTTGCCGTTATTCCTAAAACGGTTCATCAGGACAGATTGAAAGAAAATTTTGCGGCTCAAGCTGTTGAATTGGATAAAGCAGATATGGATGCGATTGCCGGATTGAACAACAATCATCGTTTTATTGACGGTTCAACGTTTTTTCACGGTGATTATAATGCCCAAACTATTTTTGGTTAATCTGTGATAGGATAAAATCTTTTAAGCCTTGCGGATCTTGCCATGCAATTGTGATTTCCAAAACGCTGAATAAAGGTTTTAAATGCTCGGGTATTTTTACAAAATCTTTTGATGTTGTAATTGCCTGAGCATTATTTTTTTTTGCAAAATCCAAAATTTCACGGAGTTCTTTTTCGGTATAATAATGATGATCCGGAAAATCAAATGTTTTGATAATGTTTATGTTTTCTTCCAACAGAGAATTATAAAATTTTTGCGGACGTCCGATACCGGCAAAAGCAACAACTGTTTGTCCGGTAAATTTATGTGCTTTAGGGAAAATTGTACCGTAAAATACCGGAAGATCGGTTGTTTGAGCAATATTGTGTTTATCTTTTCCAATAATGATAACCGCTTGAGCTCGTTTGAAACCGTTATTGACATATTCTCTTAAAGGACCGGCCGGAATACATTTATAATTACCGAAACCATATCCGCCGTCAACGACGATAAAGGATAAATCTTTAAATAAGCCCGGATTTTGAAAACCGTCATCCATAATCAGACAGTCGGCGCCGTTTGCTTCTGCGGTTTGCGCTGAAATCACTCGATCAGGATTTACATATGTCGGAGCAGCATGAGCAAGGAGCAGGGGTTCATCTCCGACTTGTTGCGGTGTGTGTATTGTTTTATCAACCAAAACGGCAGAGTTTTTTCCATGGTAACCTCTCGTGATAAAACTCGGATGCTTTCCGGCATTTTGTAACAGTTCGGCAATGCTTATCGCCGTCGGTGTTTTTCCTGTTCCGCCGGCAGTCAGATTACCGAGGCAGATAACGGGAATACTTACTTTTTGAGGGATATTGTTTTTAATACGGTACTGTGTAGCAAAGTTATAGAGTGCTCCCAGCGGAGAGAACAGGAATGAGATAATGTTATTTGTTTGCCAAAAAGCCGGTGTTTTCATTAATTGAGATATCCTTTTACTTTTTCGGCAATACCCGTTAGGATTTTAGCTTCTCCGTTTGCCCAGTTATAAGCCAGACTGCGTTTGGCTTCCAGTAATTCAGGATTGTCCAGCATAAGCTTAACGTTATCAATGACATCTTCTGCAGAGTTAACTTGAATGATTGCATCTGCTTTTTGAGCACGCTGCATGGCATCGGTAAAATTATGCATGTGAGGACCAACGATAACGGCGTCGCGAATCCTGGACGGTTCCATAAAGTTTTGACCACCGTGAGGAATGAGAGAACCTCCGATAAATACAATCGGGCACAGATTATACCAGATACCTACTTCTCCGATGGTGTCTGCAATATAAATCTGAGTTTCATCCGTTATCGATTCATTGGCTGAACGCAGAGATGTTTTGTATCCCATGGCTTCAAGCTCTGTTTTAATCTCAGTCCCGCGTTGCGGATGACGTGGTGCAATGATTGTTAACAAATTCGGGGTGCTTTCCAGCAGTTTGGACAGATGTTTGGCCAGTTGAGCCTCTTCATTACTGTGAGTTGAACTGATGCACCAGACTGGACGACCGTTAATTTGTTTGCTGATTGCTTCTTTTTTCTCTTCATCTACGGGGATTGGTAATCCTGCGAATTTTAAATTACCGAGACAAGTCGAATCGCGAGCACCGAGAACACGCAGACGATAAGCATCTTCTTCAGATTGTCCGAGACAAAATGTAAAGCAAGACAGCAGTTCTTTACTGATGTAATCAAACTGTTGCCAGCGTTTGAATGATTTATTGGATATACGACCGTTTACCAAAATCAAAGGAATATTTTTCTTTTTTATAGAAGATAACATTGCCGGCCAAAAATCAGATTCAAACCACAATACTAAATCAGGCTGCCAATGTTTGAGAAATCTTTTGGCAAATGAGGGATTATCAATTGGCAGATATTGATGAAAAGCACGTTCGGGCAAGCGTTTTTTCATAATGTCGGCAGATGTTGTGGTTCCCGTTGTAACCATAATATGTGCTTGGGGATTGGTTTCTAACAGGTAATTGATTAGCGGCAACATGGAAACAGACTCTCCGACGGAGGCTCCGTGAAACCATATTAATTTTCCGTCCGGACGCTCTTTTAACGGTCTGCCAATGCGTTCATTAAAGCGTTTAACATCTTCTTTGCCTATTTCTATTCTTTTTTGAATATACGAGCGAATAACGACAGGATAGAGAACTCTGATAAGTGTATTATAAATACCGATAAACATTTAGTTTGCCTTTTTTTCTTTTTGATAACGTTGTTTTGCAACTGATCCCGGTTCTATACGCGGAATTTGCATTTCTTCATCTAAATCCCAAGTCAGCTGAACAAGCTCTTGTTCAATTTGTTTCCGATATTTTTCAAGAGTATCGGCGTCTGCATCTGAGGGAATATAAAATGCGTCCGTTGCCGCAATAATACCTTGAGAAAATGGTTTGGGCAACATCATTCTGTCCCAGCTTTTTTGCGCTATTTTAGAACCTTTAATACTGTAGGTTATGCCGATTATCGGTTTTCCGGTCTTTTGCGCAAAATATAAAGCGCTGCGACTAAGGTGCATATTAGGACCTTTGGGTCCATCCGGAATAATGGATATGGACTTATTGTGCTGGAGTTCTCTCATCAAAGCCAGAGCGGCACCGTTAGCGTTTTCATTACTGGAGCCGTCAATTGTATGAATACCGAAGCAGCGTAGCAGCCGTGCGATGATACGCCCATCCCGATGGGGAGAAACCAAGGCGCTCATAGGGTATTTTTTGTTCCAGAAATAGACAGGCATTAAAGCTCTGCCGTGCCAAGAAATAAGGATGATTGCTTTGTCTTTATCCCAGGTTTTATACAGTTCGTCGGTTTTATACTGCTGCCAGGAAGTAGAGAAGCCTATTAATTTTGCATATAAAAAAAGAATGGTACCGAACAAATTGCTGGTAACCGTTGAACTCAACAGACGCTGGCTGAATTTTTTTAGTCTTTTACGCAGAGGCATTGTATTGTTTTACTTTCTTTTTATGATGTCTGTTACAGCGATGCCAACTGTTTCATTTTCAGTAATAACAACTTCTCCATGTCCTATGAGTGTGTTATTTGCATAAATATCGACAAAGTCGTTAACGTTGCGGTCCAATTCAACAACGGCACCGCGTCCGAGTTTCAATAGTTGGTTAACCCGCAGCCAGGCACTGCCCAAAGTAACGGAAATGTCTATATTAAAGTCGTTATCATAAAGCTGGCTCGGTATCCGTTCCGACATTGTCTTTTCTCCAAGTTATAATTTTTTTATAATCATAATCTAATTTTTTTATTCTTCAAACATTATAACCATATTCTCACAATATTTTAGTTTTTTTAATGTCATTGTGGATTAAACAGTTTAATTATTGCTCGGCATGTAAAAAAGTCTTAGATAAATAATATGTTGCTCTTGCAGTTTGAATATAGTCTTCTTATATAAGTTATGTTCGCATTTAATATTATTACAACAGGATGAAAAATATGGTTGCCAAATTGAAAACATATCCGGTCCTTCCTTTGCGGGACATTGTCGTTTATCCTAAAATGATTGTACCTTTGTTTGTGGGACGGGAAAAGTCTATCAAAGCGTTGCAGAGTGTGGTCGAAAATGAACAGAGTATTGTTTTGTTGACGCAAAAAAACGCAGCTGTTGAAGATCCGACTTCCGAAGATGTATTTGATGTCGGAACACTGGGAACCATTTTACAGTTATTAAAACTGCCGGACGGAACCGTAAAGGTTTTGATTGAAGGCGTGGAGCGCGTTAAAGTTAAAAAATTTGTGAAAAATGATGCTTTTATGGAAGTGAAAGCCGATATTTTGCCGCAGGAAGATGATAACAGCGCTGAACTTGAAGCTATGGCTCGAGCTGTGTTGTCTCAGTTTGAAGAATATGTTAAACTCTCTAAAAAGACACCGCCTGAGGTTTTGGTGGCTGTTAATCAAATTGAAGATTATGCCAAATTGGCTGATACGATTGCTTCTCATTTGGCTTTGAAAATTAATGATAAACAGGCTTTACTGGAAGGGCAGACTCTTAAAGATCGTTTTGAAAAAATTCTTGGTTTTATGGATGCTGAAATTACGTTGCTTGAAGTTGAAAATAAAATTAAAAGCCGCGTGAAGAAGCAAATGGAGAAAAGCCAAAAAGAATATTATCTTAACGAGCAAATGAAGGCTATTCAAAAAGAACTCGGCGACGGAGATGAGGCTGATGAAATTAACAGCTATATGGAGAAGATTAAAAAGACAAAACTCTCTAAAGAAGCCAAAGAAAAAGTTCTGAATGAGGTTAAAAAACTTAAATCCATGAGCAATATGTCTTCTGAGGCAACCGTTGTTCGTAATTACTTGGATTGGGTTTTGGATATTCCTTGGAAAAAACGTTCTAAAGTCAATAAAAATTTGGCTAAAGCTTTAGAGGTTTTAGAAGCTGATCATTACGGATTGGATAAAGTTAAGGAACGTATTGTTGAGTATTTGGCCGTACAGGCGCGTGCTGATAAAATAAAAGGTCCGATTTTGTGTTTGGTCGGTCCTCCGGGTGTCGGTAAAACTTCTTTGGGTAAATCCATTGCCAAAGCGACCGGACGTAATTTTGTTCGTGCATCCTTAGGCGGTATGCGTGATGAAGCTGAAATCAGAGGCCATCGCAGAACATATATCGGATCTATGCCCGGTAAGATTATTAAAGGGATGAAAAAAGCCGGAACATCTAATCCGTTGTTCCTGTTGGATGAAATTGACAAACTCGGTAATGATTGGCGAGGAGATCCGAGCTCTGCGTTATTAGAGGTTTTGGATCCCGAGCAGAATTCTTCTTTCAATGATCATTATTTGGAAGTTGATTATGATTTGTCCGATGTTATGTTTGTTACAACGGCGAATTCTTTGGATATGCCGCGTCCTTTGTTGGATAGAATGGAGATTATTCGTTTGTCCGGTTATACCGAAGATGAAAAAATTGAAATTTCAAAACGTCATTTAATTCCGAAGATTTTTGAAGAAAATGCCGTTAAGCCGACAGAATTGTATATGACGGATGACGCTATTCGTGATATTATCCGCTATTATACGCGAGAAGCCGGTGTTCGTAATTTGGAGCGTGAGTTATCTGCTGTTGCCCGTAAGGCTGTAAAAGAAATTTTGCTGTCAGGTGATAGTGGTTCTAAAATTACGGTAGACAGCACCAATCTTGAGAAATATCTCGGGGTTAAAAAATTCCGGTTTGGTGAAGCTGAAGAAAAAGATCATATCGGTGTTACTACCGGTTTGGCTTGGACTGAAGTCGGCGGCGATATTCTTTTTATTGAGGCTGTTGATATGCCGGGTAAGGGTAATATTAAGCAGACAGGTAAACTGGGTGATGTCATGAAAGAGTCTATTGAGACGGCATATTCTGTTGTCCGTTCTCATTCGACAGAGTTGGGTATTTGTCCTGAAGTGTTTGAAAAGACAGATATTCATGTTCATGTACCGGAAGGGGCTACTCCAAAAGACGGTCCGTCTGCAGGTATTGCTATGTATACGACATTGGTTTCTGTTTTGACTAAGATTCCGGTGCGTAAAGATGTGGCTATGACCGGTGAAATCACGTTGCAGGGTAGGGTATTACCTATCGGCGGCTTGAAAGAAAAGCTTCTTTCTGCTTTGCGCGGCGGTATTAAAACCGTTATCATTCCTAAGGAAAATGTTAAAGATTTGGATGAAATTCCGGCAAATGTTCGAGAAGAATTAAACATTATTCCGGTTTCTGAAGTTTCCGAAGTTTTGAAAATAGCGCTTAACGGAACACTCAAACCTTTGGCTCCGGTCAAAATATCATGTGATGTATCTAAGTAAGCCGTGATATATCATAAGGATACAAAACCTCCCGATGACGGGAGGTTTTTTTGTGTTTGCTTATTTGCATTTTTTAATATATTATCATTAAAAATTGAAAGCTGACAACATGAATACAATTCGTACCATATCTCGTTTGTTAACATTAGCCATTCCCGGAAAAGAACGGCGGAAACGCTGTCGGCTGCAATCGGAAGCTTTTATTCATAAGATATTGCAAACAGAGCTTCATTTATGCAAGTCTGTATTTGAACAAGATTATGCTAAACATCGTGAGTTTCAACAAAACCATGCGTACCATTTAATTTCTTTGGGATATAATTGTTTTGCTCGGATGACGTTTTCTTTTTGGGGTGTGAAACCTCGTAAGGCAGATGGAGAAAAAACAATGCCTTTTGATATTTCAGTGCATCCGTTGACAACAGTTACGACTTTGCTGCAATCTGATTTTCAACAATATTTTGATAAAATTGAGTTCGATGAAATAAAACAATGTTGGGTTAATCGTGCGCTGAATATTGAATTTGTTCATGATAAGGAAAATGATAGAGATTTATTTGTTTCTCGCTATCAAAACCGAATTGAGAGCTTAAAATCTGCGATTTCTGACGATATACCTTGTTTATTTTTCTGTTATACGGAACAACCGTGTCGAGCAGAAGATATTAATGCTCTTGATGCTTGTCTGTCTAAAATTTGTGCGCATAAACAATATAAACTTTGTTTTATGATTTTTAATAATACAGTTCCTGCGGGAATAAATTCCGGTATAGCCGTCTATGCAGCAGATTATCCTGTGGGATATCGGCATATGGATAAGTTTACCAAATATTGTAAAGCCGGATTGACTTTTGAAAAACAAGTTGTGGATTTTGTCTGCAAAACTCTTTCAGATATGTCTATTTAATCTTTTTATTTACACCCTAAAATTGATTTTTGTGAATATCTTTGTTTATTTAATAGTAAACAGGGTTAAAAACTCATACACTATTAGTCTAAAAATATTTAATTGGGGGATATTTTATGTCTAATGTTTCAGTTTTAATGCCTGTTTATAATACCAAAGAAGAGTATTTGCGCGTTGCAATCGAAAGCATTTTAAACCAGACATTTACTGATTTTGAGTTTTTAATTCTTAATGATGCATCAACAGATGATAATGTTGAGCGTGTTGTTAAGTCTTATAAAGATAAGCGAATTAAGTATTATAAAAATGAAAAAAATTTAGGCATTTCTCCAACGCGAAATAAATTGATAGATTTGGCCTCAGGAAAGTATTTGGCTATTATGGATCACGATGACATGTCTATGCCGGAACGTTTAGCGGAACAAGTTGCTTATATGGATGCTCATCCGGATGTCGGTGTTGTCGGATGTTGGCCGGGGGTTATCGGAAATGACGGGTATGTTAATAAATTACCTGTTGATGATACGGAAATTCGCGAGACATTAATGTTGATTTATTGCATTTGTCATCCGGCAGCTATGGTTCGTAAATCTGTTTTGGATAATAATAATATTCGCTATGAAGCTGATTATACTCCTGCTGAAGATTATTCACTATGGTGTCGTCTTATTAATAAAACTAAGTTTGCAAATTTGCCGAAAGTGTTATTTAAATATCGTTTTCATGAAACGAATACTTCTAAGTTGCAAAGCGATAAGATATCAGAGGCCAGTATTCGTATCCGATGTTTTGCTCGTTTGGAAAATCCTGAGCTGTGGGATTCCGTACAACAACGTATGCAAACTACCACAAAAATAAAACTCTTCAATTTCTCTATTTTGACAATAGAGGAGGGATATCATTACAAAAGATGTAAATTATTCGGCCATATTCCTTTATATTCATACAGTCAAAGGATCTTTTGTCCGTGGTTTAAGTATTTTCAAAAAATTCCATATTAATCAGTTAACAGGGCTTTCTACTTCCGTACCGTTCAAATCCGGAGCCTCATCGCTATTGCATTCCATATAATAACGCTTATTGTTAAACAAACAATAATCTCCCGGATTTTTAGCTCCGCTGCTTAAACATAATTTATTATATCCGGCATCGCAGCTGCAACCGCTGTAATACACATTTCCGTTATAGCTGCAAGCATCGCCGACACCATGTAAGCGGTAAGAAGAATTGCAAATTGCATAGCTGTCTGAACACATACAACCGGTATAGTATTCTGTTTGTACCGTGATACCATCGGAACCGGTATAAGTTTCTGTACATTTGTTGCTGGTATCATATATGAATTTCCCACTGCAACGCTCTCTGTCAATTCCCTTAGGATAAACAGTCGGAGAGCAATAGCAGCGAAACCGTCCGCCACAAGTATCCGGGCTCGGAATTGTATTGTTATGACAAGCACTGTTAATGACCTGACTGTAACGTGCATCGCAGCATTCATCCGTATAATTTGGACTCATCGGACATAATAAACCCGGAATTTTGTTGCCGCAACTGGACACTTTGACTGCGAATCCTTTTTCTTTACAGGCTTTTTGTTCGTTAACTTCTGTTTGGTTACCTTCTGAGTAATTTGCTTGTTGGTTGCGTTTCAGAATAAAGTTAACAGCAGCATAAGATGGTGTGCTTAACAAAGTTCCACACAGAGCAAACATCGTAAATTTTTTGATTGCAGTCATTTTTGCCTCATAACAAAATTTATATAATTTAGAATAATATATAAAAAAAGGCTTTCTAAATCGTTAAGAAAGCCTTTTTATGCTTACATAAAGTGTCTTATGTGCAGATACAGTGCCGCGATACCTACACTGACCAACATTACCGGAATTGACCAGTATAAGAAGCGAACAAAGTGTATCGGGTGTCCTTCACGTTGGGCCATACCGGCCATAATAACGTTAGCCGAGGCGGCAATCAAAGAGCCGTTACCACCGTAGCAAGCACCTAGAGATAAAGCCCACCAAACAGGCATCATTGCTTCTCTGCCACCCATATCGGCTTCCATGGTTTTAACCAGAGGAATCATTGTGGCCACGAACGGAATATTATCAATTGCCGTAGAAACAAATGCAGATACCCAAACGATCAACATAGTGGCTTTTTCTATGCTGCCGTCTGTCATTTCGCTGAAATGGTGTCCCAGAATACCTAAAACTCCGGCTTCTTCCAAACCATATACAATGGCAAATAATCCGGCAAAGAAGAAAATGGTTGTCCAATCTACCAAACCAAAAGCATCTTCAACCAGGTGATCGCGTTCAGCATGAGATTTACCGAAAGTGTAGAGCAGCATTAAAACGGCGGCACCAAGCATGGCTATTGTACCATTAGCAATGTGCAATTCTTCTGCCATAATAAAACCAGCAATGACCATAAACAAAATCAGTACAGATTTTTTCAAAAGTTTCCAATCTTTAATGGAATCAATTGCTTTAATTCTCATAACAGAAGCTCTTTTTCTGATGGTTGTGGTCAACTTTCTGCCATAAACAAAATCAAATGCCAAAATTAATACCAGCATGGTTACGGTAACCATAGGTGTTAATTCGTTCACAAAATCCATAAATGACAGGTTGAGTGCAGAACCGATTAAAATATTCGGGGGATCACCGATCAGAGTAGCCGTACCACCGATATTGGATGCAAATATCTCAATCAGCAAGAAAGGGTAGGGATCCAGATCTAATTTACGTGTAATACTGAATGTTACCGGAGCAATCAATAGAATTGTCGTAACATTATCCAGTACGGCGGAAAAAACAGCGGTTATTACGGCCAAAACGATTAACAGGCTGCGCGGGTTTACTTTTGCCTTTTGAACGGCCCAAATTGCCAAAAAAGTAAAAACACCTGATTTTTCGGTAATGCCGACAATAATCATCATGCCGATTAATAATGACAGTGTATTAAAGTCTATTCCTTGAAAAGCTTGAGTTTGCGTTAAAACGCCGGTTACAATCATAATGGCTGTACCGATAAGGGCAACAACGGCTCGATTGAGTTTTTCCGTAAACAAAATCAGGTAAACCATAACTAAAATGGCTGAAGACACCAATTTGGCATCCAGTCCGAAAATAACATTTGAAATGTGAGTCAGTTCTTCTGCGGGCATATATACATCCTCCTGTTCAGGATTATATATATGTACATATTTCGATTAATAAAGATATAATTTTATGCTTGTTGTGGATTATTTGGCAGGTTTAACAGGTTGATTATGCCGTATAATGTATTTAGTTCCTGTTCTGTGATTTGTGTACGGGTAAAAATATTGTTTAAATTAATTAGCATACGTTCTTTTTTATCTTCTTGTTTGAAAATGCCTTTATTTTCTAATTTTTGCTCCAGAAAATCTAAAAACAGCATAACTTTTTCTTTATCGGCTATGGTTGTTTTGTTTGTTACAAAGCGTTCCGGTGCAGAAGATATTTTTTGTTGATACCATTCGTAGGCGACTAACAAGACAGCTTGAGATAAATTGAGTGAACAATGTTCCGGATTTAGCGGAATTTCAATAATACAGTTTGCGAGGCAGACATCATCATTATGGAGTCCTGTTCGTTCCGGTCCGAATAAAATACCGTATTTTGTATCGGAAGATAGAATCTCTTGGGCAGCGCAGTGGGCCGTTTGCACCGGTTTTATCATATCACGGCGGCGTGCCGTGGTTGCATAAATGTATTCTAAGTCAGCAATTGCTTCTCTTGTTGTGTTAAACAATTTAGCGTTGTGTAAAATTTGTTCTGCTCCGGATGAAGCTCTGATTGCCTGTTCGGCAAGATGAGATTCTCGCGGCGATACAATACGGAGCTGCTTTAGTCCGCAATTCATCATGGCACGTGCCACCATACCGATATTTTCCGCTAATTGCGGATTAACCAAAATAATTACGGGAGCAGGGAAATCAATCGTCATAAGTATAAATGTCCGGCGTCAGAAATTTTTGTACTTCTTTGGCGTTTTCAGGATCGATGATAATTTCCTCAGGAGCCTTTTCTCCTTTTTTATCAGCGATCCTTTTATTTATATAATTTTGAGCTTTAACCAGCATATTAATTTCTTTTTTAGACAGGCTCTTTTGCATCATTTCTGCGTTGGCATGAATGTCTTGTGTCATTTCAACATATTGTTCCGGTTTTACGGCATTCATATTATCGATAGTTTTCTGCAAATCAACAGGCTCTTCCGGCATTTGCAAAGCTAGAGCGTTACTGCTGAAAAGTCCTGCTGCAAGTAAGAGAAAAATTTGTTTTTTCATGGTGGTATCCTTAGTCTGTTCCCAGAATATCCATTGTTGTAAATACCATATTATTTATATCTAATCCGGTACCGTCTTCAAAACTGTTCATAATTAACTTAAATCCTTCACTTAACGGATCTGAAGCGCTTTCTAAGTCTCTGAAACTGGTTTCAAGACGTTTTTTGTAATTTTTCGGCATATCTTTGATGTTTTGATCGTAGCTGTCCGGAATTTTGTAGCCCATTTTACGAAGATGTTCCGTAAAGACCAACATATTGTGGCGATTTACTTCCGGCATTAATAATTCTTGACCTGTTGCATCATCCCAAGATGTTGCTTCACCGATATAGTTTAATTTGCCGTGCTGACCACTGCCGCGCCATGTTTCAACACCACTGGTGTCTCGTGCTTTAGCCCATGGATCTACAGGCAGAATCTCTGCGGTATTACCACCGGTTCCGCCATTTGCAGCGACATTTTGAAAATAACCATCATTTGGAGACGGAGCCCAAGGATTTTCGGGGAGTTGAGCCATTGCCGTCGTACTCAGGCACAAACATCCTAATAAAGCAAAAGTGGAAATGTATCTGGTCATGGCTGCCTCCATATTTTGTCTTTTATTATTTATAATACTATATTTTTTAATAAAAGAATAGTTACATTTACGTTACATATTTCACTTTTAGCATATAATGGTTAGTTTTTATTTAATTTTTTCAATATGTTTATTTCGTTCTGGAGTTTTTGAATTTCATCTGTCAAATTATTTATTTGATTGCTCAAGATATCATTGCAATGTGTATCTACACCGTAACTGCAGAAATTTTTATTGCTTTTTCCCGTCGTATGCGCCGGAAATCCAACCATTGTTGTATTGGCTGGTACATCTTTAATGACAATAGCATTCGAACCGATTTTACTGTTTTTTCCAATAGTAATAGGCCCTAAAATTTGAGCTCCGGAACCAATGATAACATTGTCTTTGATCGTCGGATGACGCTTTGTACAAACTTTTCCTTCTTTTGTAAAAACAGTTGTACCGCCAAGCGTAACATCATGATAAAGTGTTACGTTTTTGCCAATTTCCGTTGTCTCACCGATAACCACACCCATGCCGTGGTCAATAAAAAATCCTTCTCCGATTCGGGCTCCGGGATGTATTTCTATTCCGGTGAGAAATCGGGCAAATTGAGATAAAATACGGGCTATTAACCGAAAATTGTGTTTCCAAAGGCTGTGTGCGCAACGGTACAGAACAATTGCATGAAAACCGGAAGAGCATAATGCTGCTTCAAAACGGCTGTTGGTCGCAGGGTCTCTGGTTAGAATTGCGTCTAAGTCGCTTAAAATTAGCTTGTATTTTCTATTCATTTTGTGTTACAGTCCTAAAATCGTGATGAAATTAATAAAAATATAAGATTTTACGTAATATATTTAAATAGCTTTAATTTTTTATAAAGAGATTGATTAATGACAGAAGTTTTATTTAACGGTCATGCCGGACGCTTGGAGGGAAGATATCATCAAAGCTCTAAACCCGGTGCTCCGATAGCTTTAATTTTGCATCCGCATCCGCAATATGGCGGTACTATGAATAATAAGGTTGTTTATACCTTATTCAGTTGTTTTCAAAATTTGGGCTTTTCTGTTTTGCGCTTTAACTTTAGAAGTGTCGGGCGATCTCAGGGTAATTTTGAGGATGGTCCGGGTGAACTTTCTGATGCCACAGTAGCCCTTGATTGGTTGCAATCGGTAAATCCGGAGGCCAGACAATGTTGGATTGCCGGTTATTCTTTTGGTGCATGGGTCGGTTTGCAGTTGTTAATGCGTCGTCCTGATATTAATAACTTTATAGCTGTATCTCCTCCGGCAAATGAAAAAGATTTTTCTTTCTTGGCTCCTTGCCCAACATCCGGTTTGATTGTTCAAGGTGGTGCTGATGAAATTGTAACACCGTCAAGTGTTGCGACATTAGCTCGTCGTTTGAATATGCAAAGAAGTGTCGATGTAGATTTTGCTCAGATAGAAGATGGCGATCATATGTATAATGGTCATTTGGTTGATTTATATAAGGTTGTCGGCAATTATATTATCGGTGCAATGCAGAAAAAAACACCGCAGAAAAAACGCCGCGGTCGTCGGAAAAAATCTGAAATGGAACAAGATAGTACATTGCTTTTGGAAAATGAGGCTGATAATGATTTAAATGATGCCGAATTTGAAGATGATTTTTCTGATGATGAAGAATAAAAATAAAAGCCTGCTTAAGAAAGCGGGCTTTTATTTTCTTTGAGATACTGCAAAATATATATTCTGATGGCGCTTGAGAGATTGTTTGTGGTTCTGGCTGAATCTATCTCTGTAATCAGTTGATTTAATGTTTGATTTTTTATTTTAGCTATAGCTTCCAATTCTATCAGAAACTCTTCTTCTAAAGAAATACTGGTATTATGTCTTCCGGCGATGATTACACTTCTTTTAAGCATTTATTTCTTTCTGAAGGCGTCAATAGAAACCACACTGGCAATTTCTCCGGAGGCTTTTTTAGGGGCTTCTTCTTCCTCAAACAGGGAAATGTCTTCTGTATTATCCGCAGAAGAAAAGCTCAATCCGAATTTAGCGAACGGATCACCGAAATATGTAATAGCATCAAAAGGAATAACCAAAGTCTGTTCTACGCCGCTGAAACTTAAATCTATTGAGAAAGATTCTTCATTGACAATCAAGTTTGAATATTGATGTTGAATAACGATTGTCATTTCTTCGGGATATTGGCGTAAAAGAGCGTTGGACAGAACCGTTTGCGGATGTTTTGTTTTAAAAGTGATATAAAAATGGTTTTCACCGGGAAGGCCTTGTCGTTCTGCTATTTTTAACGCTTGAACAACAACGTATTTAAGAGATTTTTCTATGAGTTTGTCATAATTTATTTCATCAATATATTCAACCATCTTTATCCTCATTATGCGAAAAAATGAGCCGTTCTGTTGCTAGGTGGCTCATTCCCCACTCAAAACTAACCAAAGTTTTAAGAATTTATGTTCGTCGCTTTAAACTAAGCAGCTAAAGCAACTGGTGCTACGTTATTATCGTTAGCATTCATTTATTTTGAACCGATAACGGTGGTATCTCACCGAATACAGCCAATACATCTTTACTACACCCAATCAAGCCTGTTTCACCCCCGTATGTCTTTTTGGTGGAGGTGCCGGGTACTGCCCCCGGGTCTTAAATGCCTATTTCATGCAGCCTCTAGTATTATAGTCAGTTTCCTGACCGTTTAATTATACATACTAATTTGCATTTTTCAAGCCGGATTTGCAGCTCTTTTTTATTTTTTCAATATGGGGATAAGCGACAGCTTTTTTTTGTGTTTTTATGATAAATTTGTTATTCATTTTTTATAATTAGCAGGGAGAAACATAATGAAAATTGCAGTATGGTGTCGTCATAAAGATGATAACGTTATTGGTATCGGACCACATATTCCATGGCGTATATCTTCTGATTTTAAGCGTTTTCGCCGGATTACAGAAGGGCAAAATCTGGTTGCCGGAGAAAAAACGTATGAAAGTTTTCCCAATCGAACATTGCCTAATCGTAAAATTGCAGTTTTGACATTTAATGCTGATTATGAGGTTTCTGATAAACAAAATCATTCCGTTGTAACAGATATTCGTCAGTTTAAGGATTTTGAATCTGATTTATATATCGTAGGCGGTGCCAGCATATATAAGGCATTTGTTACCGGCGCTGCCAAATTGCAGCCGGATATTTTGGTTGATAGTATGTTTTGCGGAGAGTTAGATCCAGCATTATCCGGTGATAAGGTTGATATTACGCCATGTATTGAAGCCATGCATCAAAATTATCGCCGTATCTCTCAAGAATATGAGTTGGATAATGTTATTACAACCGTATGGATTAAAAAAGGTGCGTTTATTGAACAAGCAACTCTTAAGCATATTATTGAGGCTATAGAGGCTGAGATGCCTGAAAAATAACACCAAAAACATCTTGTCCGTTTTCTTTACGCAAGATTTCAGGATATTGATTAATATGTTGATAGTGTTTTTGCAAAATTTGCAATACATGTTGCGGGTTATGTTGAAAACGACCAGAGGGCAGGGCTGTTGTTTTTTCTTCGGGCGATGTTTCTATTGAAAACAACAAAGGAAACGGCGCGCATAAAGAAATGATTTTTTCAATATCCGCAAAATAGCAGAATACATCGGCAGCTGTTATCAAGTCGGGTTTATAGGATGCCAGTCGGTTTTGGCAGAAAGATACAATATCTTCATTAATCAGTTCTTGGTAACAGTTTTTTTCTGCTGCTTTTTTGAGGAGTTTTGCGGAGATATCCACGCCGATAATTTTGGAAAAAACGGTCTTAAAAGCCATGCCGACAAGTCCCGAACCACACCCAAGATCCACAAGGGTACCCTGAGCATTTTCCGTAATTTCTCTAAACCTTCTCGGAATGTTGTAACCAATGTTTGTGAGAACCTGCTCGTAATTATCAGCAAAATTATCAAACAACTTTTCAGTATAAATTTGATTATCTTCACTTAATTCTCCTTTGGAAGCAGCATTCAGACGTTGGGCAAAAACATTATCCGGTGCCTTTTTGGGCCAATTTTCTGCAATTTTTTTTGCCGTGTCGGCATCTTGATA
>CAYTQF010000004.1:0-16977 GCA_964440165.1 uncultured Azospirillaceae bacterium
AAAATAAAAAAAAGCCGATCATAAAGATCGGCTTGATAATGGTAGGCGCGTGGGGGTTCGAACCCCAGACCCACTGATTAAGAGTCAGTTGCTCTACCAACTGAGCTACGCACCCAACGTTAACCAATGTGTTTAACATAGCGGACTATAAACCGCATAAAATTTTTTTGCAAGTATTTTTTTATCAATCAATAATTAATTCTGTAGTTCCTTGATTATGATTGATGGTGTCAGTATTTGCGGCAATATTTTATAATTATTATCTGAGCCGTCATAGTATACATAAAGCGGAACACTATTGCGCCCGTATGATGCTAAAGCTTTGGTTATGTCTTCATTTTTATAGGTCCAATCGGCTTTCATAACCTGAATATTTTTCTCTTTGAACAGAGAGACAATATCTGTAGATTCGAAACCTATTTTTTCATTTACCAAACAAGTCAGACACCATTTGGCTGTAAAAATAAGCAAAACCGGTTTGTGTTCTTGTCTGAGTTTTTGCAAAGATTTTTCTGAATATGTAATATAATTATGAGGAGCTGTGTGTGATATATGTACTTGATTATAAAAAATCCATGCTAACCACATACAAGTTAACAGAACAGGAATAGCAAACAGTTTTTTAAGCGTTACCATCCACTTTCCGGGTTTGGGTAAAATTTTTCCGAGTATTTGAGGAAATAATCCGATAAGGGTAAAAGGCAATGCATATCCTAAGGCTAATGCTAAAAAGATTGGATAGTAAATATACAGCGGCTGAAACATACTGTATCCGATAGCTATTCCCATAAACGGAGCAGAGCAGGGACTGGCGATAAGGACAGCGAATAATCCGGTTAAAAAGGCATTTAATATTCCGTTTTGAGTGTGTATTGATGCCAGTTTATTCAAAATAGGCAGATTAAAGGATGTAATATCCAAAAGCAAGAGAGCGATAAATAAAAATACCGCAAACATAACAGCCACAAATATCGGAGATTGTAGTTGAAATCCCCAACCGATATTTTCGCCACTGTTGCGCAACAGTAACAATAATGAGGCAATTACTAAAAATGATAATACAACCCCTATAAAATACATCAAAGCTTCTATTTTATGTTGTTTGGGTTTATAAGCCGATTGCATTAAAGACAATGCTTTCAGAAATAAAACCGGAAAGATACAAGGCATCAGGTTAAGAATTAAACCTCCGGCAAAAGCAGCAAATAAAATGCCAAATAAGCTGTTTGTTGTTGTTTGAGGTTGAGAGACTTGGGCTTTTTGCAAAGAAATATTAAAGTTACCGGATTCCGTTAATAAGATTCCTGTTATTAATTGTTGCGGCTGAGCAACACCGGATAAGGGCAGATCCAAATAAAGCCCTTGAGAAGTAATTGTATGATTTTGTTTTGCTTCATTCAAAATTAAATTGTTTTGTTCCGGAATAAAATATAAATCTCCGATATTTTCGGGGATATTTGGAATATGAATATGAAGTTTATTGTCTTTTATTTCATAAAAAGCATTGATGCTTTTGGTCGCAAACGTTTTTTGTGCGGACAATCTTTCTTGTTCCCAAATTTGAGACGGATGCTCCGGTGCAGAGTACTCAAACGGAAGTTTCATAATTTCACTGACACTTTCGGTTACACATTCTTCATTGCAAGCCATCCATGAGATATCTGCCTGTAATGCAATAATATCTCCCGGTTTTTTATCTGAGGGAAGGGTAAGATTAAATAACCAATAAGCATCTTTATCATACGCAAATTGATGAATAATATTATGAATAAAAAAATGCTTCGGCAAACTTTGTTCAACAAGTTTTATCGGTGTTCCGTCTGCTGTCAGGGTTACGGATGTGGCCAAACCGGTATCACCGGGATTGTTCCAATAAATATGCGTGTCTTGGGGTAAAGCTATTTTAACCAAAACTTGCATTTCATTGTTTGGGGAGAACACCTCATGACTGTTGAATACTTCTGTCTTGATGCCCGTTTGTGATGAAACATGACGCGCCTGAGCCGAAAAAGCAACAGCTATAAAAGCCAGAATAAAGAACAGCAGTTTTTTCATTGATTAGTCTTTGGTTTTAGCGGCAATAACCAGAATATAATAAGCGGAAATTACAATACTTACGGCTTTTACAAAGCAATAAATACCAAGAGCGATTGCTAAAGGCATAAACAATGCCGGAAACAGGCATAAAACAGTCAGAGAAACAAAAGTTTCAAATCCCTGCAAGGCTCCGCCTAAATAAAAAGGAGATTCGGAAAGAGGCATACTGCTGCGTTCATTTTTCCCAGCCACGGAATTATACATCAGCATAGCAGAAGCGGATGTTGCAAAACCGAACAAGAGAAATGTTGCGGCAACGGCATTATCATATGAATTAGCCAGCGCAAAACCAAAAATAATACCGGCATAGAAGGCATAATCTAAAACCGCATCAAAAAAGACACCGAATGTTGTCGGAGAGCTATGACGAGCCACGGCTCCGTCCAAAACATCAAAAAATCTGTTCAGCAATATACAAATCAAGGCCGAGCCATATTGTTCCATAGCTAAAAAGTTGATGGCAAACAATCCGATCACAAAGCCAATCAAGGAAATAAAGTTAGCTTTCACATTTAATTTTGCCAAGTAAGCGGCCAGCCATTCAAGTCCGCGATCAAAATGTTGACGACTTTTTTTGCAAATATCTGAGCACAATAAAAAATATTTCTTGCTTTTCAATTCATCGGTTTTAGATTGTAATGTAGTGATAACAGATTTGAATTTGTTCATTGCCTTATATCCTTTCATGATATAAATATAATGTATTACATAATCATTTAAAGCAAGATAAAAAAATATTTTAGACAGGTGCTCAAGTGAAATCAAGAATATTAAAAACAGGATTAGTCTTTGCCATTTTGGCCGGAATATTGATCTATATTAGTCGTGCACAACACAAGTTTCAGGTCATGACCGGAGAAACGATGAATACATATTATAAAATATCTGTCAGAACATCACAGGAAAATACGTTGCTGCACAATAAAATAAAAGCAGAATTGCAGCAAATAAACAACGAGATGTCCGTATTTGAGAATATGTCAGATATCAGTGAATTTAATAAAAGCAGTGGTGAATGGGTTGAGCTTCCGGAGAATTTAGCACAGGTATTAAAAGCCGCATATCAGGTCTATCAACAGACCAACGGTTATTTTGATCCGTCTGTCGGTCGTCTTGTAGATATTTGGGGGTTTGGCAAGAATAAAACAATTAAAGTTCCCGGAGAAGAGGAAATAGCTTCAGCAAAGAAAATGGTCGGAATGAATAAGATTACTTTTAGTAAAGATTTCAGTCGAGCCAAAAAAAATATTCCGGATATTTCTTTGAATCTTTCAGCTATAGCCAAAGGGTATGCCGTGGATCGCATTACAAAAGTATTGGAAAATGCCGGATATAAAGATTTTATTGTAGAAATCGGCGGAGAAGTGGTTGCGCGCGGCAATCGCTCGGATAAGGAAGAAGGCTGGAATATCGGTGTGGCAAAGCCTGAAAGTCCGTCATCCGAAACTTATGTGCCGGAAATGTATGAATATGTTGTCAGATTAAATAATATGGCAGTGGCTACATCAGGGGATTATCATAATTACTTTTATGTCGGCGATAAAAAATATTCTCATACAATAGATCCGAAAACAGGTTATCCGGTTGAACATGATTTAGCATCCGTAACGGTGTTTCATCAAAATTGCATGAAAGCCGATGCATTGGCAACAGGTATTATGTCAATGGGAGAAGAGAAAGGCTTGGAATTTGCCAATAATAATAAAATAGCCGTCATTTTAACAGTTCGAAAAGACGATGGGTATTTAACTTTATTATCTAATCAGGCAAAAAAATTCATAAATGATAACGCAATTACTTCCGAGGAATAATCTAAGTGAAAGGAACTGTGATTTCTTCTGAAAACAATCATGTTGTTGTTTCTGTTCATTGTGTTTCAGCTTGTGCCTCCTGTGCTCAGAAAAATATTTGCGGCAGTCATGGAGCTAAGGAAAAAGTATATAAAATACCGGTCTCAGATTCTGCCTTGTATCAGAAAGGACAAATTGTGGAATTATCCGTCTCTGAAAAATCTCTTTATTTGAGTATGTTTCTTGCTTATATTTTGCCGGTTTTAGTTTTAGTTACCACAATCGGGATAGGTGAACTTTGGGGATTTTCGGATACTGTTTCTGCACTCGCGGCAATCGGTGGTATTTGTGTGTATGGTCTTATTTTGCGTTGCTGTAGAAAAAAATTAGAAAAAGCCGTGGTTATTCATATAAATTAACTCTGTATAAGCTGGAAAAAACAGAAAAAAAACTTTGTAAATATAAAAATTATGCTCTAAAGTAGCGATATTATATTAAGGAGAAGCTCTGTTTATGATTTTATTATTCCTGTCAAATATTTTGGTGTTATGCGGTATAGCTTTATTCGCGGCAATTGTTTTAAATACGGTTTCAAAGAAATTTGCTGTCCGAGGATCAAAAAAAACAGAGTATATTTACGAGCTGCTGCCTCATGTAAATTGCGGTGCTTGCGGAAAAGCCGGGTGTCAGGCTTTTGCTGAAGCTTGTGCCAAAGCATCGGCAAAAGATTTTGCGGAGCTTAAATGCCCGGTCGGCGGCAAAACAACAATGTGTAAAATTGCCGAATACTTAGGCTTTTCTCAACAAAAAATGCAAAAAACGGTTGCTGTTTTAAGATGTAACGGTACATGCCAAAATGCGCCGGACAAAATTGTTTACAGCGGAATGCCGAGCTGTCGTATTGCTTCTGAAATAACAGCAGGACGCAGCGGATGTCCGGACGGCTGCCTGCGTTTTGGGGATTGTGTAACGGCTTGTCGTTTTGGAGCCTTGTCCATGGATCCGCAAACGGGAATGCCTGTTATTGATTATAATAAATGTACATCTTGCGGTGCTTGTGTCAAAATGTGTCCGCGCGGATTATTTGAAATTAGGGCGGTGGATGCAAACGATGGTATCGTTTATGTTTCCTGCCGGAATAAACAAAAAGCAGCCATGGCTCGTAAAAACTGCAAAGTAGCTTGTATTGCTTGCGGTAAATGTGCCAAATTAAATCCGGCCATAAAGGTAGAAAATAATCTGTCTTATATTCCTGACAGCGTTCAAGCCGAGCTTCAAGGAGATGAATTAGCTGCCGTATGTCCGGTCAAAGCCATTATTTGTCAAAAACAAATTCTGACGGAGAATACCGATGAAGCTTAAGACATTTGCTAAAGGCGGATTACATATTCAAAAATATAAATTGTCCGCATCAGATAAAACGGAAGTGCTGCCGTTGCCGGAATATGTTTATGTGCCGGTCAAGCAGCATATCGGAGCTCCCGCTAAAATTGTTGTGTCCAAAGGGGATAAAGTTTTGGTCGGAAATTTATTGGCAGAGGCAGATGGTGTTATTTCCGCCAATGTTCATGCTCCGGTATCCGGTGAAATTGTAAAAATTGAAGAGATTGATAATCCGCAAGGTTTTTTGGAACAGGTTGTTGTGATTAAAAGGGAAGGTGATGAATTTGCACCGGAACTGGATATGAGCGACGATATTGTAAGAGATATCACAAAAACACCGACTGAAATACATGAAATTATCAAACGTTCCGGTATTGTCGGTATGGGAGGTGCCGGTTTTCCGACTCCGGTAAAAGTACAGCCGCCTAAAGGGAAAAAAGTTGATACGTTGATTATTAACGGTATTGAGTGTGAGCCTTATTTGACGGCGGATGGCCGTTTGATGATAGAAAAGGCAGAGCAAATTATTATCGGTGCCAAAATTTTGAATAAACTTCTCGGTATTCAAAATGCCGTGATTGCTATAGACGAAAACAAACCGGAAGCTATCAAAAAACTTTCACAAATAACCAAAACTTATGTGGGAGTTAATGTTCAGGCTTGTAAGAGTGTATATCCGCAAGGCGGTGAAAAACAATTAATAAACGCGATTACGGGGCGGGAAGTTCCCAGCGGAAAATTACCGTTTGATGCCGGCTGTGTTGTTCAGAATGTTGCGACTGTTTATGCTATTTATGAGGCCGTACAAAAAAATATTCCGTTGTTTCAACGCATTGTAACGGTCAGTGGTGATGCGGTAAAAAATCCTGCAAACTATTGGGTTCGGATAGGAACGCCGTTATCGTGGGTTATTGAACAAAACGGGGCTGATATGGATAATGTCGGTAAAGTACTGTTAGGCGGTCCGATGATGGGACAGGCAATTTCCGATCTGTCTGCACCATTAACCAAAACGGTTTCGGGTATTTTGCTTATGAGTGAAGGACGTTCATGTCGTCCCGAGGCTGAAGATTGTATCCGATGCAGTCGTTGTGTGGAATATTGCCCGACAGGATTAATGCCTTTCGCCATAAGACAAGATCTCATAAATAACGATACTTCAAATCTCAAACAACTTCATGTAAATGATTGTATTGAATGTGGTTTATGCGCTTATGTTTGTCCTGCAAAAATTCCGTTGCTTGATTTTTGCAAACTTGGCAAATATGAATTACGCAAAAAACAAAAAGACTAGGAGACCATATGCTGAAAATTTCGACTTCGCCTCATGTTTTGGCAAAAACGACCACGCAAAGAATTATGCGTGATGTTATTATTGCTTTATTGCCTGCTGTCTTTGTCGCATTGGCTATGTTTGGTCTCTCAGCACTGACCGTTTTAATGACATCCGTTGCCTCATGTGTCTTATTTGAATATTTAATCAGCCGTTATGCGTTGCATAAAGGAAATACGACATATGATTTGTCTGCTGTAATTACCGGCATTTTGCTGGCGCTGAATTTACCTTCTTCAATGCCGATATGGATGACGATTTTAGGTGCATTTATGGCCATCGGTGTGGCAAAGATGGCTTTTGGCGGTTTAGGCAAGAATATTTTTAATCCGGCATTGGTTGGACGAGTTTTTCTGTTTATTTCTTTTCCGGTACAAATGACCACATGGCCAAAGCCTGATTATCTGAATTTTATGGCAGTCGATGCTGAAACCGTTGCGACACCTCTCGGTATTTTAAAACATTTGGGTAGTGATGACACCATAGTTCAACTGCCGTCATATCTGCAAATGTTTTTGGGAGAAACCGGCGGAAGTATGGGAGAAATGTCAGCCTTGGCATTGTTGGTCGGTTTGGGCTATATGTTGTATCGCAGAATTATTAAGTGGTATATTCCCGTTTATTATATCGGCAGTTTTATGATCTTGATCAGCCTCAGCTGGCTGGTAAACCAAAATATTCGGTTCGATCCTGTAACACATTTATTGTCCGGCGGTTTGTTATTGGGCGCATTTTTTATGGCCACGGATTATACAACCTCACCAATGACGAAAAAAGGCAAGATTATATTTGCAATCGGTTGCGGCGTTTTAACTTATATCATTCGTGTGTTCGGCAGTTATCCTGAGGGTGTTTCTTTTGCCATTTTGATAATGAATGCGTTTGTTCCGTTAATTGACCGCCATTGTCCGTCTCGGGTTTACGGTACGGGGAGAAAATAAACTATGAAAAAAAAGAAAAATAATTTATGGACTATTCTGAGCGCAATGGTTATTACAGCATTTTTATCGGCTGTTTTATTGACTTTTGTGCATAATATTACCGAAAAACCGATAAAAGCCGCGCAGGAGCGTTTGATTGCGGAAAGTATTAAAAAAGTGGCGGCCGGAGAATTTGATAATGATCCCTTTGCCGAAAGTTTAATTATACATAATGGCAGAGATCAGCTGGTTCTTTATCCGGCCAGAAAAAACGGTTATGTTACTTCTGTAATAGTCAAAAGCTTTAGCAATAAAGGTTTTGGAGGTCGTATGGATGTTTTAGTCAGTTTTCTGCTTGATGGTACTATAAACGGTTATAATGTTTTTAATCATAAAGAAACACCGGGATTAGGCTCAAAAGTCAATGATAAGCATTTTAAAGACGGCATTATCGGTTTAAATCCTCGTCGAAAAAGTTTCAGTGTCAAGCAGGACGGCGGCAATATTGATGCCGTTACCGGTGCGACAATCAGCTCCAGAGCTGTTGTAGATGCTATTCAAAAAGCTTATGACGGATACTATAAATTTAATACGGGAAATTAACGGATGCAAAAAGAAAGCTGGGATAATCTGACACGCGGCATCATCAAAGAAAATCCGACTTTTGTGATGCTTTTGGGTATGTGCCCGACATTAGGCGTAACAACGTCTGCTCAAAACGGATTAGGTATGGGATTAGCGACTTTATTCGTTTTAATATTGTCTAACAGTCTGATATCATTAGTAAAAAATGTTATTCCGGAAACAGTGCGTATTCCTTGTTATATTGTCATTATTGCTTCTTGCGTAACCGTTATAGATATGTTATTGGCGGCATATTTTCCTGAACTGTACGCTGCTTTGGGCATATTTATTCCGTTGATTGTCGTTAACTGTATCATTTTAGGGCGAGCTGAGGCGTTTGCTTCAAAGAACACTTTATGGCAATCTGTCCTCGACGCCGTAGGCATGGGAATAGGCTTTTCTTTGAGCTTAACATGTCTTGGAGCCGTAAGAGAATTGTTGGGTGCGTATTCTGTGTTTGGCTATCCTTTAGCCGGGGAAGAAGCCTCACCTATTTTGCTTTTTATTATGCCTCCGGGAGCTTTTTTGGCATTAGGCGGTTTATTGTTGTTATTCAATAAGATTAGGAGAATAAAACAATGAGTTATCTTATGATTTTTATTACCGCGGTATTTGTGAATAATATTGTTTTATCTCAGTTTTTGGGAATATGTCCGTTTTTGGGTGTTTCTAAAAAAAGCTCTACGGCATTGGGTATGGGTTTTGCCGTTATGTTTGTTATGACCATTGCCGCAGTTGTAACACATATTGTATATTATCAGTTATTGATTCCGTTTAATTTGGTGTATATGCAGACCGTTGTCTTTATTTTAGTCATTGCATCCTTGGTGCAAATGGTTGAAATTATGATGAAGAAGACGGCGCCGGCTTTATATCAGGCGTTAGGCATCTTTTTGCCTTTAATCACGACCAATTGTGCCGTTTTAGGTGTGGCTCTGTTATCTATTCAAAAAAATTACGGGCTGTTTTCTGCCGTATGCTTTTCTTTAGCGAATGCAATCGGCTTTACTTTGGCAATTGTTGTTTTTGCCGGTATTCGAGAACGTCTTGAAAAAACAGATATGCCTGAAGCCATGAAAGGAACACCGGTTGCTCTGATTACCGCTGCTTTAATGGCAATGGCTTTTATGGGATTTTCCGGAGTAGGGATGTAATGCAAAAAAAAGCGGATGTTAATCATCCGCTTTTTATTTAGTTATTTGAAAAATAAATAACAGGTCGAACTGCATAGGTATTATATTTCGCCACAGCAGTAGAATTATTATATACCCATGCCGTTGTCCCGGCTTCTGTTGAAGACCAATGCGGATCAGCCATAGATGCATCCGCTGCGGCTAACTGAGTTTCTATATTATTTATCAGCTTCAATTCTCCAAATGCTGGAAGAGACCATTTTCCGCTGCCGCATAAACTGGTAACCGAACAACCGGTTGGAGCATAAGATCTGGTAGCTTGGGCCGCCTGAGCTTGATATCCTTTAGGTGTTATATATGATACTATGTAGTTCGTATTTGAATATCCGTTAGTATCTAAATCTCTGCTTGAAGTTGTTGTTTTATTAGCTAAAGAGGAGACGTCATATGACACACTGTCTGTAGATACTCCGCTGGCTTGTAGACGGCTCCATGGCAGTTTTGCTGTAGAATCAGGGTTACCGTCGGCATCAATATCCGTTAAACCGACGACTTTAATTATGCTGTTATCTATATAATAAATCAGGCCTATGGCAATATCATTATAAATATACGGATTTCCGACTTTTCGGACACAGTCTCCGCTGGTATATGTATATCCCTGATTGCAGCGAATATAACGATAATAAGGAGCAGCTACAGCCTTATCTTGATCATCAGCTTTGTAGACGGTGCATTGTTGTAAGACACCGCGATCAGATAAATTTTTTTCGGATTTGTCTCTTTCTGTAAAAGGATAAGCTTGGCAATAATCCAAAAGCATAACGTAATGACTGTCAAAAGGACATTTGACAATTCTGTTTTTTGAATATCGTTCATAAGGATAAATATATCCCAGTTCCTGACAAGACGGTAATTGAATGCAATATTTTGCATAAGCCGCCGGTAAACCGATCAGACACGCAGCTATTCCGCCATAAATGGTCCTCGTAAAATTAGACATAATAAGCTCCCAAACCTAACAATAAAGCAAAAAAAATTGGCGCAAACAGACTCATGTCTGTTTATCACCAACCCAAATATATTATACATGAAATTTTACAGATTTGCAACCGGAAACAAAATACTTTATTTTTGGTTATCCAAAACGCCTTTGGCTGTCATATGCCAAACCTAAGCCGACACTTGATAATTTATTTTCTTGGGAAAGTTCGGCATTAGGAAAAATTGAACACATTGTTTTTTGTATATATGGGATTTCCGTGGAGCCGCCGGTTAAGATGACTAATTCAATATCGTTAGGGTTAACTTGCGCGGCAGACAAACATTCTCTGACGGATAACGATATTTTGTTGACATCGTTAGACAAAGAATTTTCAAAACCATTTTTATCCGCATGAATAACCGGTTTATCAGATAAAAAGTCAAGGGTTGTATTTGTTTCTGCTTTTTGAGTAAGAGCAATTTTTGTCTGTTCAACAGCCGTAAGTAACGTGTGCCCCAATTCTGCTTCTAAAATTTCAACCAGTTTTTCAACTTTTTCCGGTTCGTGAGCGGATAAGAGCATTTTACGCGCCAAATTTAATTCTTTGGGTGCGTACATGGTGTTAACTTTACTCCATTCCGCTAAGGTATAGTAGGGAAATGTGGGCAGAGGCAAGATTTTTTCGTATTTTGTTTTGCCGCCGCATAAGCCGCCTAATCCGAACTCCGGCATAAAATCCTTCAGAGCTAAAGCTTTATCAAAATCGTTACCGCCGATACGTACACCGGTACTTGCCAGAATATCACTTTGTCTGTCTGTTTTAGAGAGTAATTGCTGTCCTATTTTAATGACGGTAAAATCGGAAGTACCGCCTCCGATATCGACGACACAAGCCAATTTTTCACCGCGGATAAGTCTTTCATGAGCAAAGGCCGCTGCAATCGGTTCATATTGGAATTCAATGTTTTTGAAGCCGGCACTTAAAGCAATAGCTTTTAATTCGGCTTGAGCTTGTATATCAGCGTTTGGATCATTATCTCTGAAATGCACCGGTCGTCCGATAACGACATTTGTAATATTGTTGTGCGCGTCTGTGTCTATTTTATTTTTAATGAATTTCAAAAAGTAGGATAAAATATTCTCGAATTTCATCAAACGGCCGTTAACGGTTGTTCCGGCAGACATAAGATTCGTACCTAAAACACGTTTAAGACTTCGCATACACCGCCCTTTATCTCCGTTAATATAACGGCGCATAGCTTCTCGTCCGAAATAAATTTTATCACTATCCGCAAAGAATAAAGCTGTAGGAATGGTAATTTCATGATTTTCTACCGGAACCAAGCGAGGTGTTGTTGTTCCATCCGCAATGGCCGCAGATGTATTGGTTGTTCCAAAATCAATTCCGCAAGATAGAGTAGGCATGGTTTTGTTTCCTGTTTGTGATTTTAAGACACAAAAGAAGCAGTATCATATGATGCTGCTTCTCTGTTTAGTTGATGAATAGCGTTAAATAGCCTGTTTTACGGCATTAATCGCATCATTAATCATTTCGCCTTTCGGACCGCCGGCTTGAGCCATATCAGGACGACCGCCGCCGCCTTGACCGCCCAATACACCGGAAGCAATTTTAACCAAATCAACGGCAGAATATTTATTTGTCAGGTCTTTAGTAACGCCAACGACAATGGATGCTTTATTGTCTTCACTGCTGGTTGCTAAAACAACAATACCGGATCCCAATGTTTGATTAATTTCATCAATAAAAGATTTCAGTTCTTTAGGATGAACGTTAGGAACGGCTTTACCGACAAATTTAATACCGTTAACCGTTTCGATTTTATCCTGATTATCGGCTGCTTTATTTGCAACAAAACTTTTCTTAATATCAATAATCTGGGTTTCTAATTTTTTCTTTTCTTCCAAAAGTTGCTGAATACGAGCTTCCAAATCATTCGGATTTGTTTTTAACAAATGACTGGCTTTGTGCAGTTTATCTTCAATATCTTGTACAAACTTTTCAGCGCCGCTTCCGGTTACGCATTCAATACGACGTACACCGGCCGCAACAGCCGATTCAGAAACAATATTAAAATAACCGATATCGCCGGTAGCTTTCACATGCGTACCACCACATAACTCACGAGAGAATAATTCTTGATCGTTACCCATAGAAACAACACGGACAACATCGCCGTATTTCTCGCCAAACAGGGCAGTTGCACCGTTTGCAATAGCTTCATCAGGCGTCATTAAAACTGTTGTAACGGCAAAATTGCTGCGAATAGCTCTATTTACAATATTTTCGACTTGGCGCAATTCTTCCGCCGTAATCTGTTTCGGATGAGAAATATCAAAGCGCATTCTGTCTGCAGCAACAGAAGAACCTTTTTGCGCCACATGCTCACCCAAAACATCGCGCAACGCTCTATGAACAAGGTGCGTAACAGAGTGGTTGGCACAGATAGCTTTGCGGTTTTCTTCCATAACTTGGAATGTTAAAGTATCGCCGACTTTAACAGTTCCTTTAAGTAATTTACAGCAATGTACGGCAACACCATCCAGTTTTTTCTTGGTATCGGTAACTTGAATGGTTGTTGTGTCATTGCTCAACATACCAATATCGCCGCATTGTCCGCCCATCTCTGCATAAAACGGAGATTGGTTGGCAACCAGATAAAATTCACAACCGCTTTCAGATACAGCATTAACAAGTTGTCCGTTAGAGACCAAAGCCGTAACTTGTCCGTCTGCACGTAAGGTATTATAACCCAAAAATTCGGTAGCACCGTTCTTTTCTTGAACTTCAAACCATACTTTTTCTGTTCCGGCATCACCGCTTCCGGCCCAATTTTTACGAGCTTCGGCTTTTTGTTTTTCCATAGCGTCATTAAAACCTTTAGTATCCACATCAATGTTTTTCAGACGCAGAGCATCTTGTGTTAAATCTAATGGAAAACCATAAGTGTCATATAACTTAAAGGCTGTTTCTCCGGACAAAGTATCTCCGGCTTTTAAAGTGGAAATTTCTTCATCAAGAATCTTAAGTCCTTTATCTAATGTTTTGATAAAACGAGCTTCTTCTGTCTTGATTGTTTCAGAGATTAAAGCTTGTGCACGATAAAGTTCAGGATATGCTTCACCCATTTCACGCTGCAAAGACGGCAACAATTTATAAAGCATTGGTTCCTTAACACCCAGCAATTGAATATGACGCATAGCACGGCGCATAATGCGACGCAATACATAACCGCGTCCTTCGTTGGATGGCAATACGCCGTCTGCAATCAAAAAGCAGGTGGAGCGCAAATGGTCGGCAATGACATTGTGGGATGATTGCAGCGGACCGTTAGGATCGGAATTAGCTAAATCTGCAATATCTTTAATTAAATTACGGAACAGATCAATTTCATAGTTGGAGTGTACGCCCTGTAAAATAGCAGACATTCTTTCCAACCCCATGCCGGTATCAATACAGCGCTGTTTTAACGGAATACGAGATCCGTCCGGCAGGTCTTCAAACTCATCAAATACCAAATTCCAGATTTCAATCCAGCGATCACCGTCTTCTTCCGGTGTTCCGGGTAATCCGCCCCAAACCTGTTCACCGTGATCATAAAAGATTTCAGAACAATAACCGCACGGACCGGTATCTCCCATCTGCCAAAAGTTGTCTTTTGTTTTAATACCGATAATGCGATCATCTGGTAATCCGGAAACTTTTTTCCATATATTGCGAGAAACATCATCTGTGTGAAAAACGGTAACGGCTAATTTTTCTTTTGGAATGCAAAATTCTTTGGTTACAAGCTCCCAAGCCCAATTAATAGCTTCATCCTTAAAATAATCACCAAAAGAGAAGTTACCGAGCATTTCAAAAAATGTATGGTGGCGCACGTCATATCCGACGCTGTCCAAGTCGTTGTGTTTTCCGCCGGCGCGAACTGATTTTTGGGAAGTAGTCGCTCGTTTGTAATCGCGCGTTTCATTGCCGGTAAAAATGTTTTTGAATTGAACCATGCCTGAGTTTGTAAACATCAGAGTAGGATCATTGTCCGGAACCAATGATGAAGACGGAATGATTTTATGCCCGTGTTTGGCAAAAAAATTCAAATAAGTATCGCGAATATCTTTTAATGTTGTTGTCATTTTACTTTAGCTTCCCAAAAAAAGTTCAATGTGTTATAAAATTAACCTCACATTTTTAGCTTATTTTTTCGGGGCTGTCCAGTAAAATATCAGCGACGGACTAAAAAGTTATCACATATCCGTTGGCATATAAAAAGACAAAATTCAAAAATGTGGCATAGCCGATGTAAAACAGATAAAAATAGTTTAAGGCACCGGCAATAAGATCTATTTTTAAGAAAGATTTTATCATGCGGTAAACTGTATAATCAAGCCAGAGAATGACTAAAAATGACGGTAGAAGCATTCCTTTATAGAAGAACAGGGCACACCACAGGATCTGTAATAGAAGTTGAAGCAGAAAAAAACGCCCGGCAACGGGTTTTAATGATGAATCTGAATTTAAAATCCGATAATAAGAAATAATAAGCAGGGCATAAATCAAGGACCACGCTGTAATAAAAAACTGTCTGGGTGGCACATAAAGAGGTTTGTCAAAGTTGCTGTACCAGTTTGTAATTCCCCAGCGGGTAAAATAGCTGCAAAGACCTCCTGCAACCAAAACTAAGAATAAACTGAACATAAATTTCATCACTTTTTCCATGATTCCCTCCTTGTTTTTATACAAGATAATCTCTGCTGTGATTTTTTCAATTCGGAGATGTGCGGAGATTCGAGTTTTTTGTTGCAAAGTAGGTAAGAAAAGTATAAACCAAAATAAATTAAGACAATATAGGACAAAATAAATGTCAGTAAAAAGAAAAGACGGAATTACAATTTATAGTCAGGCTGATTTTGAAGGAATGAGAAAAGCCGGAAAAGTGGCGGCTGAATGTTTGGATTATATTACCCCATATGTGAAAGTTGGTGTCTCAACAGGGGAATTAGATGATTTATGCCGAGAATTTATGATCGCTAAGGGGGCTGTCCCTGCCTGTTTGGGATATCACGGTTATCCTAAATCCGTCTGTATTTCAATTAATCATGTTATTTGCCATGGTATTCCGAGTTATGAACGTAAGCTTGCCGACGGCGATATGTTGAATATTGATGTAACTGCGATTGTCGATGGTTGGTACGGTGATACCAGTCGTATGTATATTGCCGGAAAACCAAAGGTAAAAGCCAGCCGTTTGTGTGATGTAACTTATGAATGTTTAATGCGCGGCATTGATATTGTGCGTCCGGGAGTTCATTTTGGCGATATTGGTGCTGTTATTGCCGAATATGCGCATAAATATGGATATTCTGTCGTTGATATGTTTTGCGGTCATGGCTTGGGAAAAGTTTTTCATGATGCGCCGAATGTTATGCACATTGCAAAAAAAGGAACAGGCCCGATCATGGAAGAAGGCATGTTCTTCACAATTGAGCCTATGATTAATATTGGTCGTCCAGACGGCATTATTTTACAAGATGGCTGGACCTCTGTAACCAGAGATAAAAGTTTATCCGCTCAATATGAGCATTCTTTGGGCGTTACTAAAGACGGATGTGAGATTTTTACATTATCTCCCAAAGGGTGGCATAAAACACCGTATAAGATAGATTAATATGAATGATACTCCTGACTATATAGGGCATCGCCAGAGATTAAGAGCCAGATTTCTGTCCGGCGGCGGTAAAGATATGCCGGATTATGAATTTCTGGAACTTTTATTAATGATAGCTATTCCGCGTCGGGACGTAAAACCGCTTGCAAAACAATTAATTAAAAAGTTCGGAACATTTGCCGCGGTTATTAATGCACCGTTAGAAGATTTGTTGTCCGTGGATGGTATTAAGGAAAATTCCGCTGCCGTCTTAAAAATAGTTAAAGAAAGTGCTTTACGTATGAGCTGGCAGAATCTGCAAAATGATGATATGCCTGTTATCAGCAACTGGGATGTTATGGTTGATTATGCTCGTATGGCAATGAGCCATTTGGATGTGGAAGAATTTCGTATTGTTTTTCTGAACGCCAAATTAAAAGTTATAGCAGAAGAGATTCAACAGCGCGGAACAATAAATCAGGTTGCGATTCATCCGAGAGAAGTCATCAAAGCCGCTATTAATCATGGTGCGGCATCAATTATTCTGCTGCATAATCATCCATCCGGAGATACAACGCCGTCAAAATCAGATATTGATATTACCAAGCAAGTAACAGAAGCTGCAAAGCTTGTGAATATTTCTGTGCTGGATCATTTGATTGTCAGTAAATTTAATATTTACAGCTTTAAGGATCACGGAATTATATAAAATTGCAAAATAAAGCTTGCAAAATAAAAAAATATATGTAAATTACAAAAGTCATTCGGGACTTAGCTCAGCCTGGTAGAGCGCTTGCTTTGGGAGCAAGATGTCGTAGGTTCGAATCCTATAGTCCCGACCAAATAAAAAAAGCACCCTTGAGGTGCTTTTTTTTTGAAATTCGGGCTTAGGGTTCGAACCTACGATTAAGTAGGTTCGATAACCAGAGAAAGCGAGACGAAAGTATCGCGGTCGGCGCAGCCGATGAACGCCAGTACGACGGAGCGAAGCGGAGACAATCCTATAGTCCCGACCAAATAAAAAAAGCACCCTTGAGGTGCTTTTTTTTTGA
>CAYTQF010000004.1:17077-29815 GCA_964440165.1 uncultured Azospirillaceae bacterium
AATTCGGGCTTAGGGTTCGAACCTACGATTAAGTAGGTGATTATTACCGTGTATCTTTGCCAAATAGATTTTTAAGATAGGGAAGTTCAGAGTTTTGTAGAAATTGTTTAGGATAATATTGTTCCAGCATTTTAATTTTTTCTGCACGCAATGATAAGGAATCTTGTCTGGAAATACCATTCATTCTAAATTGAGAACAAGGAAAGGGCAGGTGTATAAAACGGGCTTGATTTTCAATAAAATACAGCCATTTTTCTTTATCGCTGACAATTTTAAAATCCTCACGATATAAACCGTATTGCTCAAACATCTGTTTACGAATAAAAGAAGATTGGTGTCCGAGTGTATTGTTTAGAAAAAAGTTTTTAGAGATGTTATCAGGATAGGTTTTAATAAAACATTCTTCCGATTTTTCGAAAAGGCGATACGAATCACCGTAATAAACATCGGCTTGTTCCTGTTGTAAAAAGGGAATAACTTGAGCCGTTGTATTTTTATCAAATAAAAGATCTCCGCCATTTAAGAACAATAAATATTTTCCGGTTGATAACCGAATACCTTTATTCATAGCCGGATAAATTCCTTGATCAGATTCTGATATGAAAACATCTGCTCTATCACGATAAGGTTGGATTTTTTCCAGTGTATTATCTGTAGACGCGCCGTCAATAATCAACCATTCAAAATCTTGGCAGGTTTGCTCGCAGACACTTTTGCATGTTTCAGCAATAAAAGGTTCGTTTTTACATACGGTAATAATTGAAAGGATAGGCTGCTTATTCATAATTCAAAACCTTAATATCTGATTTTTTTGATGTATTTGTGATAATAAATTAAAATATACTGTGATAATTTTAAACAAAAAAATAAGCGTAAGGTGTTAAAACCTTCGCTTATTTTGAGTGTTAATCTCTGGCTTCAGCCCTTTTTATCGCTTTTAAAAGCAATTTATATTCCATGCTTTTTTGAAGCGACCAGCCGTCTTCCAGTTCATAAAATAAGACGCTCTGTCTGTCTTTTTTCTCAGATAAAGACATCTTGGATATCTGTTTCTCAATGCGATGTTCCCAAATGCAGCCAAGAATACTGCAGAAGGCACAAATCACAAAAAAACAGATGAGACAACCGATAAAGATTTTATCCATACTCAATAAATTAAATAGTTGAAAGAATAATTTTTTGACTAAAAATCATAATAAAAAGAATTATCAAGAAGTCAAGTTTTTCTTAAAAATGAGCAGAGTTAATAAAAATATTGCGTTTGACGTATTTTTATGATATTAGACAAAACACAAAAGTATTATTTAAATAAACATTATTATGGAACAAAATTTTTGGAAGAAAAAAGCTTTAACTGATTTTTCTGACGAAGAATGGGAAGCTGTGTGTATGCGTTGCGGCAAATGCTGCATGGATAAATGGAGCGATGATGGATATATGCTTTTTATGGACGGGATTTGCAGCCATTTTGATATGGCTTGCTGTCGTTGTTCTATCTATCAAGAACGATTATCCACCGGTAATTGCCTTAAGGTTGATTTAAGGCTCTTGCGAGAGGAACGAGAACTGTTACCCGAAACGTGCGCCTATCGGTTGCTTTTTGAGGGCAAAGATTTGCCGGATTATCATCCTTTAATTAGTGGTGATAAAAACAGTGTCCATGCAGCTCGCAAGACGGTACAGGAAATGCCTATAAAAGACAAAGAGCAACATCTGAGAGAAATCAGGTCGTTGTATCGGATGCGAGGTTTACCTGAACTGCCGGAATGTATTGCAATGCACATTGAACGAACCTGTTTGGAACATTATCCTATTCCTGAAAAGTGAAAAAAATACTGTTTACGATATCGTAAACAGTATTTTTTGTGCCTTGACGTATAAGCTAAACATACTATACTTACGCCAAGGAGAAAATAATGTTATCCTGTTTTGCCCCTCTCATTGATGAAAATACAAAAATTTTGGTTATCGGTACAATGCCAAGCGAAGCTTCTTTAGCCGCTCAGGAGTACTATGCGTTTAAACACAATGCATTTTGGAAAATAATCTCTGACATCAGTGAGCAGAAATTCTGTACATATTCAGATAAAATCTCTGCTATAAAAAAATTAAAAATTGGCTTATGGGATAATTTGCAGTTTTGTTCCAGACAAGGAAGCCTGGATAGCAATATAAAAGATGAAGTTCCAAACGATTTTGAAACGCTGTTGACCGATTATTCAAATATAAAAAGATTAATATTCAACGGGCAAAAATCTTTTGCTTATTTCAAGAAATATCATAAACAACTTCTTCAGCAATATGATTATGCCGTAATGCCGTCCACAAGTCCTGCGAATGCCGGTACCCCATACCGCGACAAATTAAAAATATGGAGAAAAGCTTTGGAATTATAATTCCAGCTCAAAATATTCGCAGTTCGCAAAACGATGCAACTTATTAAAATAGTATTCATAAAGATTATACAGCAAAGCGCCGTGTGAGCACACAGCTATGCAAGAACACTTTCCCTCATTTTCTGTTTTGATTTTTTCTAAAGCTTTAATCGCGCGTTGAATACTTTGATTAACGGTTTCTCCGTTTGGAATAGATAAATCATGACGTTGAGGATCATCCGAACAGCAAATACGCTGTAAAATTCCGGCATATTTAACATGCGCCGCGTCAGAAGACATTCCTTCTGCATCTCCGTAATGAACTTCTTCCATCCCGTCAACAGGCGTAACATCCAAACCGCATTCAACCGCGGCCAAAGTTGCTGTTTGAACCGCCCTGATTAAAAAAGAAGAATAAAACTTTTCAATTCCGGCAGATTGTAACTCTTTGCCTAACTTTTGTGCTTGTTTAATGCCTGTTAAATTAAGAGGAAGGTTAACCGTTGCTCCTTGTACGATATTCAGGCGGTTTCCTTCGGTTTCTCCATGACGGAACAGAATAAATTTCATACTTATCTCCTTAAATATTTCGTTTATATGTAGCAAAACTTGGTAAAAAATCTCTTTATGATAATAAAAAATCTGTACTTGACTTAGAGTTAACTCTAAAATTTATACTAAAAAAATCGATTCTGATATTATGGTAAGGAGAATGTATATGACTTGTGCGGTTACAACCTCAATTTTAGGATGTTTAGTAACATTGTTATTATTTGGCAGATATGTGTCTTGGCTTGATATTTCTGTAATTGCTAAAGGCTTTGTTTTTGTTTTATGTGTTTTAGCAGGTTGTTTGCCTTTATTGGTCGGGTATAACTTTGAGCCGCTTTTAGGAAAGTTTTACGGACTTTATCGCTATACTTTATATTTTATTTATATTGCCGCAGTCATTTTATTGACGGTTACGTTGTTCGGCGATTTTCTGTGGGGATGTGTTGTGCAAATCAGCCGATGGAGCGGACAGGCTAAGTCATTTTGGCCTTGCTCAAAAACATTTTGCCTTTGGTATCATGTCAGCTTAATCATAATAGCGTTAATATGTTCCGGTTATGCTTTATACGCAGGTATCAAAGTTCCGGAAATAAAGGAAGTTTTTTTACAAAATGAAAAAATTACAACTCCGAAAACCGTAGTAGTTTTAAGTGATTTACATATTCATAGAACAATTTGTCCGAATAAGATTAAAGAAATTGTGGCAAAAACAAACGCTCAAAATCCGGATATTATTCTCTTGGCCGGAGATATTATCGATGATGATACAAGCAAAGTTCACGATATCACAAATTTGTTAGAAGATTTAAAAGCCAAAGACGGAGTTTATTTTATTACCGGTAATCATGAGTTTTATGCCGGATATAAAGAAACCGTTGCCGAATTAAAACAACTTGGTTTTACATTTCTTGAAAATAATGGGCACGCTGTTTCCGATAATATATTTTTGGCAGGGATTCCGGATTACTTTTCGGCGCCATCACATGAAATTGCAATTGATATTAAAAAGGCTTTTTCTGAAAGTTTAGCAAAAAATTATAAGATTTTAATATCTCATACGCCGGTTGATTTTGGTATTAATGACAAATTGTTTGATTTGGAAATTTCAGGCCATACACATGGCGGACAAATTTTTCCGTTTCATATTTTAACTAAGCTGTACAATAAATATCTGTCCGGATTGTATAATTTGTCCGGTAACGCACAAATATATGTTTCACGCGGGGCCGGGCAGTGGGGACCGCAAATGCGTTTTTTAGCGCCTTCTGAAATTACGGTCTTAAAATTACAGCCGCAAAAATAAGTTTGAGATATGAAAATGCCTTGCATTCTGTTAAGAATACAAGGCATTTGTTTGTCGGAGAAAAAGCCGCTTATTTGCGATACTTGATTTCTCCGGCGGGCAGGTTGCGATAGGAATTCGGTTTGATCTTGACCCCGTTATATTTGGGGTCGCCGAAGAACACGAATTCGTGGAACTTCCCTTTCTTGGTCTGGCCCTGAAGCCACACGGTGCAGGCGTCGTCGGATATCACACGGAACTTGCCGGCTTGATTCTTCCAGAGACCGAAGTCCGCAGGGATGACATACGTGAACGTGTCGCCGCTGTCATAGGTGTAGACCACTTCGATGGGCTGGGCATACGGCGTCTTGGGATCATACTTCACGACGACGGATGCGGCCGGCGAGGCTGTCGGAGCGTTGCGGTAGTCATACTTCTTGGCGGTCTTCAGGTCGATGGTTTCGGTCTGATGCTTCGGCTGGTAGACTTCCTGCTGCGGGGGCTCGGGAACGACGGTTTCTTCCTGCTGTTTCTTTTCGCCACAAGAGACGAGGATGCTTGCGATTGCAAACATAACAAAAATCTTCTTCATACGAATTGAATTTTAGAGTAATAAAAAAAATAATTAATTATCAAGGCAAAATATAACAGAAAATATTTTTTTGTCAAATATTTTTTTCGAAAAAAATAAATAAGGTTGCTTTATTTTATATTGTGTGTTATGTGTGATACAAAATTCATATTATGTGTTATTTATTATTAGTGAGTTATGGAAACAAAAGAACAACAATGCTTATTAAAACAAGCAAGAGAGAGGTTTGTCAGCGAGTACGGCGACATCCCTGAGAATAAAGGCTATCCATACTATCGTTGCTGGCATAAACGTATGTTCTGGATGGAAATTTCTTCTGTAGTATATGCTGAGTCGAAACAAATTGCCGATGAATACATTAAGGAATACAATACTTTTGTATCGGTTCTGGACTTTTCCATCGCGGCTGTTTTTTTATTTGCAATCGGTTGCTTCGGATTGTTTTATTTCGAAAAAACAGCTCTGATTGTAACAGCAGTCATAGCCTTGATTTTGGTAGGTTTTGTTTTTGTCTTTTGGCTTATTCGCACCTATGTCCGAATAGGCAGAAAATACGAAAAACAAATTATTGTTTTTGAAAAACCAATCACTGCCTTTTGTGAATGATGAAAAAACTCCCTGAGAACTCTCAGGGAGTTTTTTTTGTACTGAAATTTGATATGATGCACAAAGTAATTGTTGAACCAAAAATAATAGACAAAAAATACTTGCAATGTTTTATAAAGTATGTTAATGACAAAACCGTAATGAAATTATTTTGACTATGTATTATCAATCGCATTGTCATTTATCATGAAATTTTTAATTAACTGTAATAATAACTTCTAAATTTCAACAAACATGAATGCAATGAATTATGTTTTTATCGGAGCAGGCGTTGCTGTCCTCCTGTTCGTGATCTTTATGATCAAGTACATCTTCTCGCTCCGCCGCGTGGTGCCGACAAATGAAGTCCACATCGTGCGCCGAGGAAAGAAAACTCTGGTGTATGGAACGCCGGAACGCGGAAACGAAAAGCAGGAAAAGCAATTCTACGGCAACTGCTATTACGAGTTTCCGATGTCTATTCCCGGTCTGGGTGTTTCTGTAACAAAGATGCCGCTGTCCATTTTCGGTATCGACATCAATGATTACGAAGCCTTCGACAAGGAACGCGTGCCGTTTGTGGTTGACATCCAATCATTTTTCCGAATCTCTGATTATGAAGTGGCCGCCTCGCGTATCAGTGAAATTGAGGAGTTGAAAAAACAACTTCTCAGTATTGTGCAAGGTGCTGTTCGCTCCATTCTGGCCAAGGACTTTCTCAATGAAATTATGGGAGAGCGTTCCAAATACGGTCAGCAGTTCACCGATGAGGTAAAAGAAGAACTCAGATCTTGGGGTGTTGAAACCGTCAAGAACATTGAGCTAATGGATGTTCGTGATGCCAAAGGCGAAGAGGTAATTTCCAATATCATGAAAAAGAAAAAATCTGAAATTGAGAAAGAATCCCGTATCGCCGTCGCCAAAAATGATCAGGAAGCCAAAGAGGTTGAAATTGAGGCCAAGCGAGAGGTTGACCTCAAAGAACAGGATGCAAACCGTCAGGTAGGTTTGCGCAAAGCCGAAGTCGACAAAGAAGTCGGCATCGCCAACGAACAATCTCAACAGGCTGTAAAGGAACAGGCCAAGCAGACAAAGGAAAAAGAAATGGAAGTCCGTAAGGTAGAGGCCATTAGACAGGCTGAAATCGACAAGGAAAAAACCATTATCGAAGCCGATGCCGCAAAGGCCAAAGCCGAACGAGATGCCGAAGCTGAATTGGTTTTAACAACCAAAAAAGCTGACGGCACACTGGTTACCGCCGCTAAATCTGCCGAAGGTATTAAGCTTGAAGGTGAGGCCAAAGCAGAAACTGAAAAGCAAATGCAGTTGGCTTCTGTTGAAGCTCAAATGACCCTTGCCAAAGAAATCGGTACCAATGAAGGTTACCAGAACTATCTGGTTCAGATTCGTCAGGTTGAAGCTAACGAAAAGGTTGGTCTGGCGCAAGCTGAAAACATCAAAGGTGCCGACATCAAGATTATTGCCGGTGCCGGCGATGTAACCGGTGGTATCAGCAGTGCAGCCGGTGCTCTTTCTCCCAAAGGCGGCTTCAATCTTGCCGGAATGCTCGAGACGCTCTCAGCAACTTCCGAAGGTCAGAATCTTCTGGAAAAGCTGGGAGTTGCAATTGCCAAAAAGCAATAATCTCCAATCTGAAAGACCTGCTCTCTGTTTTTTATAACGGAGAGCAGGTTGTTTTATAAATTATTTTGATATTATGATAAAAGATAAAGATTTACTGTTAGAACAAGCTGACAAGTGGTTTACCGTAACATACGAAACCACGCCTGAAAGCCAAGGTATGCATTGCCGCAAAATCTGGAAAAAAAATATCTTACCGTTCAAAACAATGCGTGAAGTTGTTTACGGCCCCGATGAAAAAGAAGTTGACGCTTTTATCAAAGCGCAGAAACTCATAAGAGGGTCTGTAAATCTCTTCATATGCCTTATTCCGGTATTGGCAGTATTAATGATGTATAGTGCGCTGACGATAAATGTCCCGGTATTATGTTTTTTATGCGGATTTTCGGTCGTCTGTGGTTTGATATGTTGCTTTTTAGGGAGTTATGTCAAACCATTGGAAAAATGCTATAAAGGAAAAGTCGTAACCTACTTGGAACAATAGTGATAAAAAACACCTGATTTTCCTCAATGGAAAAAAGGTGTTTTTTTTATTGAAAAAATTCATTGACAAATTATATGTCTTTTTATAACGTTAAAAAGTTAGTCATAAAAGGAAAATCATGTTAAACGCAAACCAAAATTTATCAAATTTCACCAACGCTGAAAACGGCGGCGGTTTGGTTTGCTCTTTGTTTATTTCCATTATTTCTATTTTATTCTTGATTATCAGCCTCTGAGTATTTCCGTCAGTTGATAAAAGCGTGGGTACTCAGGGGAGAGTACCGACACGCTTTTTGTTGTTTTGTAAAATTAAGATAATCAGGAATAAGAAAGAAAATGAAAAACCGAACAGAAAATACCATAAAAGACACACAACAGGCATTCAGAGACTATTTTGCACTTATCGGCGGTAAAAAGTTTAAGCAATTTTATTATGACTGGCACGTGGATAATATGCTTGCACCATTTGCCGGAATGGTTGCCCATTTTCATCAAACATATGGAACACAGGCAGAGCGGAAATTTGCAAACTTTGTTGATGAAGTAGCACAAAATATAGACAATTATAATAATGATAAACCACAACTTAGTTTATTAAAAACATCAAATATTGCAGAAGACAGCACCGGCAGATTAAATGCGTTATTGAAGGGGATGGAAACCTTTGGTTTTGATTTCAGACAGTTTGTTTTCAGTTTTGCAACAAAGGAAGATCATGATCGTGAGTTTGGCGGTTGGTTTGTTAAACCCAATATGCCATATTCTAACCATCACGGTTTAATGGTTGGTTGCGATATTTTGCAGTTTATGAAACAAAATTTCGCACAAATAACTGCAGGTAAAGATGTATATCAACGAGCCGTATATGCCGCTGACACATATTTGCGTAACAATATTGTTCGCGCATATCGTTATCATGATGGTTATAATTTTGCCAGCCGTAGAGAAAGCATGCAAACTATGCGTCGTTTGAGAAATCTTTTAAGCCAAAATTTGCGTGAAGAATCATCCTTGCCGGTTTTCCGCGATATGTTCCAAGTTGAAGAACGGGGCTTGCCGCCGAAATCTTCTTACCGCCCAAATGGTTTTGAATTGGAATTTTATGTACCGGAAGAATTTAAAGATTATGGCAAATTGATTGAGTTTTTAAAAGCAAAAAACGGCTGGAAAAAATTATACTCTTCTAATAAAAACGCAGATGTTTATCAAGATAGAAACTCTGCCGGCGTTATTATGAGAGATGAAAGTCTGACTCGTTATACGAATTTGGCGGCAGTTGAATATGCCAGTTCTATTATGCGCAGCAAAGAAGATGAGCAAAATTGCTTGAAGATTTTGGATGCTTTTGATGAAGGCCATGTTAATGTGCATTGTTCTTTGCATCAGCACATATCAGCAGAAGGATTTTCTTTAGATACATATAAGCGGTTGGTTAAACGCATGATGCAACATGAGGCAGAAATTGTCAGTGCTTTTGCCGCTCCCGAAAGACGCAATAATAAACTTTTATATGCAACATATATAAGTCGTAATCTTGGAAACAACAGCAAACGTGATTATCCGTTTTTATGTGTAATGGTTGATTTATGTGATACAAAGCAGGAGTTGGTTGATATGTCTGCTTTTGGACATAAATATAAAACACTAAACATATTACCGGATAAAACGGTTGAAATGCGATTTATGAATGCAAATTTCAACAAGCGTTTTGTTGAGGCATTTTTGCAGTTTAATCGTGAATTTGTTGCTTCGGCAATGGATAATGCGCCTCAACATTTAAATCATCCTATGTTGCATAAATACAATTGGTATAACAATTGTGCATCTGATACAAAAACGGTACAACATAATCTTCCATATTATTATCAGGTATCGTATGATACCTATAATCCAATGTTGCGTACGGCATCAAAAGATGTGGTTGAAGGAGAGCAAACATATGCTCGTCTGGTTATGCACGCGTTGAATGAAACAGGAAAATTAAAATATACAAATCCCGGATATACTAAAAAATTAAGAGAGGTTATCGGTAATGACAGATAAAATGTTTGAATTTATCCGCCCTAATAAACAAAGTCGTTTAATATTAACATGTGAGCATGCTTCAGCTGAGATTCCTGCCGAATATCACAATTTGGGATTATCTGCGCAAGAATTGGATACACATATAGCCAGAGATAAGGGGGCAGGGGAAGTTTGTCGGTTGTTGGCTGAAAACTTAGGGTGTGCAGCTTTTTTGGGAAAATATTCTCGTTTATTAATTGATTTAAATCGGCGAACAAATGAAAGTGAACTGATTGTTGCGGAAAGTGATAAAACACCGATTCCGGGGAATGCGCATTTGGATAATAATGAACGGCAAAATAGAATTAAAACATTTTATGAACCTTATTATGACGCAATTAATTCATATATAAAAGAGCAGCAGCAACAAAATATTCAACCGCTTCTTCTTTCGATTCACAGCTATACGCCGCAATTGCAAGGACAATCATATCGCCCATGGCAAGCAGGGATATTAAGTCATAAATCGACGCCGTTTGCGGACTATCTGTATAAACAACTCGTTCAATCTTCAAAAAAAGTTGGAGAAAATGTACCGTATGATTTGCGTCGATATAATACGGGAACTGTTGTTGTTTGTGGTGAAGAAAAGGGATTGGATTACGCTTTAATCGAAATCAGAGATGATGAATTTGAAAATTTAATCGCCGGTGCTGAAGAATGGGCTAAAATCTTAGCTGATTTGATTCAAAAATATCTGAATATTCAGGAATAAAAAACAAAATCTGTTTTATTATATTGTCAAAAGTGTTTTTTTCTAAAAGGATATCGAGTTGTTTTGTCTAATCACGGAAAATGAGACAAAAAACATTGTTGACAAAATTACGGAGAAATGTTATTTATTCCCATGTAATATAATTAGAAAAAGAAATTATTAATCCATAAAATTTTCAAAATATGAATGATGTAATTCAGATCTTTCGTTTTCCTTCAAGCTCTATTAGTGAGTTTTCTATCTCTGATGCCTCAGTTTTGAAGAATAAGAAAGTCTTTGCTTCTTTAGATGAAGCCGGTCAAGTTCTCGGCTCCGGAGTATCTCTGGAAATAATTCGAGTTCATGACACGAAATTCGGAGATCAATACGTCAAAGTTTATTTCTCCAAGCATGCCACATGTTGTGTGCTTGCTGAACAGTATAAGCCGCGGCGTTCTATCTGATGTTCTCATTTCTATCTGAAACAGCCGTGAATTTTATATTCAGGCTGTTTTTTTTATATATAAATAAAATTTTTCAAATTTGTTTTTTATTAAGCAATTCATATTAAATATGATAAATATATACGACAAATATGAAAGGAATAATATGAAAGTTTTATTGGTTAACGGTTCTCCGCATAAAGAAGGCTGTACATATACGGCATTAAAAACAATCGCTGAACAGTTGGAACAAGAGGGTATTGATTCTGAAATTTATTATATAGGTACAGATGCTTTGCATCCGTGTATGGCGTGTCGGGCTTGTGCTAAATTAGGACGATGTGTTGTAAATGATAAGGTCAATGAATTTGTAAATAAAGCTGCGGAGTTTGATGGCTACGTCTTCGGTTCTCCTGTACATTACGCTGCTGCGTCCGGTATAATTGTACCATTTTTAGACAGGGTATTTTATTCGGCAGCAGCAAGTGGCCGCGCCATCTTTCGTCATAAACCGGGGGCTGCGATTGTTAGTGCACGTCGAGCCGGAACAACCGCAACATTAGACCAATTAAACAAATATTTTCAAATTACTGAAATGCCTGTTATCTCTGGTCGATATTGGAATATGGTGCATGGCGCATCTCCGGAAGAAGTTATGCAGGATAAGGAAGGTATGCAGAATATGCGTATTCTTGCTAAGAATATGGCTTATTTTCTAAAATGTAAGGAGGTGGCTGCCAAATCCGGTATTATGCCGCCGGCCGCAGAAAAAATTGAATTTACAAATTTTATAAGATAAAAAAATTATAAGAAAACCGGCATACACAATGTTGGTTTTTTTATTATCAGATATTTTTATTTATCTTATCCTTTAAATTTCCGGCACTGATAAATATTTATATATAAGCATATCTTAATTTTATAAACGGATTGTGGAGCCTTATATGTATTTAGAGTGCCGGACAAAAGATGAGACATTGTATATATCTCTGGAGGGAGATTACTTGCTTTGCCAAGATGATGAGGCATGGGATGATGTTTCGGCAAAACAGCAGGAAAACGGCATTCATCAAATTATAATTTCAGGTGCAAAAATCGGACGTTGGGATTCAACGTTAGTAGCATTTTTATACCAAATTCTCAAACAAGCCAAACAACGAAAGCAGAGTGTTGAATACGCCTCTCTTCCTAAAAATTTGCAGCGCCTGTTAAATTTGGCAACGGCTGTTGAGCGTAATCCCTCGTTACCATTAATCAAAAAAGTTTCTTTCCTTCAAACTTTAGGTGAAAAAGGTTGGGATGTTTATAACAGCACGGCTAAAGGTCTTAATTTTATTCACACCTGTGTTCGTTCTGTAAAAAACTTTCTTTTTGGTAATGCTGTTATGCGCTGGGTGGATTTTATGTTTGCCTTGGGAGACTGCAGTTATCGTGCGGTTGGTATTGTATCATTGGTCAGCTTTATGGTCGGACTGATATTAGCTTTTGTCGGTGCCGTACAGTTAAAGGTGTTTGGTGCACAGATTTATGTTGCCAGTTTGGTGGCAATTGGGATGACCCGTATTATGGGTGCCATCATGATGGGGATTATCATGGCAGGTAGAACCGGAGCTTCTTATGCGGCTACAATTGGTTCCATGCAGGCTAATGAAGAAATTGATGCATTGCGTACCATGGGGATTTCCGTAACAGATTTTTTGGTTCTGCCGAGAATTTTAGCCTTAACGATTGCCATGCCGTTTTTAACATTACTGGCTGACGCTTTAGGTATTATCGGAGGAGCGGCAGTTGGTGTTTTTATGCTGGATATTGTCCCGTCTGAATATTGGAAATATACAAGTGATGCTTTGAATATGACCAATTTTTGGGTTGGTATATTTCATGGTTTTGTTTTTGGTGTCATTATTGCTTTATGCGGTTGTTATTATGGCATAAACAGCGGTCGAAACGCTGATAGCGTCGGTAAGGCAACAACGTCGGCGGTTGTATCTTCTATTGTCTGGATGATTGTAGCCACGGGTGTAATT
>CAYTQF010000005.1:0-29454 GCA_964440165.1 uncultured Azospirillaceae bacterium
ACGACCTTCAGGTTATGAGCCTGACGAGCTACCGGGCTGCTCCACCCCGCGATATATAATATCTTGCGGCATGAGCATAGATACGCCCTTTTATTTTTATTGTCAAGCTTTATTTAGAAAATTAATGAGATTACCATTGCAAAAACCAAAACTGAAACAATAACACCGTGCCAAAACTTCATATCTCCTCCTAAACATGTATGAAAATTTTACTTTCATCGAAAGATATAATTTAAGTTTATGCAAATTCAACCATGATTGTATGCAAATTATTAATATATTTATAGTATATTTATATCCTGAATTTAGGTTTGCAGTAAGGAAGTACAAATGGTAAAAGTCAATGATGTCTATTTTTCTGATATTTATATAACTCCGGAAAAAATTGCTTATATTCAGGACAACAAAACCGCCAACGGTCTGGAAGTGTTTACTCCGGACGATTTTGATGAATTTTTCAAAGCTTTGGAAAACGGATGGGATCGTAAAAATTCCAGTTATTCTGTTTTATACAATAGAATCTTATATCGTGTTGAACGCTCTGTCAGTATTTATGGCATTCAGTACTGCGCCAGAAAAATGCCTAAAACCGTTCCTCAATTCTCTTCTTTGGGATATGCTCCCGAAGTTGCCAAACATTTACTGTCTTTAGTTAATGCGGCCGGCTTAATTTTAATCGGAGGACCTACCGGTTCCGGAAAAACCACGACAATATCAAGCCTTTTGAAAGAATATTTATCTATGGAAGGCGGATTTGCCTATACAATTGAAGATCCGACAGAAATGCCTTTAGACGGTGTTTATCACTCTAAAGCCGGCGGACTGGGATTATGCAAACAAACACTGCCGCCTAATGGCAACTGGGGTGAAGGTTTGCGTTCTGCCTTACGTTCTAAACCTCGTTTTATTATGGTAGGAGAAATCCGTACCTCAGAATGTGCTAATGAAGTTTTACGTGCCGCCACTTCAGGCCACCTTGTTTTAGCGACTATCCACGCGAACAACGTTCCCGATGCCATTACTGCTGTCGTAAAATATGCGGTCGGTTCCAATATGTCTGAAGAATTGGCTTTTGACTTATTCTCTCGCGGAATGTTAGGTGTTATTCATCAACAGTTATTGGGCGTAAAAAATAAACGACCTTCTATTTCATACTTATTTACGAATCCGGATACAACCAAAGGCGACCAAGTTCGCGGTATCATTAAAGGCGGAAAGATTAATCTGGGTACCTCAATAGAACAGCAAATGACCAGATTATCACGCGGTATGCCGATCTTCACTGAAGTTTAGGCCAGATGATTCGTTCCTATAGAGACAGCGATCTACAATATATCTCTGACTTATGGTTGCAAACCAGCCTTCAGAGTCATAGCTTTATTGCAGAAAGTTTCTGGCAGGATAATTTGGAAAATATAAAACACTTTTATATCCCAAAGTCTCAAACATTTGTTTTTGAAGACAAACACCAAATTAAGGGATTTATAAGTCTGACAGACGGCAACTTTATCGGTGCTTGTTTTGTTCGCAAAGATTTTCAAAACAACAGAATCGGCAGCAAGCTGATAAAATTTGCACAACGTCGATACCCGACATTACAGCTTCAGGTTTATACAAAAAACCAAAAAGCAATTAAATTTTACCACCGCCATGGTTTTAGGATCGTTAATGAAGACTTGTGTTCCGCTACTAAAGAAACACAATTACTGATGTGTTGGTCTTTGGGGTGTCCGCCAAACAAAATATATCGTTATCCAGGAGATTCATAAACACGGGACAAAACTTGATTTTGTCGTTTTTATACCCTATATTATTATTGAAAAGAAAATTTACTATCGGAGAAAATATCCATGATAACCAATAAAGAAATTGCTAAAACATCATCAACAGCCTATGTTGACGAAGGTTTGCGCCAATATATGATGCGCGTTTATAACTACATGGCCGGCGGTTTGTGTATTACGGCATTAGCGGCTTATCTCGTTGCTAATACAGCAGCATTAAGATTGTTTTTTACAGTTAATGCCAACGGTATGCTGTCTATGTCTATTTTAGGCTGGATTGCTTTTTTTGCTCCGTTTATTATGGTTTTTGCTTTCGGACGTGTTGTATCCAGAGGTTCTTTAAGCGCTGTCCGCGGTGTGTTTTGGGGATTTGCCGCATTAATGGGCGTGGCTCTGACCCCGATTGTTTTGGGCTATACCAGCGCCAGCGTAACCCGTGTATTCTTGATTACAGCCGCTATGTTCGGTGGTATGAGCCTCTATGGTTACACCACCAAAAAAGATCTGACATCCATGGGATCTTTTATGATTATGGGCGTATGGGGGCTGATTATTGCCTGCATTATTAATATCTTTATGCAAAGCCCGGCTTTGTATTATGCCATTTCTTTTATAAGCATCATCGCTTTTACGGGGTTAACGGCATATGATACGCAGAATATTCGCAATATCTATTACGAAGGTGCCGGAGATGATGCAAATACGCGTAAAGCCATTGCCGGTGCATTATCTTTGTATATGGACTTTATTAATATCTTCATTGCTTTAATGAACCTATTGGGCGAACGCCGTTAATTCAGCAAAATCAATTAAAAGCTCCGTTTTTCAGCGGAGCTTTTTTTATGCAAAAAAATCCCTGTTTTGGTAACTAAAACTTAATTTATTTTTTTTATGCTGGAATAAATTGGAACATATATTTTGGAGCAAAGAAAGACATGTCAATCAAATTAGCCATTCCTGAAACCAGTGTTATGCATCTTAAACCCAGAATTTCAGTTATCGGTGTCGGCGGCGGCGGCGGAAATGCTGTTAATAATATGATTGAACAGAATTTGGAAGGCGTGGATTTTATTGTTGCCAATACAGATGCCCAAGCTTTGGCCAATTCCAAAGCCAGCAGAAGAATCCAACTTGGTCTGGAAACAACCCAAGGTCTTGGCGCAGGTGCTCGTCCTGAAGTCGGCAAAATGGCCGCTGAAGAAGCTAAAGAAGAAATCGAGCGCGAATTGGAAGGCGCCAACATGGTGTTTATTACCGCAGGCATGGGCGGCGGCACCGGTTCCGGCGCAGCTCCGGTTGTTGCCAGATTGGCAAAAGAAAAAGGTATTTTGACTGTCGGTGTTGTAACCAAACCGTTCCAGTTTGAGGGTAAAAAGAGAATGGAAACGGCAAACTGCGCCGTTGAAGATTTTACCAACTCCGTTGACAGTATTATCATTATTCCGAATCAGAATCTGTTTCGTGTTGCCGACAAACAGACAACCTTGGCCGATGCATTCATTATGGCAGATAATGTTTTGTATGCAGGCGTTCGTTCCATTACCGACCTGATGCTGATGCCGGGATTAATCAACTTGGATTTTGCCGATATCAAAAGCATTATGGAAGATAAAGGCAAAGCAATTATGGGAACAGGTGAAGCCGAAGGTGAAAACCGCGCTGTTCGGGCTGCAGAACAGGCTTTGTCAAATCCATTGCTTGATGACTGTTCTATGCATGGTGCTAAAGGTGTGTTAATTAACATTACCGGCGGTTCCGATATCACATTGTTTGAAATTGATGAAGCAGCAAGCCGCATTAAAGAAGAAGTTGACGAAGATGCCAATATTATTTTCGGTTCAAGCTTTGATGAAGCTCTTGCCGGAAAAATCAGAGTGTCAATTGTTGCGACAGGAATCGGCGATCATACAGGTATTCGTCAAATAACAAGACCGCAGCCGCAAAAAGCTGAAACAAACTATATAGAAGAGAGCTTTGCCCCCAAAGAAGAAAGCATTTCAATTTCCCAAACTATCAGCGTCTCTGAAATACCTGAAACATTAGAATCGGCAGAAGACAATAATGAAACCGCAACTGATACGGTTGAAGAAATTGTTGAAAATATATCTGTTTTGCCTTTGGAAAATGATGAAGTTCAAGCTGTTGCTGAAACCCCTGTTGAAGAAACACCGGCTTTACAAGCTGCTGCCGGAGATGAAAGTTTTAGTGAAATTACAGGGTTAGAGAATTCTTCTATTATTAGTGAAATGCCGCAAGCTTCTTCTTTATTCCAAGCTATCATCAGCAAGAATGAAGATATTAATATTGAGTCTGAAATGGAAACTATCTTATCGGCAAACAATAACAGTTTTACCGCTAAAACTTCTATAAAAACCATAGAAGAAGAACCGGAGTTGTTCCCAAATCATAATCCGCATCCGTCTGTTTTTGCTCCGCGCCGTAATGAAGAGCCGGAACAGTTGGCTGCCAATAAAGATAAAAATGATGAATTTTACGGACACGGAACTTTAATTGAACGAGTTATGGGACTTTCCCTTGCTAAAAGAAACCGTAAAAAGGAAAAAGAACGTGAAGTAATTACACCATCATTTGATCATGATGATGATGAAGATAAGTTAAATCTTGATATCCCTTCTTTTTTACGTCGTAAATAGATTCTTTATCTTACGGACTTCAGCTCTGTCTTCGGACAGAGCTTTTTTTATCATTAGATACAAAAAAGGGGCCGTCTATTAGGGAAAACAGCCCCGGAGCGCCTTGCCCTTTTAGAGGACAAGGTATTCGTGTGCAGATGCGTTACGAACTAATTTTCTTTGGAGTCAGCTTTGGCGTTCGCAAGCATATCTTCTACAGACGAAATAACTTGTTTAGCAATTAAAATGTATTCACATACTATACTTTTCTTTAAATTTGTCAATATTTGTTTAAATAAAAAGTGTTTTATACAAAAAAAATCCTATTAAAGCGGCTTATAATCGTTATTTTCAAGACAGCAATGAAATTGATAATGATTCGAAAAATCCATAAAATAGATTGCTTTTTAAGTTTTTTGCTTTATCCTTGATCTTGCTGTTTAGAGATAAACGGCGGAGTATGACAACTCCTATCAGAAAAAGAACGTCTCCTCTATGGGGAGCCGGGAATATAAGGCTATGCTCGAATACCCCGGACTGTTCTGATACAGTTGTCAACTCCCCGCCTTGTTTTTAACGAGGCGGTTTTGTTTTATTCAAAACAAACGGGAGTTGAAATATGTTAAGCAAAAAACAAACCAGAAAAAACAGACGCGAAACTTTTACCTATCTTGGCAGGCAGCTTTATGAACGACGTATCGCGCTCGGGATGACTATCGAACAGTTAGCCATAAGAACAGATGTCGCACCGCATTATTTCGACAAGATCGAAAGCGGCAAAGGTTATCTGCCGTGGGGAATGCTTTGCTATCTTGCCGCATGCTACAACTGTAAAATAAAGATTGATCTCATAGATTGTCTTCAAGAACAGGAATTGTAACAAAAAAAGCCGGTGCTGCACAAAAAACACCGGCTTTTGAGTTAGATTTTGATTTCGAGGTGCATAATAATATTAAGTATATTAGTCTTCCATATGCTCTTGCGCGGAAGCAATATCATTGAGGAAATCCTCAATTTCTTGTTCATGCGCAACTTCATCTTTTAAGATGTCTTCTGCCAAGCGGAAGGTAATATAATCTTTGCCTTCGCATAATTCACACAGTTGCTGATAATGCGCAATCGCACATCTTTCTGCTGTTAAATTTTGTTTCAAAAGATCTACAACGTATTCTTCTTCCGGCGCTTCATATCTGCATTTTGCATATTTTTCCCAATCTTTCGGATCTAATATCGGTGTGCCGCCCAATTCTATAATACGTTTGGCCACATGTGTTGCATGATTCAATTCTTCATTCGCATGTTCCATAAATTCTTCTGTAATATTGGTACGCATCGGGCCTTTGGCAACCTGAGCACCAATCCAATACTGATAGTATGCCAACCATTCTTCAGCAAAAAGCTGATTCAATAACTTCATAACTTTATCGTGATTTTCTTTTACAATATGTTGAGCTGTTTGTCCCATGGAAATTCTCCTCATTGAAATATTACAATTTTTAGATAATTCTCTTTAATCGAAAATCAATATTTGTTATAATATATTTTTATAAAAGCACTTACAGGAGTAGAAATATGGTTCAAATTGCCCCCAGTTTATTATCCGCGGATTTTTCTCGTTTAAGAGAAGAAATCATTGCTCTGGAAAAAGCCGGTGCCGATATGCTTCATTTAGATATTATGGACGGACATTTTGTTCCTAATCTGACATTTGGGCCGCAATTTGTTCAGGCTGTACGTGATTGCACCAAATTGCCTTTAGACGTACACTTGATGGTTTCCAATCCGCAGGAAATGATAGATGCTTTTATTCAAGCAGGTGCCGATATCTTGACCGTTCATGCTGAATCCTGCACTCATTTGGACAGTCTGCTAAGTCAAATTCATGAGGCCGGAATTAAAGCCGGTGTAGCACTCAATCCCTCAACTTCCGAACAAGTTTTAGAATATGTTTCAGATAAAATCGATTTAGTGTTAGTGATGACGGTTAATCCCGGTTTTGGCGGACAAACGTTTATTCGCTCCCAACTCGAAAAAATTTCGCGTATCAACGCTTTGCGCGGAGACAGAAAATTTTTAATTGCCGTTGACGGTGGCATAAATGCGTTGACCGGTGCCGAATGCAGTGCTGCGGGTGCGGATATTTTAGTTGCGGGAACGGCCGTGTTTGCTAACGGTACATATCGCAGCAATATTAATGCCTTAAGATAAAATTAAGACAAAGATATTACAGTATTTTTATGATTAACAGGCAAATTTATAAGGAGAATAACGATGGCTCCGCTTATTATGGTTATAGAAGATGAAGAAGCCTTAGGTTTGTTGCTTAAATACAATCTGGAAAAAGAAGGTTATCAGGTTATTGTGGAAACACGGGGCAATAAAGCTCTGGGTGAGGTTGAACGCCATGCGCCGTCCGTTATTATTCTTGACTGGATGCTTCCTGAAATTTCAGGCATAGAGATTTGTAAATTGATTCGAGCCAAGCCTGATATTAAAAATATTCCGATTATCATGTTAACCGCCAAAGGTGAAGAAGAAGATAAAATTAAAGGTTTGTCCGCCGGTGCTGACGATTATGTTACCAAACCGTTTTCCATACCGGAACTTATGGCTCGCGTTAAAGCCAACATGCGTCGCGCTCCGGAGATTATTACGACAAAAGAGCTGATTTTTGAAGATATTCGTATGGATTTGGTCTCCAAAAAAGTCAGTCGCGGCGATAATTATATTCACTTGGGACCGACTGAATTTAGGTTACTTCGCATGTTAATGGAAGAACCAGGTAAAGTTTTTTCACGCGATTACCTACTCAAAAATGTTTGGGGTATCAATATTTATGTTGAAACACGAACCGTTGACGTTCATATCCGGCGGCTGCGTAAATCACTGAACGAATTCGGACCGGATTATATTCGCACCGTACGGGCAACAGGATATTCCATTGATAACCAAATTCCGGATAACAGCGAAGACAACTAAGAGAAGATAAAACTCTTGCGAAAACCAAATAAATGAGGCATTATCAGCTAAAATAAATTTATTTGGAAAGATTTTTTATGTCATTAAAATTTGAAATACTCAAAACATCCGGCAAAAGTCGTCTGGGAAAACTGTACACACATCACGGCGTGGTCGATACACCGGCATTTATGCCGGTTGGAACTTGCGGTACGGTTAAAGCCATGATGCCTGAATCCGTTGCCGCAACCGGTGCGCAAATTTTGCTCGGCAACACCTATCACCTGATGTTGCGTCCGGGGGCGGATTTGGTTGAAAAAATGGGCGGCCTGCATAAATTTATGAACTGGAACAAGCCAATTTTAACGGATTCCGGCGGTTTTCAGGTAATGAGTTTATCCGGTTTGCGTAAGCTGACGGAAGAAGGCGTTTCATTCAGTTCTCACGTGGACGGCAAAAAGTTCTTTTTAAGTCCGGAAGAATCGATCAAAATTCAGCATAAACTTGATTCTAACATTACGATGTGCATGGATGAATGCGTCAAACTTCCGGCATCACATGACAAAGTTAAAAAATCTATGGAAATGTCAATGCGTTGGGCGCAACGCAGTAAAGATGCTTTTATTGATCGCGACGGATACGGTATTTTTGGTATTCAACAAGGCGGTGATTATCAAGATTTGCGCCAATATTCCGCTGATTGTTTAAAAGCAATCGGTTTTGACGGGTATGCCATCGGCGGACTGGCTGTCGGAGAAGGTCAGGAAATCATGTTCAAAGTTTTGGATTACGCTCCGGGAATGCTTCCGGAAGATAAACCGCGCTATCTGATGGGGGTTGGACGTCCGGACGACATTGTCGGCGCCGTGTTACGCGGTGTAGATATGTTTGACTGTGTCATGCCGACGCGCTCGGGAAGAACATCTCAAGCATTCACCCGTTTTGGCACTATTAATATTCGTAATGCACGACATAAAGAAGATCCGCGTCCCTTGGAAGAAGGTTGTCCATGTCCTTTATGCCAAAATTACAGCCGTGCTTATATTCACCACCTGCAAAAGTGCAATGAAGTTCTTGCCGTTATGCTTTTGACATGGCATAATGTTTGCTATTATCAACGCTTAATGCAGGGACTGAGAAAAGCATTAGCCGATGACCGCCTACAGGAATTTGCCACAGAATTTTATGCAGATCAGGCCAAAGGCGATATAAAGGAGCTGTAATGGAAAAATGTGATGTTCTGACCAATGTTGTCGATGAATTTGTTGAAGAAAACAAACAAGAAGGACTGCGTGTTTTTGTTGCAGGCGGTTCTCGCTCCGGAAATGACAGTATTTATGTCGATGAGGCTTATAACCTTGGCAAACAAATTGCCCGTATGGAATTTAAACTGGATTTCGGACTTTCCAGTTCCGGTATTATGGGGGCTGTTGCTCGCGGCGTCTTGGATTATTGGAATAAAAAGAAATGCGATGCTAAGCCTATTCAAGGCATTACGACAAAAGAATACTTCAGTCTGTATGAAACAGATGAAATTTTAAGCCAAATTGAAGATGTAATCGTTGCTCAAACATTGGAAGAACGCAAGCAAAAGCTTTTGGACGCCGATTTTATTGTATTTGCTCCCGGCGGTGTCGGAACCCTTGATGAACTCGCTTATGACTGTGTCGCAATGCAGGACGGTTTTTTGCATATTAAACCTTTTATTTTATACAATATTAACGGTTATTTTCATCACTTGGTGGAATATATCAAATCTATGTCTCAAGAAGGCTTTGCTGATCCGATGCCCTTTATTGTGGTTGATGACAGTGAAGATCTGGGCGTGGTGTTCCGCTTGCTAAAACTTCGTTATAAAAAAGGAAATACCACTCAAGAAGTGTACAGCGCCACACGTCAATTAATCTATGAACTACCTTACTTTGTAAAATGTCATGCGGCTGGCGAACATGTTGAAGATATTATTGCCCGTATGACCGAAACCAGTTTTCACGGCTCTGCGGAAGACCGTCAAGAACTGGCTAACGATGTTGAACGTGCTTATCTTGAAAAAGAAATTGAGCGTATGTATAATCGACTGGCAAAAACCGGACGAGATACTGCCGTTGTCAGTGATAAACTCAGCACATTGAAAAAGCGTAAAAAAGAAAATTCAAATTTCTGTGTCTTTTGAGGCCGCAATATTTAAAAGTTTTTCAGCTTCGCCGCGCGCCAGTTTATCAACGCGTTCATTTTCAGGGTGCCCGTTGTGCCCCTTAACCCAAACCCACATGATTTGATGTTGAGGCAGTAAAGCATCTAATTCTTGCCATAAATCAACATTTTTTACATCTGATTTTTTGTTACTGGTACGCCAATTATTCTGTTTCCAATTCGGGAGCCACTGATTGACGCCGTCCATAACATAACGGCTGTCTGTATATAAGGTAATAACACAACTGGTTTTGAGCGCTTTTAGGGCCTCAATTACGGCTGTTAATTCCATTCTATTATTTGTTGTTTCCGGCGCTCCGCCTGACAGTTCTTTTTCCGTGTCTTTATAGCGAAGAATAGCGCCCCACCCTCCGGGACCGGGATTACCGGAGCAAGCTCCGTCCGTAAATATCTCAATTCTAGCCATTTTACATTACCATAAAATCATTAAAGAACTCATTTAACAAGGCATTATAATTTTCTTCATTTTCTCGCAAAGCCTTGGCCGTAAATGAACGTAATTTATTTTTAGGAATATAAATTCTAAAATTTTTCGGAGCGGCACCGTCTGCGCCAATAACACCATCCAATAAAAAATCCTCTTCTACGACCGGAGATAACAGAATATCAATATTTGTAAAACGAATTGTTCCACGAGGCGGCAAACGCAGTTCCGGACGCGTAATCAGGTTGAGATTACCGTCTAATCCTAAAATAGAATCCATTTGATTATAGTTTAAAAAACGAACTTTATTATATTCACTGCCTGAAGAGGCAACATTACATGACAGATATAATTCACGCGCGATTACATTACTCTCATTAAAACCGCGCAGAGAAAAACTGATTCTTATTGATTTTTCAGGCGGAACATCAATACTTTGCGGATACAAAATATCTTCATCCGTATTTTCTACAATCTCGAAATGCTTATCATTGATAACCAAATCTACATTAGGCTGCGGACGGCGGCCAAACATACCGGCAATAACGGAATACGGTGCTGGAACATTGTTTGAACCGGAACGGATATAAATATTATTACCGATTACTGACATTAACGGTGCTAAATCTGATTTTGGAATATAGGTTGCAATAAAACCATCGCCATTTTTATCAACGCTGATAATATGATTGCGCACCTTGTTATGGCTGGGAATAGTACAGCCGGAAATCGCATTTTCCAACCAACTTAAAAAGCGATAAACATTCTTGACTTTTACTTTGGCCTTGGCCACATCTCCAATATCTATATCTCGAGAGCATTCCACTCCCCAAACAACGACACCGCCTTCAGAATTACCAAAACCGGAAATACATTTTGCCAGATTTTTGCGATCATCCTTATGCAGTGTGGTCCCGTTTTTACCGATAGAAATAGCCTGTTTAAAATCTAAAAACAGTTCTTCGGTCTGCATATTTACGATAAATTCATCAATTGCGTCTTCACCAAAATAAACGAGTTTTTGAAAAATATCTTCTGCACGGGACATCTTTTCATCCTTACTTAAAGTCTATATCTTCTTTAGCAATTATTACATTATGAATATTAACATTATCATAATTTTGCCGCAGAAATGCCAGTAAATCCTGTACCAGATATTCCGGAGCAGAGGCACCGGCCGTAATTCCGATCGAATCACAATCCGTAAGCCAATTTTTATCCAACTTGCGCCAATCATCCACCAAAACAGCCTTTACCGCGCCGTTTTGGAGTGCTGAATTTCGTAATTGCGTTGAATTGGATGAGTTTTCCGAACCGAGAACGATAATATTCGGCGTATATTTCAGCAATTCTTTAACGGCCTGCTGGCGGTTGGTGGTTGCAAAACAAATATTACTTTCCTTCAGACCTTGCAAATTTGGAAAACGCTGACGCAAATACTCAAGAATATCTTTGGTATCATCCACAGACAAAGTTGTCTGCGTTACAACCCCAATATTGGCATTTTCAGGCAACGATAGATTTTGAACATCAGCAATTGAATTCACGATATGAATATGCCGACTATCATCTATTTGACCAACCGTTCCCTGTATTTCAGGATGTTTTGCTTTACCGATAACAATAATCTCGGCTCCGGATTGCGCCAATCGGATAATTTTTTTATGAACAGCTGAGACCAACGGACAAGTTGCATCAATGACATTCAAACCTTTAGCTTCTGCTTGTCGGGAAACTTCTTTACTGACACCGTGCGCCGAGAATATCAACGGTCGTGTCGTATCTTCCATTTCATCAAGATTTTCAATAAAAACAACGCCATGCTCTTTTAGCTGATTAATTACATGCCGGTTATGTACAATCTCATGGCGAACATATATCGGCGCACCATATTTTTGCAGCGTTTGCTCCACTAAACTTATAGCCCGTTTAACACCGCCGCAAAAACCGCGAGGTTCCACCAGATAAATATCCATACTAATTCCGTATTAATTTTTGAATTTTATCATATTCCGGATAACCATCAATATCGCCGACCAGAGTATATGTCGGTTTACTGCTGAAAATCTCAGACGCAACAGCTCGAATATCCTCTGTTGTAATTCTATTAATACGATCAACCATCTCATCCACCGGAATAATTCTGTTAAAGATCAGCATCTGACGAGCAAAAACCTCCGCCGTAGAAGATGAACTTTCCAATGCCATCAACATACTGGCTTTCAGCTGAGTTTTAGCGCGCTGTAATTCTTTTTCGGTAATTTTATCATTACATACCTTGCGGATTTCTTCACAAACGACAGGCATAACCTGCTGCAATTCATTTTTGGTGGTTCCGGCATAAATGCCGAACAAACCGCTTTGCGTATGTGAATTGGCAAAGCTGTAAACCGTATAAACCAAGCCGCGTTTTTCTCGAATTTCTTGGAACAGACGAGAAGACATACCACCGCCGAAAACCGTTGAAAAAACTATTGCCGGATAATAATTATCACTACCATAGTTCATTCCGTTAAATGCCAAAACGACATGAGCTTGTTCAATATCGCGTTTTTCAGAATAAACGCCGCCTTCATACTTTTGCGCATCAACATTAAAATTTGTTTTGGCGGGCATATTTCCCATACGGGAAGAGACCATTCGAACAAAATCGCTGTGTTCGATATTTCCGACAGCGCAGACAACCATATTTTCAGCGGCATAATTTGTTTTGCGATAATTTCTGAGAGTATCTCCGGTATATGAACGTACTTTTTCCGCCGGTCCGAGAATACTGCGTCCTAATGCCTGATTAGGAAACGCCTGTTCTTGCACATAATCAAAAATAATATCATCCGGCGTATCTATTGTTTGTTTGATTTCTTGAACAACGACTTCCCGCTCTTTTTCTAATTCATGCTCCGGAAAATTAGCGTTTAACACCATATCGGACAGAATATCTATAGCCAGTTCGGCATCATTTTTCAGCATCTTAGCATAAAAAGCCGTAAACTCACGCGCGGTATAAGCATTCGATTGACCGCCGACATCTTCAAATTCTTCAGAAATTTGGATACTGCTGCGTTTTTCCGTGCCTTTAAACACCATATGCTCTAAAAAATGTGAAATACCGTTAATATCCGGCGTTTCACAAGCGGCGCCTGTTTTAACCCAAATTCCGAGAGAGACGCTTTCTGACGAAGGACGAGAAGATGATACAATACGCAAGCCATTTGGCAGCGTTGTTATTTGAAATTCCATACGAATATACCTCTGTTATTTTTTATAATAACACAACTATACTCTTAATTATTTGCGATGACAATATATGATTATGAATTATCAGTCTGTAAATCAGCCCAATTCAGCACTACTCGGGCAAGTTCTTCATTATTTTCATTATATAGATTATGCTCAGAAATATTTTCTTTAAGTATTGTTTTAACAAAAATTGTATTTCCATATACCGCCGGTCGTTTAAATGACACTGAAATTTCCGTAAGATACTTATTTTCCAGCCATTCAGACGGTACACTTTCTGCTGCCCATAAAGGATACAGAGAATTATTAACATGGTTATTCATGTCAATATCGTCAAAACGCACTTTGAAATCATTCATCACATCTGCAGCGACAACTTCAGGCAAGCGAATAAAATCATAATCATCACTACGTTCCGGAATAACATTGTATTCGGGCAGATGTTTACGCAATGCGACCGGACGTTTAGATGCGGAATCAATTAAAACCCACTGTGTCGAAGCTTGGATTAATGCTATTCCCTGAGTATCAGAAACGAGATAATCTCTGACAGCTCCGGCTTTTTTTTCAATACTTGGCCAAGTTTGCAAGATAATTGTTTCATGCAAACGCGGCCATCTGTGAATTTTCAGATGATAATCGGCAGCAACCCATGCTAAACCGTTTTTTAAACAAAAATCATATCCTAAATTCATTTGAGCCGCATGGCTGTCTGCCATATCCTGAAGAATATTCATTAAGGTTAACAAACGCATATTTTCGCGCTTATCACACTCATAACTGTGAATTGTATATTCTTTAGAAAATTTTTTGACAACCATGCTTTTGCTCTTAATACTTGCGCGCTAAAAGCTTTTGCTGACGATATTCTTCCAGTTTAGCCTCACGCCATGCCTGAACATCCAATTGTTGTTGTCTCCGTCTGATAGCGTGCGGTTTTTGACGAGGCAGCGGAATATTGCCGACTGACGCAACTTTTACAACAGGCTCGGAAACTGTCTTTTTAACAGCCGCAATAACAGGAGACTGCACTGTTTTAACCTGATTTTTATGCGCTGTTTTAACAATTTCAAATGTATCTTCTATTTTCTTTTTATATACTTGGGCTTTAGACGGAATACTCGAATGGTAAGCCATTGCAGCTTTCAGCCAATCTTGCTGATTGTTTTCATATAAGTTTGTCAGAAATTTAGCAGCATATTCCACATTGTGCATTGGATCAAAAGCTTCTTCAATACTTTTAAACTCTTGTCCATGGTACAACAGGTTAACCTGCATGCATCCGACATCTATACTCTTTACACCCTCTGCCTGCAGCTGACGCACTTTTTGCACAGCTTCCGCTTTAGTATTAAAGAAATAACCTTTTCCTTGCGCATTGATTGTCCATGGCCAGGCCAATCTTTGCTGTGTTTTTTCATCCCAACGACCTGTTTCAACACTGGCGATTGTGGTGAGAAGGTGCTGTTTGATATTATAATTTTTTTCCATAGTCTGCGTCGCATGGAGACAGATATGTGCCGCATCGATATCAGCATAAGGATTACTATTGGCCGACACGAAGAATGGCTGCAATAATACCAGCAGCATTATTATAAAAAACATTAAATTTTTTGATACGAAAAAACGCATCCCTCTTTTCCCTCAAAACAGCCACGGATATCCCTCATCTTAACATAATTTCAATCCGCTTAAGGCTCTGCTACATAAAAATTTTGAGGTCGGTTAATACGATAGCTTTAATAATATAACTATATTTATTTCAAATTAAAGCTACAATGACAGCGATATAATATGCTGCATTGATTTAATCATCGGGAATGTCTATAACATAATTATTTCTTAAAATCCAGTAAAAATTTGCCGAACTCGACAATATTTTGAGAAACAGCGTTACAAAGCATTGAAAAATCTTTATTTTTTTTGAACTGTCGTTCATTCATATATAAACCTCGATTTATCTCCATCTGCATGGTATAAATATGGCGGCGAGGCTGACAGCAATTAAACGTAATATAAGCTCCGGAATACGGGCAATTATCTGAAACATAATAATTTTTTTCTACAAGTCCTTGTTTAAAGAAATCATGCATTTCCGGCGGACAGCTTTGTTCAAACAGAGTCCCTAAACAAAAATCTATTCTTTGCGTATCCTGCAATAAAGTACAAATTTCCGACGGCATGGAATGGCAATCCAATACAAAACAAAAGCCAAATTTTTGCAAACATTTATCAATCAACTGCTGTAATCGTTTATGATAAGCATCATAAACAAAACGGAAGCGTTCTAAAACTTCTTCATAATCCAATAAACCATTATATATTGACTTATTAGGGGCTGTAATTCTATGAATAACCCCTAAGCCCAGCCGACAACGACGGCCTCCTGAAACAGGCTCTTGCACGGGATAATTATAGAACATAGACGGATCAAGCTCTATTTTATCACGATTAACATCAATAAATGCCCGTCCCAAATTCATTGCGAGCATTGGAATTCCGGCATCGGAAGCCGGTTTTATCAATTCATCAACAAAAGCATCTTCATTACGACGCAGTTCTTGAACATCACAAGTTACAATATTGAGAAATTCTTCCGGAAAAACTTGCCCTTTATGCGGTACGGACAAAACTATCGGATATATAATATCCTTGGAATTAAACTCATCAAAAATTTTTAATTTACTGTAATCTACCCTAAAAGAAAGTTTATTCTCCGGCATATAAATCTATCCTGTTTAAATTATATTTTTTAGCAATTATAGGCAGAAATAATTAACTTTTCAATAACACGGAAAGTTTATTATTTTCTAAAATTTCTAACATTATTAACGGCAGTTCTTCAACATCAATCTCCTGATACGCCGACTGACTTTTTTGTTTGCTATAAAGTAAAAACAGCGTGCTTTCATCCTGTGAAGTCGAGCTATGATGATCTGAATATATAATAAATAAAGAATCCTCAGGAGCCGAAGATATCAACTGTTTCAGGGCATTATCAACATAGTGCACTGAGTTGAGATATTTTTCCCGAATATTTTGAGGTTTCAGAAACAATAAATTTTCTTTTACATCAAAAGGAAAATGCGAACTCACGGTAATCAGAAAATTAAAATTCTGCTTTTTCTTCGGGCTCGCTGCTGCACACTCAAATAAAGCCTTATCTTCTATTCCAAACTCAGAATTAGACTTAACCAAACTTTGAAGCAAATCTTCCTTAAAATAGACTTCATCAAATCCCATTTGCCTGATATGATTTTCACGATTAAAAAAATGACCGGATACACCATGAAAAAAGCGTGTATAATATCCATACTTTTTCATTATATTCGGCAGTGTCTTAATATTGTTATATATTTCCGGAGGCAGCATTTTATAAGCAACACCGTATGTCTGCTTATATATCGGTTTTAGGATTAACATGGTAAAATCTATATTTGCAGATGATTTTTTATCATGTGGTGCAATTTTATATACAACACTTTCTCTTTTTAAACTTTGTAAAAAAGGCATAGCCTCATCAACCGCATTATAGTCTAAACTCTCAACCTGAATCATATAGATATTTTCAGGAAGCTTTATATTTTGTACTTCCGGATGCGTTGTATTGCCGGGATAATTACGATGAACAGCATCAAACAGCGCCTGCTCGTTGTATCCGGCATTAAGTTCATAGATCCATGCCAACGGATAGCCCAGATTTTTTGCCTCCCACATAAACTCTTTTTCATTAAATTCAGGATTTACCGAGCGAATATGCGGTATACCGACTATGATTAAAACTGAAAGAAGCACCAGAAAACTATAACTCTTTTTCAAAGGCAGCCGCAATGACAACACAAGCGTACAGCAAACACCTATCAGACACAAAATTATTACCCAAAATGTTTTATACTGCGTCAATAAAACTAACAATGTGCTTCCGGCAAATTTTACGCCTTCTGAATACTGAGAACCTAAAACAGACAGTGTTAATCCATCTTGATAAAAATGATGCCAACCTAAAAGAATACAAAAACAAAGTGTTTCCAGTAATGTCAACACAACTTGTACCGCTTTAGGCTGCATTAAAATAAAAACACTGAGCGGTAAACTTAATAAAAACACAATCAGAGAAGAGGTCCCAAAAATATCCATATCCGGAAAAACCGTTTGATGTACAGCAATTGGCAACAATGACCAATAAATTATCCAAATAAGACTTTTTAACATATACCCTCTCCAGATGAGAATTATGGTTTAAATGTCTTAAAATAAAATAAAAATCAGCTTCCGCAAAGATTTACAATAAAAAAAGGATGTTGATTAAAAAATCAACATCCTTAGAAAGATTGAGCTTAAGCTTCTTCAAGAAGCAGCCTGGCGCTGAGCTTCAGCGCGGGCCAGAATCTTTCGGATCTTACCATCGCTTTGCGTGAAGAACTCGGCGATGTCGGCGATTGTGATCTTTTCATCGGGCTCGCAGGCATCTTCGATGTATGCCAACGGAGCGTCGCTCTGATCTGTGAGCTGCAGACCGGTGCAGTGTTCCAGCTGCTCGACCAGCGAGATGAGATGCGGACGTGTGATATCCTGACCGGAGATACACACATTTGCACGACAGGCAGCCTTCTCTCGGAAGAAGCGCAACACCGTTTCTTTCGACAGGGGATTGGGCTCTCGCATCACGGTAGACAGATTGCCGATGCTTACCAGTGAGGCTATCTTGCTGAGAACACGAAGATTCGCGGCATAGTCATACTTGTGCTTGATGGCAAGCAGCGTCTTGCGCAGCTGTGTCTGGGGCAGGATGCTCAGCGGCTGAGATTTTAACTCTTTGTCCGAAAGGTTAGGACAAACATTGTTTTGGCGGACAGCCTGAATATAGGCAGCTACAGCCATGTCATTGTGAATGCACATAACAATATTTTTTTAATTAATAATATCGAAAACGATTTCTTTTTATCATATAAAAACGGAAATAGCAATCTTTTTCTTCAAAAAAAATAGACAAAAACATTTTATTTACATACCTGCGAAAAAAATATTGCAAATTTTTTCAGAATAGTTTAGACATATCTTGTTTTCGGGTGTGTAGCTCAGGTGGTTAGAGCGTTACGTTGACATCGTAGAGGTCGCAGGTTCGAGTCCTGCCACTCCCACCATTTTATAAGAACGTCCTTAATGGACGTTTTTTTTTGTTTTTAGTCATAGCAGAACTCGAACCAAGGTTCGGTCTTACTCCAAAGTATTGCGTTAAGCGCAATACTAAGTCGTTTCGGGCACTCGGTTTGTAACACTTGTTTCGCGGCACTGTCGTTTGCTCTCAAGTTAACAAACTCTCGCCTGTCGGCAGAAAACAATTCACAGGATTGTTTTCTTGTCTCCAGCCTGCCACTCCCACCATTTTATAAAGAACGTCCTTAATGGACGTTCTTTTATTTTTATGGCGCAAATCCGTTAATAATACGCCGAGTTTGTGTCTTATATTTCGGTTATCAAACATATTTTCTCCTTTTGTAAAAAAACAAAACCCACCGGATTAAGGTGGGCGGATGTTCGAAAACCGTATATCTACAAACGGCTCGGCTTATTTGGCAAAGCCTTATTCACCGACATCCGTCCAAGACAGAAATCGGCATAGTATTTCAAGTCGCTATGCATGCGGCTGTAGATATAAAAGGGTTTTCGACGCCCTGAGTTATATGCATAACTCAATAAAACATTAGCAGAGTTATTTGTTAAATCAAGCAAATTTTCTGTTACGTGTATTTGTTGGCGCCTTAGATCTTTATCAAATAAAATTCTGTGCAAGATTAGTAATATCAAATTTAAAATTTTTCCATATTTTGCTATAAGGATATTGTTTTATTTTTTAGGAGTTCTTTTAATGAAATACAAATGTTTAGTTTGCGGACAAATTTTTGAGGTTCCTGAAGGACAAGAACCGCAATGTCCGGTTTGCAAAGTTAAGGGTGAAAAAATTGTTCCTTATGTTGAAGAAGCTTTAACATGGCCGGCAGAACATGTTCTCGGTATTGCCAAAGGCGTTGATGCTGAAATCGTTGAAGGTTTACGTAATAATTTTAACGGTGAATGCTCTGAAGTCGGCATGTATCTGGCAATGGCTCGTCAAGCATTGCGTGAAGGCTATCCGGAAATTGCCGTCGTTTTGGAGCAGATTGCTAAAGAAGAAGCTGAACACGCTTCTCGTTTTGGTGAAATGTTAGGCGAGCTTGTTGAAGGCTCAACCAAAGCTAATCTCGAAAAAATGCTAGCCGGCGAAAATGGTGCCTGCCATGGTAAAATGGCTATTGCAAAAAAAGCCAAAGAGCTTAATTTGGATGCTATTCATGATTCCGTTCATGAAATGGCTCGTGATGAAGCTCGTCATGGTAAAGCATTAGAAGCATTGTTAAAAAGATATTTTTAATTTTGCACCATCACAAAATGAAGGCTTCCATAAAGGAAGCCTTTTCTTTTATCCTAACTTATCTTTTAAATATTTTCCCGTATAGCCGACATTCGCTTTAACAATTTCTTCCGGCGTGCCCTTAGCTATAATTTTGCCACCGCCATCTCCGCCTTCCGGTCCTATATCCAAAATATAATCCGCTGTTTTTATAACGTCCAGATTATGTTCAATGACAACAACCGTATTACCGTTATCAACCAATGTATGCAAAACTTTCAACAGCTTATTAATATCTTCAAAATGCAAACCGGTTGTCGGTTCATCCAGAATATACAGTGTTTTTCCTGTTGCGCGTTTAGAAAGTTCTTTAGATAACTTAATACGCTGCGCTTCTCCTCCTGAAAGTGTTGTTGCCTGCTGCCCTAAATGAATATATCCCAATCCGACTTTTTGTAAAAGCTCCAGTTTGTTTTTAATTGACGGAATAGAGGCAAAAAATTGATGAGCCTCATCCACCGTCAAATCCAAAACATCCGCAATGGATTTATCCTTGTATTTAACCTCCAGCGTCTCACGATTAAAGCGTTTACCTTTACAAACATCGCAGGCGACATAAACATCCGGCAAAAAATGCATTTCTATTTTGGTTACGCCATCGCCTTTACAAGCCTCACAGCGCCCGCCGGCCACATTAAACGAAAACCGTCCCGCCGTATAGCCTCGGGCTTTTGCTTCCGGAAGTCCGGCAAACCAATCACGAATATACGTAAACAATCCGGTATATGTTGCCGGATTAGAACGCGGTGTACGTCCTATCGGAGATTGATCAATATCAATAACTTTATCAATATTTTCAACTCCCGATAATTTATCATATTTTCCGGCAGCGCCACGTGTGCCGTTAAGCTCTTTATTAACGGCCTTAAACAGTGTCTCAAGAATCAAAGATGATTTTCCTCCGCCGGACACACCTGTAACACAAGTAAATGTGCCCAACGGAATTTTAGCGGTTACATTTTTCAGATTATTGGTTTTAACTCCGCTGATTTCTAAAAATTTTCCATTACCGCGACGACGACGCGACGGAACAGCAATTACTTTATCTCCGTTCAGATATTGCGCCGTCAAACTGTTCGGATTTTTCAAAACAGCGGCAACCGTTCCTTCTGCCGTTACATTTCCCCCTTGCTCTCCGGCACCCGGTCCCATATCCACCAAATAATCCGCCGCACGAATTGCATCTTCATCGTGTTCAACTACAATGACCGTGTTTCCGATATCTCTCAGGCAAGTTAATGTTTCCAACAGTTTATCATTATCTCGTTGATGTAAGCCGATTGACGGCTCATCCAAAACATACATCACACCTGTCAATCCGGAACCTATTTGTGAGGCCAAACGGATACGCTGTGATTCTCCGCCCGATAATGTTCCTGACTGACGCGACAAATTCAGATAATCTAAGCCGACATTATTCAAAAAGCTCAGACGTTCAATGATTTCTTTCAAAATTTTATGAGCAATTTCTCTTTTTTGCGGAGACAAAGCCTCTTCAATCCGCATAAACCAGTCTCGCGCTTTTTTTATTGACATTTCGGAGGCTTCCATAATGTCCAGACCGTTTATTTTAACAGCCAGAGCTTCCGGCTTCAAACGTTTGCCTTTACAAAATTCACATGGTGCTGCCGACTGATATTTAGAAAACTCTTCACGCACCCAGGCCGAATCTGTTTCAAGAAAGCGACGTTCCATGTTCGGAATAACACCCTCAAAAGGCTTATCACTGACAAAAGACGTATAATACATCGGAACACAAACGTTTCCTGAACCATACAGAATTAAATTTCTTGCAGACTCCGGTAACTCTTTCCATGGCGTTTTGGGTGAAATTCCTAAAAAATCACACAGAGAAGTAATTGCCTGGCTGTGAAAACTGGAGTGAAAACTTTCCCAAGGCGCAATTGCCCCCTGATTAAGACTCAAGTTATCATTGGGCACAACCAATGCTGGATCCATATACAGCTTTGCACCAAGCCCGTCGCAATGCGGACAGGCTCCAAACGGATTGTTAAAAGAAAACAAGCGCGGCTCTATTTCTTCGATAGTAAAACCGGATACAGGACAAGCAAACTTTGATGAAAATATCTGTCGTTCTCCGTTTTCCATCAACTCAGTATAAATAATGCCATCACTTAATTTTAATCCGGTTTCAACTGATTGCGCCAAACGTTCAGCAATACCCTCTTTTAAGATCAGACGATCAATGACAATCTCAATATCATGTTTTTGATTTTTATTCAAAGACGGTAAATCATCAAAAGTATAGTTCTCACCATCTACTTTCAAACGCTGATATCCCTGACGCTGCCAAGCTTCAAATTCTTTCTTAAACTCGCCCTTTTTTCCACGTACAACGGGAGAAAGCAATAAAAGTTTTGTCCCTGTCGGCAGAGACATAATTTTATCAACCATCTGTGAAACCGTCTGAGATTCAATCGGCAGCCCCGTAGCCGGAGAATACGGTGTTCCGGCACGAGCCCAAAGCAAACGCATATAATCATAAATTTCCGTAACCGTACCAACCGTTGAACGAGGATTGTGGGATGTTGTTTTTTGCTCAATAGAAATTGCCGGAGATAATCCTTCTATCGAATCGACATCCGGTTTTTTCATCAAATCCAAAAACTGACGGGCATATGCAGACAAGCTTTCAACGTATCTCCGCTGTCCCTCAGCGTATACCGTATCAAAGGCTAAAGAAGACTTGCCGGAACCGGACAGACCGGTAATAACGGTTAATTTATCTTTTGGGATGCGAATATCAATATTTTTCAGGTTATGCTCACGGGCACCTTTAATTTCTATATACGAATCTCTGCTCATTATTTTTCTCCGCTCCATAATATAATGAAAGCAAGATGTAATGGCAACCCTAAAAAAAAATCCCCCGAGGAGCAAGCCAACGGGGGATTGATTTTAAGTTATAAAATATTATAACTCGCCGGAAGCATAACGTTTTGCCATTTCAGACATCGGAATTGCTTTAATTTTATCAGCATGTCCTGCTGCACCGAAAGCGATATAACGCGCTTCACAAACTTTTTGCATTTCTTCAATAGCCGGTTTGAGATATTTACGCGGATCAAATTCTTTCGGATTTTCGGCAAATAATTTACGGATTGCACCGGTAATAGCCATACGGCAGTCCGTATCAACATTAACTTTACGAACACCGGATTTAATACCGCGAACAATTTCTTCCACAGGAACACCGTAAGTTTGAGGAATAGCACCGCCGTAAGCGTTAATTAAATCCTGTAATTCTTGCGGAACGGAAGAAGAACCGTGCATAACCATATGAGTGTTCGGCAATTTTTTATGAATTTTTTCAATAACATCAATAGCCAAAATTTCACCATCCGGTTTACGTGTAAATTTATAAGCACCATGTGATGTTCCGACAGCAACGGCCAAAGCATCCAAATGTGTTTCAGCAACAAACTGTGCAGCTTCATCAGGATCTGTAACCAAGCGTTTTTTATCAATCACGCCTTCAGCGCCATGACCGTCTTCTTTATCGCCTTTACCTGTTTCCAAAGAACCGATAACACCGAGTTCACCTTCTACAGAAGCACCGACAGCATGTGCACGAGCCACAACTTCTTTAGTTACATGAACATTGTATTCATACGTAGACGGCGTTTTACCATCAGCGGCTAAAGAACCATCCATCATTACGGAAGAATAACCATTTACAATAGCTGACTGACAAACATCAATAGAAGCGCCATGATCTTGGTGGATACAGATGGGCAGTTCAGGGAACATTTCAATACCGGCGGCAACCATATGACGGATCATCGGATCTCCGGCAAATTTACGCGCACCGGTAGAAGTTTGCAAAATAACCGGAGCGTTAACTTTTCTGGCAGCCTGCAAAACTGCGAGAACCTGTTCCATATCATTAATGTTAAATGCCGGAACACCGTAGTTATTTTCGGCAGCATGGTCAAGAATCTGACGCATTGTAACTAAAGGCATATTTTTCTCCTTATAAAAAATTATTCTTTTGAACTATAATCTGCTCATTTATTTTTGCAAGATTTTTATTTATTTCTCCCACCGAACGGAAAAATCGCCTTACGGTTGTATTTAAAGGATATCTCTACAACCAGATTTTTAACCCATCTTTTTTGTTTTTGATTTTTTGCATTTTTTTATATTTTTTGTGCATATTTTGCTCATTTTTGCTCGGTTTTATGAATTTTTTATTGTATTTTAGCAAAAACAGGCTAATAATCAGTTTGAATATTTTTGTAAATTTTAAGAAAGAGAGATAAATAATGTCAAATCCATTGGATACAAAAGTTATCGGTAAACTTGCCGAGATTTTAGACCGCAGTAATCTGACAGAATTGGAATATGAAGATGAAGGCTGCCGTATCTGCCTGACCCGTAATTTCAGCGGCGTCGTTGCCGCTCCGGTTCAAAATTTTGTTCCGGCTGCTCCGGTCGCTGCTCCAATCAGTGCCACAGTTGAAACACCTGCTGCACCGGCTGCTTCCGCTGCTGTTGAAGAAGATTATTCAAAAGCCAAAGGCGCCGTTAAATCTCCGATGGTCGGCGTTGTTTATTTGTCCAGCGAACCTTCTGCTCCGAATTATGTAAAAGTCGGCGACAGCATTAATGAAGGTGATACAGTCTGCTTGATTGAAGCTATGAAAACATTTAATCCGGTCAAAGCACATATGTCCGGTAAAGTTTCAAAAATTCTGGTAGCCAGCGGCGATCCTGTAGAATACGGCGAAACCTTGATTGTTATTGAATAAACATTTAGGAAATTCATATGTTTGAAAAAGTTTTAATTGCCAATCGCGGAGAAGTTGCCCTACGCATTCACAGAGCCTGTAGAGAAATGGGTATCCGCACCGTGGCCGTTCACTCCGAGGCTGACGCTAATGCCATGCATGTGCGTTTGGCCGATGAAGCCGTTTGTATCGGTCCGGCTCGCTCTTCTGACTCTTATTTAAATAAACCGGCTATTATTTCCGCTGCCTTGATTACCGGTGCTGACGCTATTCACCCGGGTTTTGGTTTCTTATCCGAAAATGCAGACTTTGCAGAAATGGTTGAAAAGCATGGTATCACCTTTATCGGACCAACTTCTGAACAGATGCGTCTGATGGGAGATAAAATCACGGCTCGTAAAGCCGCTCAGGAAGCCGGCTTGCCTATTACACCCGGTTCTCCGGCTTTGGAAAGTGTTGAACACGCTATTGAATGGGCAAACAAAATCGGTTATCCGGTTATTGTTAAAGCGAAAGACGGCGGCGGCGGAAAAGGCATGAAGACCGCATTTAATGATGAAGAAATGGCTGAAGCTTATACAATGGCTAAAGCTGAAGCAAAAGCGTCTTTCCCTTCAGATGTTGTATATATGGAAAAATATTTACAAAATCCACGCCATATTGAAATGCAGGTTTTGGCTGATAAATACGGACATGCCGTACATTTGGGTGAACGCGATTGTTCTATTCAGCGTAATAACCAAAAGGTTATTGAAGAATGCCCTTCCCCGGCTCTGAATAATCAACAACGTCAGGAAATCGGCGAGATTGTTCGTAAAGCTATTGAAAAAATCGGTTATACCAATGCCGGAACGCTGGAATTTTTGTATGAAGACGGTAAATTCTACTTTATGGAAATGAATACTCGTTTGCAAGTAGAGCACCCTATTACGGAAGCTATTACCGGTATTGATATCGTTCGTGAGCAAATTCGTATTGCCAGCGGCGCGGCTCTCGGATATACGCAAGATGATATTCAATTCCACGGACATGCTATCGAATGCCGCATTAACGCTGAAGATCCGGCAACCTTTGTTCCTTGTCCGGGAAAAATTAATGAATGGCATGCTCCAGGCGGTCTGGGAATTCGTGTTGATTCCGAAATTTATTCAGGCTACCGTATTCCTCCGTTTTATGACAGCATGATTGCCAAATTAATCGTTCACGGAAAAACGCGTAACTCTGCTTTGATGAGACTGCGCAGAGCCTTGGAAGAATTTGTTATTGACGGCGTTAAAACAACCATTCCGCTTCAGCAGGATATTATATCTCAAGCCGAATATATCGACGGACAATATAATATTCATTGGTTGGAAGGTTTTATGAAACGCAAGCAAAAACAAAACGAAGAATAATAAAAAAAGCGGTAAGAAATCTTACCGCTTTTTTTATTGATTAATGGTAATGTATTCATTTTTGAGCAAAGCTTCCGAGCTTTTACCATATCCCAATTTTATATTAGGCTTAAAATCTCCATGGAAATCACTGCCACCGCTGATTTTAAGTTTGAGCTGTTGAGCATATCGTAAATAAAGTTCTGTTTGCTCCGGTGAATGATTGGAATGAAAGCATTCAACACCATCTAACCCATAAGATTGAAACTCTTTAAACTTCTCCAATAAGATATCGTCTTCTTTTTTCAGATTATAAGGATGAGCCAAGCAAGCAAGCCCTCCGGCATTATGAATCGCTTGAATTGCTTTTTTGACATCCACACCATAATTTCCTGCCTTATAAGGACGCATTAAATCTTCTGCTTCACGATAACAGGAAACATAACCTTTTTCTTTTAGATATATGGCGATATTTCCTTTGCCCACACTGCCTCTGAAGTGAGTATAGAGGTCATCAATTTTAATATTAAGATTACAATTCTCACGCAAATAATTTAATATTCTGGTATTTCTTTCCCGCAAAACCTCTGCATTTTCTTGCATGACATCGTATAAAGCCGCATAATCTTGAATATAAAATCCAAGCATATGAATGACCGGACAATCTTTATCTTGTGAAGAAACTTCGATTCCCTTAATCAGATTAATACCGACACCGGACGCGGCGGCAACTGCTTCATCTAAACCGGCAACGCTGTCGTGATCCGTCAGAGCCATTTGGGTAACACCGCTTTGAGCGGCTTGTTTTATAATATTTTCAGGAGAAAATGTCCCGTCTGAATAATAACTGTGAACATGAAAATCATACAAAGGCATCTTTATTTTTTCCGTCCTTCTGAATTATTACATTATTGACACAAAATGTTAATTGCGTCTATTTCTCTTATTTTTTATAGTCTACTTTATATTTTATGAATCAGGAATTAAAAATGAAAGACTTATATAAATTATCCCCCGAAAAACATGAAGAGATTTTATCTCAAATTATGCATGATGTTTTTAAAAATGCCAAAAGTTTCGAGCATCCGGAAATCTTCATTTTGGGCGGACAACCCGGTGCCGGAAAAAGCACCTTAATCAAGCATTTGCAAGAAAGCGGTCAAGCGAAAGACTGTTTAATTATTAATGGTGATGAGTATCGTAATTATCATCCTCATGTGCACGAAATTTTTCAGAAATATCCGCAGCAAATGGCTGAAATTACTGATATGGATGTCAGAGATTGGACACAACGCGTTTTTCAGCAGGCCATTAAAAACAGAAATAACATTATTTTTGAAGGCACAATGAGAACAAACCAAATATGCAATACAATCAAAAATTTGCATGAACAAGGTTATCGAGTCAATATTAATGTTTTAGCGGTAAATTATTTTGAAAGCAAACTTTCAATTTACAGTCGATATGAAGATCTATTTGAAAGAGGTGAAATTGCTCGATACTCTCCTCCGGAAGCTCATGATGAAACATATACGAAAATGTTAGATACTTTGCAGCAAATTGAAGATGAGCGTTATTTTGATTCCATCACAATTTACAGCCGTGATAAAGAGGTTATATTAAGAGCCGGTCGTGATAATCCGAAAATAAGTTCAGTATTTGCAATTCTGCGCCACAGAGACAGAGTTTGGGGACAAAGCAAATTACGTCAATATCATATGAATGCCGATAATATTTTGAAACAAATTCAAACTCATGACGGTCCGGTTAAACCGGAAAAAATAATTGAATTAAGAGATAAGGCTGTTAATATGTCGCGTGTTCCGGCAGCAAATGCTTTATCATCACTCATTTTATCTTTACAACAAGCAAAAAGCTTATAAAAAAACAACCGCTGTTTAGCGGTTGTTTTTTTATAACTTCACTTATTTTACTGATTTCATATAGTGTCTTTTTTCACTCAAAAAGAATAAAATTCCGACAGGTATCATACATGCATAAATCAATGTTGAGACACCCAAAGTCAACCAAGGCTGGCTGATAATGAAGCTGCCGAACAATGCAACCAAAAGCATCATCGGCAACAACATGTATGTCGGCACTTTCATTTTTTTGGCTGAAATAGTCGGTATTCTGCTAACCATCAAAAAGGTTACAATAGCCATAACAACACTGCAGAACCAATTTGAACGCAGAAATTCATATTCCGGAAATTCAAATGAAATAATCACCGGCAAAATTCCTAATGCTGCGGCAGCCGGAGCCGGTACGCCGACAAAGAAATGATGCCAATAAGGCGGTTGCGGTTCTTCTTCCAACATTGTATTGAAACGAGCCAAACGCATCGCCATTCCCACAGAAAACAACAAGCAGAAAAACCAGCCGAAACGCGGTAAGTCAAACAATGTCCACTGGTACATCAATAACGCCGGCGCAACACCAAAACTGACAAAGTCAGATAAAGAATCCAACTCGGCGCCAAATTTGGTGGAACCTTTGAGCATACGGGCAACACGACCATCCAAACCATCAAAAAAAGCTGCCAAAAAGATGCAAATTACAGCTTTGACCCAATCTTCCTGTATTCCGTAACGAATTGAGGTAATCCCAGAACACAAGGCCAACATTGTAACAATGTTCGGCGCAATTTTACGAAACGGCAAGCTCGTCAAACGGGGCTTTGCCAATGTAATTTTTTTTATCTTTTCCATTAGCGTATAATCCCTTTTACTGCTGAAGCATCACTTTTTAAATTTGCAATCACCGTCTCACCGGCAACCATTGTCTGTCCCAAACAAACTTGAGGCTCGACACCTTCAGGCAAATAAACATCCAAACGGGAACCAAAGCGAATCATTCCGAAACGTTCACCGACTTTATATTCCTGCCCTTCCGTAGCTTCACACAAAATACGACGGGCAACAAGACCGGCGATTTGGACTACGGCCAAATCTTTTCCGCTTTTTGTTTTCATTGCCAATAACTGACGTTCATTATCTTTACTGGCTTTATCCAAAGTCGCATTCAAAAATTTTCCGGGAACATAAACGGCTTTAGTAATTTTTCCTTCAGCCGGGGCACGGTTTACATGGACATTAAACACACTCATAAATACGCTTACACGAGTGAATTTTTTATCTCCCAAGCCTAACTCTTCCGGGGCTTTGACTTTTGTAATCATTTGGACAATACCATCCGCGGGAGATACAACCACATCATTTATATCCGGCGTAACACGTTCGGGATCACGAAAGAAATAAAAACACCATACAGTGGCGATAATTCCTAACCAACCGAGAGGTTCCCAAACCATTGCCAATAACGCTGTTATTGCAGCAAAAATGCCGACAAACTTCCATCCTTCGTTATGGATATTCGGAAGAATGTAGCGACGCCATGAAATATCTATCGTTTTCATATTTTTTTCCTTTTTGTTTTTCTGTTTTGCATAATTTTGCCGTGACGCTGTCAACTGCCGCAAAGGCAAAACAGATGGTTAAACCATGTTTAGGAAAGCATATTTTTTTCTGATTTACAAGTTTTATCTATTATCTGTCCCATATCCGCAAAAAAATAAATTTTTCTGTTGCATTTAAGCAAAAATACTATATAAAAAATTTGTCATG
>CAYTQF010000006.1:0-28575 GCA_964440165.1 uncultured Azospirillaceae bacterium
GTTTCGCTATCCGTGAAGGTGGTCATACAGTAGGAGCCGGTGTGGTTTCTAAAATCATTAAATAATGATTTGAACCATACTCGTTCGGAGTAGTACAATAAAGAGAGGAAAATCAGTAATGGTTTTCCTCTCTTTTTGCGTTTTTTCTCTATGCCGCCTTTAATACAAATTTCTATGATATAAAAAGCAACTTTATCTTATAAATTTTTATTGCTTATTTATTTAGGATGTTTATACTTTGAGTTGCAGATTTCTGTTCGTGAAATATTATTAAGTATGGGTAATCCTGAAACAGGCAAAACGGCAGAATAAAAATATTATATAGCGAGATATTTCGTACATAACGGCTTCAAAAAAGTCGTTTAACGAATGGTACGGAGACTCCTCCACCTTGTTTCTTCCAAGGTGGGGATTTTTTTACGGAGATAAATATGATAACAACACCTAAAACAAATCCAGATCTGAAGAGCAAAAGAGGACGCTGTGCTAATGGAGCTCCTAATCCTATTGATAAACATGTTGGATACCGGATTTTTTTGCGTCGTCGTGTTTTAAATATGAGTCAAAAAGATATGTCTGCATTATTGGGATTAACCTTTCAGCAGATACAAAAGTATGAAAATGGTACCAATCGTATCAGCGCTAGTCGGTTATGGGATTTTAGCCAGATATTAGGGGTTGATATAAACTTTTTTTATGAGGATATGCCCAAAGAAGTTATGCAGCAAAGTCCGATGCAGCTGTCTCATCAAAATAAGTTAGACAGCAAACAGTTATTACCTTTAACGACACCTGAAAATACAAACGAGGCGCAGGAATTGCTCAAAGCCTACTTTAGCGTAAGTCATCGACCGACAGCAAAATTAATTTTAGGACTGTTACAGTCTCTGAAATAAAAAAGTTACTTATTTATTTCTCTTTTTTGCTTTATCTGCATACGGATTATCTGTTTTTCTGACCGTAATTCTTAAGGGAATTCCGCCCAAATCAAACGTTTCGCGCAGACTATTTGTCAGATAACGCAAATAAGCATCCGGTAAACCTTCCGGATTGCTGGAAAATATATAAAATGAAGGCGGTCTTGTTTTTGCCTGTGTGATATAACGCAATTTTATCCGTCTGCGATTTTTTCCGAGAGGCGGCGGATAGCGATCAATCATATCGCCAAACCATTGATTTAACGGTGCGGTTGGTATTCTGACATTCCAACGATTATAAACCTTAAACACAGCACTCATTAATTTATCCAAGCCTTCTTTTTTTAGGGCGGATATTGTAACGGTTGGTACGCCTTCGGCCTGTGTCAAAGATGTCTGCAGTTTGTCATTAAGTTTATCCAATGCTTCTTTACGATTAGCGACATCCCATTTATTAACGGCAATTACCAAAGCACGTCCTTCATCAAGAACCTGTCTGGCAATGGTTAAATCTTGTTTATCCAGAACAGCATCGGCATCCAGAACTAAAATAACAACTTGAGCCATAAATGCGGCATGTTTAGTATTGGCGGCAGACATTTTTTCAACATCGGATTCAACACGTGCATGTTTTCTTAATCCGGCAGTATCTACCAGATTTACCTTATGTCCGCGCCATTCCCATTCTACCGTAATAGCATCACGGGTTACGCCGGCCTCCGGACCGGTTAACATTCTCTCGTCATTTAAGAGAGCATTCATCAGAGTTGATTTGCCCACATTCGGGCGTCCGACAATAGCTAACTGTAAGGGTTTAGATTTGATTTTTTCGTCCTTAACGGCATCTATTTCTTCATCAGATAAACCGGTAAAATCGATTTCATCCTCATCGGTATTTTCTGCTTTATCAAAGGGTAAAAGTTTTTGATATAAGTCAGCCAGTCCCAAGCCGTGTTCGGCAGAAAAAGGTATCGGCTCACCGAGACCAAGCTTGTAAGCTTCATAAATACCGTTTTCCAGTAATGTACCTTCACATTTATTTGCCAGCAAAATAACAGGCTTATGGCTTTGACGCACAAGGTCTGCAAAATGTTCGTCATATGGCTGAATACCTGCGCGAGCATCAAACAAAAACAGGCAAACATCTGCTTCTTCTATAGCGCGTTTTGTTTGCAGCCACATTCTTTGTTCAAGCGTATCCTCATTAGAGTATTCATATCCGGCGGTATCAATGACCGTAAGATCCAAATCATAAAATTTGGCATTGGCTTCTTTGCGATCACGAGTAACACCCGGCATATCATGCACCAAAGCAATTTTACGTCCGACAAAGCGGTTAAACAATGTTGATTTGCCAACATTCGGGCGTCCGACAATAGCTGCTTTTATCGCCATAATTTTTTTCCTCTATTTGTATGTAAAGAGATCGGCATTATTTGTTGTCAGGACGGTAATACCGTCAGCCACAACAGCTGGAGCTTCAATTCCGTCATCCAACGCGACATAACTCATAATTTTTCCTGTGTACGGAGAAACGGCAAAGGCATAGCCGCTTGATGTCGTAACTAATAAACGATTATCAGTTAAAACCGGACCTGAAATAAAGACACCTGTTTTATCATCATCTTCGCCGCCTAAAGGAATCTTTGTGCTCCAAACGATTTTACCTGTCTCAGCTTCCACGGCGGTCAAATCTCTGTCATCAGCCAAAACAAATAAATATTGACCGGCTAACCACGGCTGATTTGTACTGCGGATGTCTCTTTGCCAAATACGGTTTCCGGTACGAGAATCAATAGCTGTTAAGATATTATTATGTCCGACGGCAAAAACCAAACCGTTTCCGATAACCGGATTAGCTTTTATGGTATTGATGGTTGCCATTGGTCCGGACTGACGAGCCGCATATAACCAATCAGCCCATAAAGGAGAACCGGTAGATGCTTTAAATGCTCTCAGCTCGCCATTAGAAAATGCTGCAACCAATAAATCTTGTTCTGCGTCATAAGCCGGATTAGCACCGCCAACCAGTGTTGTGGTTTCATCTTCAGATTCATAATGCCACAACTCTTTTCCGTCTGTTGCATCTAAGGCAATTAATTGATTGTTGATTGTTTGTACAAACACAGTGTTGTTATCAACGGTCGGCGCAATACGGATAGGGGTTTCTGCCTGATAGTGCCATTTAGGATCACCTGTTTTTATATCTAAAGCAAAAACGCTCCCAAATCCGGTTGTTGCGTAAAGCATATTGCCGTCAACAGCCAGCCCGGCACCTTTTATAGAAATGTTGTTGTCATCTTTGTTGGTGGGTTTTAATTTTCTTTTCCAAATGAGATCGCCGTTGGACAATAAACGAGCGCTGACAACACCTTCCGTATCAATAGCAAAAATAACCTGTTGCGTAATAACAGGAGAAGATATTAAAAAGTCGCGTTTAGATGAGCCTGTACCGAAATTGCTTTCCCAAAATCCTTGTAACTGACTGCCGGTCTCTAGGTGTCCCATATTATGAGAAGCATTGCCGCCTTTTTGCGTCCATTCTGTATTGCGCTTAGGACGCGGAAGAGCAATTTTAACACTGCCTTGAGGATAATCAGGTTTGATTTCTGTTTCATTATCCAGAATAGATATTCTTTCCCCTTCAACACTGGGTTTATCTTTAGAAAATAAACCGCACGCAGTCAAAGACAATGCCATAACGGCCATACAGGTATTTTTGCAAAATTTCATTTTAATCTCTCTTATTTAGCTGAATTTAGTACCGAAATCATATTTTGAACTCTGGCTCTCAGGTTATCATTTAAATCATTACGATCAGCCATCTCCTGATAGATTTTTACAGCTTCCTGAGTGTTATTATGTTTCAAATAAGATAAGGCAATTAATTCGTTGGCTTCATTAAACCAAGCGCTGTTTTGTTCCAATACAGGCTGCAATAATGTTTGTAATTCAGCGGTTGACAGGGTGTCAATTTTATAAGAAGCCAATTTCATAATGGAAGCGTTACGCAATTGTTCGTTATTGGCTTTTGCAATGAATTCTTCCAAAGCTTTAACAGCTTCGTCTTTTTTGCCTTGTTCAAACAAGATGTTGGCAATTTTTATAGATGCTTCATCGGCATAAATATCGTTTCCTTTTGCGGCAATAGATTGCAGCTGAATAATACTGTCTTCAAACTTGCCTTGATTTTGCAACATTTGGGCATAGGCAAAAGCGTCTGACCAATTTTGGTTTGCCCGCTCTCTCCAATGTTTGATTGTTTCAAAACTGACTGCAACGGTTAATATGATAATAACGCCGGCGACAATGTGCACACCGTATTTTTTCCATAAGGCTTTCATATTATCATTATGCAATTCTTCACTGACTTCGCGGAAGAAACTGTCAGTAAAATCAAATTCCTGATTTGAAATTTTTTTCTGTTTCATCTTTTTTACTTTCAACAAGATTTTCTGATATATAGGTTATAGCCCGAATAAGGGATAAGACGCAACTATTTTTTTACGATATCGTTGACCAAAAACTTTTTCACCCAACGCAAGTCTTCAATTGGAAGTTTTTTTCCGAAAATCAATGTTTTTTCAGGTGAAATAATTGATACGAAATAGCGCTCGGTAAGAGGATTAAAGGCAACTTCAATAGCTTTAATTTCATCTTTATAAATTTCGTTGTTTTTGCGGGATAAAAAGAAAGTTTTATGAACAATCACAATTTTTTTAGGCTTAATGGCAATTTTGTCTTTGGTAAAAGATCGAAAAGCAATAGTACCGATAACAAAGATTAAGACACAAGCCCACAGCATATGCGCGATGTTTTGAAAAATATGAGGCGCGCAAATTACCAGAGCAACAACAGAAACGGCAACCAGACACCAAGCTAAAATGTTATAGCCGTCCCAAATAATTTTTCTGTTTTTGATAATGGATTTGTCTTTTTTTCTAACCCATGCAATAGAAGCAGGCAGCGGAGCATTAAAATCAAATGTGTTGTCAATCAGACCTTCATCATAAAGTTGTTTTAACGATTTATCCAAATCCTTAACGTCTCGTTGAATCATACCCTCGTCGGTAAGAATTAATGTTGGCAGATTAAGCTGCTTTGCATAATATTCCCAGATGTTTCGGATGTTTTTACCGTTAGTTGTAATATACAACGGAGCAACTTTATCCGGATCCTTATGATACAATTCAATAATATACTTATTTTTATTTAAAAAGCCGAATTGAAAAAATTCGATTCTGAAGCGAACGCCGTCATAATGTTTTAAAGATTCTTTGACTGTATGCTTTTTGCCAAATAAAGAACGATAAACCATTGTAACTTTTTTACCGTCAAAAAATACTTTTTTGTAACGCATATAAGAAACAGTCAATGAAGTTATAATACCGACACCGAGTAACATAATGACGCTGTCAAAAAACGCCATGCTGAACCACGGATTAATCACATCCTGTACTTCTTCCAGAGACTGAGGATCCGCTCCGTTCAATAATTCGTACAATCCGAGCACAACCAAAAACAAACCGGCCAATATACCGAAAAATAAAATTTTTCCGGACAATCTGTCTGCTTGTTTTGTGGGTAATTTTTCCAAGCTCAGAGCAAAATCATGACTAAAGTGGTTAGGGGTATTATAACTCATACGGATTTTTCCTTTGGCTGAATAATTTATTTTTCCTGCTTTAAATAATAAAATAATCTATTTAATATTCAATTAAATTTTAATAAAGTTTGAATACACTGAGCAATATTAGGTGTAAAAACGGGTAAGGTATTTGAGTATGAACAGTCTCGAGATGTTTTCTAATCTGACGTATTTAGCAGTAACTGTTTTCAGTTTTGTCTTTTTTATATTCTGTACAATATATGTAAGCATGAGCACTGTTCGCAGCGTGATAGCCAATAATGCGGTCTATATTGCATTAGCCTTTGTTGCCGAAATGATAAATATTTGGTTTTTGAGCAGTATCGGGGAATATTCTTTAGAATATTCTGCTGATATTTTGCTCAGTATTCATTTATTGATATCTGTAGGTGTTTTGATTTTTCTGGGAATACCGGCAACAACGATTCTGTTTGGAGCTAAGGTTCGAAAGGGATTTGTTCTGAGCGTAACCGTGATAGGCGGTATTTGCCTTGTCTGGTTCGGATTGATTGCATCTGATGAATATATGATCGGTCTGTTGAATAATATCTTTTTAACAATCGGATATGCATATCTGGCTGCCGGATATTTATCACAGTGTTTTAAGCGTAATAATACCAGTTATGTGATTGGTTTTATCGTAATTGCTTTTGTTGGTGTCGCAATAGGTTTGAAAGTAATTTCTCTGGATGGATTTTTAGTTTCTTCATGGTATTTGGCGCCGATTGCATATCTGGGATTGGGGATCAGTTTTTTGCTCTCCACATCAGATGTCTTAGCGGACGAATTGCGTCAAATACAACATCAGTTGTTCAAAAACAACCTGCGTTTTAAAGAAATCATCAAATCATCTCCGTTTCCGATTATTATTGCTCGGTTAAGCGATGATAAAATTTTACTGGCGAATGAAAATGCTCAAAAACTTTTCGGAATTGCGGAGCAGGAAATTGAAAAATTTCATTTAAAGGATTTCTTTGTTGATTCGGATAATCGAAAATTATTAAATTCTCACTTGGAAAAAGGACGTTTGGTCAAAGATTTTGAAATCTTAGTGAAGGCCAGTGATAATAAGACGCCGTTTTGGTTGTTGACATCTGCTAATATTATTGATTACGGACAAGATATTGCTCTGTATGCTGCTTTTCAGGATATTACGGACCGTAAAAAACGTGAGGATATCTTACAGACTCAGGCAACGCGGGATCCTCTGACATCGCTGTATAATCGTCGTTACTTTGAAGATGAAGTCAATCGTCGTATAGCTCTCGGCACAAATAAAAATTATTGTGTTTTTATGATAGATGCGGATCACTTCAAACGCGTTAACGATACATATGGTCATAAAGTCGGAGATCGAGTTTTAATGGCTTTAGCTTCCACGGCGGAAAAAGCTTTGCGGGAAAATGATATTGTGGCGCGTTATGGTGGGGAAGAGTTTGTTGTTTATTTGGCAGACACGGTTGCCGAAGATGCTTTGGTGGTGGCTGATCGTTTAAGAGAAGCTGTTTCGCGTATTGTTGTTCAGTCAGATGCGGATGAGCCTGTAACGTTTACGGTGAGTATCGGTATATCATCTTCCGAAGATTCCCAAGAGGTAAATGCCTTGGTTAAAATGGCGGATGATGCCTTATATAAGGCAAAAGAAAGCGGTCGCAATCGCTGTGTTGTATATTCAGAGGATACTCTGTCTCGACCGGAAAATTTGAAGAACAAACAAGATGAAAATGTGCATCCGGCATATGCCGGCGACAATAATCAGGAATTTTCTTTATTGTCGATACAAAAAGAAGAACACTGAGGCGGAGATTTGATATGTCAAATTGCCCTTTATCGGAATTATGCGGCGGCTGTAAATATTCGGTGCAAAATCAAGCAGAATATCAAACCGAAAAATACACCCGTTTCAAACAAGTTATGGAAACAATAAATCAGTCGCAAATAAAGTATGGTGTGCCTGTATTTATTCCGGACGGTACGCGTCGTCGGGCAACGATGGCTTTTTCATATATAAAAAAACAGCTGAAATTGGGATTTAATGCGCGTCAAAGCCACGAGATTATTGATTGTCGGGAATGTGCTTTGTTGACACCGGGTATCAATAAAGCTTTGCCTCAAATTCGGCAGATGTTATCAGACTTATGTGCCGAACCGTACTCTGTTCGTAACGGAAAAAAAGTTATCAGCCAAGGCATTACCGGAGGTGATGTTTCTGTTTGCGAGGCAGACAACGGTCTGGATATTACTTTGGAGTTGCCGTTTGAGCCTGAATTAAATCATCGTATGATTTTATCTGAATTTGCGGCAGCTGCGGATAATATTATTCGCATATCTTGGCGCCGTAGTGCAGGCTCCCGTCCCGAAACAATTTTAGAAAAAATAAAACCGATTATTAAGAATCACGGAGTGAATGTTTATATTCCGTCCGGAACATTTCTTCAGGCATCAAAAGCCGGCGAAAAGGCTCTTATTGATCTGGTCTTGAAATATATCGGAGACAGATCGGGACAAATAGCCGATTTATTTTGCGGTGTCGGAACTTTTTCTTATCCGTTGGCGCAAAATAAAAATAACAAGATATGGTCGCTCGATTCTTCCGCGGAATTATTGGCCGGTTTTCAGCAATCTGTAAATAAAAATATGTTGCCGAATATAAAAGTAGAGGCACGTAATTTGTTTAAATATCCGCTGGATGAAACCGAACTGAAGGATATAGATATTGTGGTGTTTGATCCGCCGCGAGCCGGCGCCGCTGCGCAGGCTGCCAAGCTGGCATCCGCACCGGATAAGCCTGAAATCGTTGTGGCTGTATCATGCAATCCTCATACCTTTGTCAATGATGCAAACACGCTTATTGCCGGAGGTTATACACTGGAAGAAATAACTTTTGTTGACCAGTTTATCTATTCCGGCCACACTGAACTTGTGGCATTATTTAAAAAGGTCTCAATTTAATGAAAAAATGGTTGTTTGCTTTTTTGTTTCTTGGCGGTTGTTCTTCATGGTTTGGAGGAGACAGTGATGTCAGAATGTGTCCGAACGTTCAGATCGTGCGTAACAATTCTTATTTAACACAGGTTGTTAATTACAAGGAAAGTTTCCAAATCAGTGTTTCCGGATATGAAGGATTCTGTTTTTATGATAATCATCTGCAGCGAAACCGTGCTGTTATTCGTCCGATATTTAAGATTAAGCGGTTGCGTCCGAGTGATGAAACGGATGTTCGCTTTAGTTATTATACCGAAACAATTAAAGGACCGCCGGAGTATTTGGGCAAAAAAACATATCATATAACGGTGCATATCAAATCAGATGAGCTTGAAACAGAATATATGGGACCTGAAGCATTTGTCTTTATTCCGCCGAATATGTTGTATGATTACGATATAAATTTAGGGTTATGGATCAGTCCGGAAGAAGACAAATATAATCGCCGTACATTTGATATTAATTATCGCTATATAGATGAATAAGGAGAATAACATTATGTGTTTTTGCAAAACGAAAGAACTGAAAAATATGGCTTCGGCTATTCGTTTTTTAAGCGCGGATGCGATTGAAAAATCTCAATCCGGCCATCCGGGAATGCCGTTGGGTATGGCTGATGTTGCAACAGTTCTGTTCTCAAAGTTTATCAAACTTAATCCTTCAGAACCGAGATGGTTTGATCGTGATCGTTTTGTGTTATCTGCCGGACACGGCTCTATGCTGATGTATTCTTTGCTTTATTTGCTTGGCTATAAAGATATTTCTATTGAAGACATTAAAAACTTTCGTCAATTGGGAGCCAAAACAGCAGGACATCCGGAGTATGGACATCTTGCCGGAATTGATATGACGACGGGACCGTTGGGACAGGGGATTTCTTCCGCTGTGGGTATGGCTTTGGCTGAAAGAATGTTGAATGCGCGCTATGGCGATAAATTATGTAATCATTATACTTATGTTATCTGCGGCGATGGCTGTTTGATGGAAGGTATTTCTGAGGAAGCGATAGCGTTGGCCGGACATTGGCGCTTAAATAAAATGATTGTATTCTGGGATAACAATAATATCACAATTGACGGTACTGTAGATAAAGCGAGTTCCACAGATCAGTTAAAACGTTTTGCGGCCGTAGGTTGGAACACTGTCAGTATTGACGGACACAATTATTGTCAGATTGAAAAAGCCATCAAAAAAGCACAAAAATCTAAAAAGCCGACCTTAATTGCCTGCAAAACAAAAATCGGGTTTGGAGCGCCGGGAAAATGCGGAACTTCTAAATGTCATGGTTCGCCGCTGGGTGAAACTGAAATTGCAGCTATGCGCAAGAATTTAAATTGGAATGCGGCGCCGTTTGAGGTGCCGGAAGAAATTTTACAGCAATGGCGTACCGCCGGTAAGAAAAATAAAGAACTGTATGAAAATTGGAAAGTTCAGGCACGTGCGGCAGGTAAGGCCTTTGATGATGTGATTAATAATCGTTTGCCGAAAGGCTGGGATAAAGAATTAATCGCATTGGAAAAGAAAGCGATTGCTGAAAAAACAAAAGTAGCGACCCGCAAAGCTTCTCAATTATGTTTAGAAACGATTGTTCCGTACGTTCCGGAAATTGTGGGCGGTTCGGCAGATTTAGCGGCATCTAACCTGACATTTGTTGAAGGTTTAAAAACCGTAACCAAAGATGATTACAACGGCAACAATGTTATGTACGGCATTCGGGAACACGCTATGGGAGCCTTAATGAATGGTATGGCATTGCATGGCGGCGTTATACCGTATGGCGGTACATTCTTTGTCTTTTCAGACTATCTGCGTCCGGCGCAGCGTCTTGCCGCGTTAATGGGGATTCGGGTCATTTATGTTTTAACGCACGATTCTATCGGTGTCGGCGAAGACGGACCGACCCATCAGCCGATTGAACATTTGGCATCTTACCGAGCAATGCCGAATATAAATGTTTTCCGTCCTTGTGATGTGGTTGAGACGGCGGAAGCTTGGCGTTTGGCATTGGAAAATGAAAATACGCCGAGTATTTTGGCTCTGAGCCGTCAAAATTTACCGATGCTCAGAACGGATGCTAAAGAGAACCTGAGTGCTAAGGGAGCATATATTATCAGCGGTGATGCAAAAAAACGTAAGGCAACGTTAATTGCTACCGGTTCCGAAGTTTCTTTAGCCGTTGAAGCGCAGCAAAAACTGGCGGAAGAAGGTGTTAACGTAGCTGTTGTTTCCATGCCGTGTGCTGAGTTGTTTGATAAGCAGGATATTGCTTATCAGGAAGAAGTTTTGGGCAAGGCTCCGCGTATTGCAATTGAGGCTGCCTCTAAATTCGGTTGGGAAAAATATGTCGGTTTAGAGGGCGATATCATCGGTATGGATGGTTTTGGCGCTTCCGGTCCTGCGGCGGAATTATACAACTATTTCGGTATTACGGCGGAAGAAGTTGTCGATTCTGTAAAAATGGCTCTGAAAAAATAAAACTTTAGAGGATTTTTTTCGCGATTTTATTGACAGGATAAAAAATGACATTATCCTGTCAATAATTTTATAACCGGAAACAAGAGGAGGGAATATGAGTAAAAAGATAAAACGCAGTCAACCTGTTCCCAAAAAGAAAATCCGGCAGAAGAAAATATCCAAGAGCAAATGCTCTTCACACAGTTGTGCTTATCCTCAACAGATTTTAGGCGTCGGTCCTAAGATGATTAATTCCATTCTCATCGGCATTCATGAGGATGATGTCGCCCATGTTCGTAAGATTATTGACGGTTTAGATGAATACGAAGTTGCTAATCTGTTAGAGAGTTTAAGTATTGGTGATCGCCAAAAATTGATAGATATGATTGGCGACTACTTAAATCCTGATGTTTTACCGGAATTAAATGAAGTTGTTCAAGAACAAGTTATTGACAGCTTAGATGAAGAACAAATTGTTCATATCGTCAACGAACTCGATTCTGATGATGCCGTCGAGTTGCTGGAACATATGGATAATGAAGAACAACGTCATGTTATTAATCAGTTGTCTCCGGAATTAAAGCAACAGGTTACGTCTTCTTTGAGTTATCCGGAAGATTCTGCCGGACGTATTATGTCTCGGGATTTTGTTTCGATTCCCGAAAGTTGGACGGTAACGGAAGCAAAACAATATCTTCTGACCGAAAAAGAACTTCCGGATGAATTCTATACGATTTTTCTGACAGACAGCCAATATCATCCGACCGGTGAAATTACATTGGATAAATTGTTGCGAGCTAAGGGTACCGAGCGACTTGATGTCATAAAAGACGGAGAGATTGTTCCTGTTAATGTTTATACGGATCAGGAAGAAGTCGCCCATATGTTTCGTGAATACGGCTGGATGTCTGCGGTTGTCGTTGATGCTAATAATCGGATGATTGGTGTGATTAATATTGATGACGTCGTTAATATTATTCATGAAGAAGTATCTGAAGATATTTTACTTCTTTCCGGTGCGGAAGAAGGCGATGTCTATAAATCTGTGTTTGCTATTTTTAAATCACGCTCCGTGTGGTTAATAACCAATCTGTTTGCAACTCTGGTTGCCTCTTCGGTTGTTTCCGGTTTTCAGGATATCATCGGGCAAATTGCGGTCTTGGCCGTGTTAATGCCGATTGTTGCCTCTATGGGCGGAACGACAGGAAACCAAACGCTTGCCGTCGTTGTGCGAGCTATTGCAACCAAAGAACTGACATCAGGCAATACCTGGCGTATGATTGGTAAAGAGTTTATGGTCGGCGTTTGCAACGGTTTATTGTTCGCGGTGATGATCGGTGTAATTACATGGTTCCGTTATCCGGAATACCATGTGCTGAGTCTGGTAATAGGTTTAGCTATGTTGTGTAATTTGGCTTTGGCAAGTTTAGCAGGAATTTTAATTCCTCTGGTTTTAAATCGCTTCAAAGCGGATCCGGCAATTTCTTCCGGTGTGTTTCTGATTGCGTTGACGGATTCCGGAGGATTCTTTGTCTTTTTGGGGCTGGCTAAGCTGCTGCTGTTTTAATTAAAATTCTGTATATTTGCGAAAAGTTTCTTTAACTGTCGCAAAATACATACTATACTCCCTTATAATTTTGGTTTTGAAGGAGATTCATTTTGCTGACAGGCTTATTAGTGGCTCTGGTTGTTATAATTATTGATCAGGCAACCAAATACTGGATAATGACACATGTATTGCAAGAATATGCCGCAATTGTGTTAACGCCGTTTTTTGCCGTTGTTCGGGCTTGGAATACCGGCGTCAGCTTCTCTATGTTTAACAATTGGGGAATCAGCGGTGTGGTTGCTTTGTCTTCTTTGGCTCTGATAATTGTAGCTGTTTTAATAAATTGGCTGCGTAAAGAAAAAGATCGTTGGATTCAAGTTGCTCTCGGTTTTATAATCGGCGGCGCCTTAGGGAATGTAATTGATCGTATCCGTTTGGGCGCGGTATTTGATTTTCTTGACTTTAATTTTGGAACATACCATTGGCCGGCTTTCAATGCTGCAGATAGCTTTATTTGCATCGGTGCTATGATTATTATTGCTCAAGGTCTGTTCTTTAATCGAAAAACGCAAAATAAATAAGGAGAAAAAGATGTTAAGATTTCTTCTGTCTTTAATGTTTATTGTCAGCTTGTGTGGCTGCGGCTTGACAAATCAGGATTTGGGACTGGAAAAGTCTGCTCCGGATGAAATGATGGTTGTTCCGAGAGCGCCTTTATCTTTGCCGCCGGAATATAATCTGCGTCCGGTTGCCGGGGATGCTTCTCTTGAAGAAAATACCTCATTAAGCTTAGGTGAAAAAGCATTGTTGTCTGATATGAAGTAAGGGAAAAATATTGTCCAAACTGTTTGTTTTTAGAATTATCCTGATCGCATTAATGTTTTGCCTGAACAGTGCTTGGCCTGTTCAGGCAGAATTGTTTTCTGCGGATGAGTTTTTTCTGGATAACGGTTTGCAAGTAATTGTGGTGCCCAACCATAAAGCGCCGATAGTGAAGCATATGCTTTGGTATAAGGCAGGACGAGTTGATGAACCTGCCGGAAAAGGCGGCATAGCGCATCTGTTGGAGCATTTAATGTTTCGAGGTACGCATAAGGTAAAAGACGGTGAGTTTAATCGATTGATTGAAAACAACGGTGGCGACAGCAATGCGATGACTTCTTATGACTATACGGCTTATCATCAATTTTTGAGTATATCCCGTTTAGAGCTGGCGATGTATTTAGAGGCAGACCGTATGCAGAATTTAAATTTTTCGGATGAAGCCTTTGAGCGTGAGCGCGATATTGTTTATCAGGAGCGTCAGCAACGGACAGAAAATAACGCTCTTGCTAAATTTTGGGAGAATTTTCGCCGCTTGATATATGCGGAGACGCCATACGCAGAGCCTGTTATCGGACGCAATCAAGATATTATGAATATTTCAAAGAAAGATGTATATGATTTTTATAAAAAATATTATACGCCGTCAAATGCCGTATTGATTATTTCCGGAGATATTGATGTTTCCACTGCTAAAAAACTGGCTCAAAAATACTATGGAAATATTCCGGAACGCCAAACTGCCGAGCGCGCGCATAATCTAAAATCCACACAAAGAAACATAGCAGAGCTGCATATATTTGCCTCTCAGATCAAAACGCATAAACTTTTTGCGGAATTTATATTACCTGCAGATTTGTCGGAGACAGATAAATATGCGTTAATGATTTTAGCCCGGTATTTGGATGGCAATACCGGCTTAATGTATCGCAAACTGGTTTTGCAAGACAAATTAGCTGTATCTGTTGCATCCGGATTTGATAATTTAACGCGTGGTAATAATACATTTTTTATGATGGCGGAAACATCGTCTGCTCAATCTGTTGCCCCCCTAAAAAAGAGAATATTATCCCTTTTAAAGCAAGCTGAAAAAACAATGACCGCAGCAGATTTGGCAAAAGAAAAACAAAAAATAACGGTCGGTTTGGTATATGCAAATGACAATCCTTCTTCTGCCGCAAACAATATCGGATTATGGATGATGGCGGGTTATGGTATTCGGGATATTAACAAATTAGAGCAAAATATTAATGCCGTAACTTTAAATGATGTTAAAAATGCCGCCAAACATCTGTTAAACGGTGCTTCAATGCATTGGGGAATTTTATCGCCGGAGAACTTGCCGTATGATTAAGTTTATCAAAAAATGGTTGAGTGTTATTGTCGTTATTGGCTTTATTCTCGGGGTATGGAGCCTTGTCGATAATGGTATGAGACGTTTTGATCCTCAATATTTGGTTGAACAATCAATCCTAAAAAACAAAACCTTTTCAGGAGAAGTCATTCAGCTTCATTCTCCTAAGTTGAATATTTCGGCTTATTTATATCCGGATAAAACCAATCCCATTGTTTCCGTAAGTTTCTTATTTCGTAAAGCCGGGACGGCGTATGTTGCCGCTTCTCAAAACGGTGTGCCGCAATTAGCAGCCGCTTTGATGACAGAAGGAGCCGGAAAATACAGTGCTCAAGCTTTTAATGATGCCTTGGATACCAAAGGTATAAGATTAAGTTTTAATGTAACACCGGATGATTTGGAAGGTGAAGCTGTCTTTATTGCTAAAGATTCGGATTTTGCCGCCAAAATGATGAATTTAGCTTTGACAAAGCCCCGCTTTTCTCCCAAAAATTTGGCGGTAGAAAAGAAAAAATTTCTGACAGCCTTATCTCGTCAAACTGAGCGGCCCGAAAATATTATTTCGGTACAAAGCCGTAAATTTTTGTATGGCAAACATCCGTATGCGCGTAATCCGTTAGGAGATAAACAGGTTATAAATTCTGCGACGCCGGCGATGTTAAAAACGTATTTGCACCGTTATTTAGGATTAGACAATTTGATTGTTGGAATAGCCGGGGATATTACGCCGGAAAAAGCTGAAAAGTTATTGGATATAATGTTTGCCGGAGTTTCTAAAAAAGCACAAGTTTCTGATCTATCGGCGGTTAATGTTGATTTTTCGGCGGCTCCGATAAATATCAGCGCGGATATTCCGCAAAGTATTGCTTATTTTTATGCGCATGGAGTACCTCGGTTGCATGAGGATTTTTATCCTTTATATGCGGCAAATCAGATTTTTGGCGGTGCCGGTCTTACATCGGTATTATCGTTACAAGCGCGGGAAAAAGAAGGTCTGACATATAGTATTTACAGTTTTCTCGGCGGTAATGATAAACTCGATTATATCATGGGTGTTTTTTCGGCAGAACCGGATAAGTTTTCCCGAGTTATGGAAATTGTGAATACGGAATGGGAAAAAATCGGAACACAAGGTGTTTCTGCGGAACAATTGGAACAAGTTAAAAATTATTTATTGGCATCTAATGACTTACGCTATGCAGATATTGACGGATTGTCGCGGCAGTTGGTTTATATACAAAAAGAGAACTTAGGGATTGATTTTTTGCAAAAGCGTAATGACTATATCCGCAATATAAATCAAAAAGATGTCAACCGAGTTATAAAAAAATATTTTACGAAAAATAATTTAAGGTTTATTACTATCGGAAAGAATAAAGATGGAGGAGATAAGGGGAATGAATGAATTAGTCAGCAAAACCAAAGCATGGAAAAAAGTTTCTGAGCATTATAAGCATGTTAAAGATGTTGAAATGCGTGATTTGTTTGATGCGGATTCTCAGCGTGCGGAAAAGTTTTCGCTAAAACTGGATAATCTGTTGTTTGACTATTCTAAAAATCGTCTGACCGAGCGTACTATGAAACATTTGTTCCGTTTGGCGCGCGATTGCGGGGTTCCGGAAAAAATTGCAGCAATGTTTCGCGGCGATAAAATTAACTTTACCGAATATCGTGCCGTGTTGCATACGGCTTTGCGTAACAGAGATAATCATCCGATTTATGTGGATGATAAAGATGTTATGCCTGAAATTAATGCCGTTTTGGCAAAAATGAAAAAGTTTACGGAAGATGTTCGCTTCGGTAAGTTTACCGGATATACAGGCAAAAAACTGACAAATATTGTCAATATCGGTATCGGTGGTTCTGATTTAGGTCCGGTTATGGCAACCGAAGCTCTGCGCAAATATTGGGCTAAGGATATGCAATGCTGGTTTATTTCCAATATTGACGGTACGGCTTGCGCCGAAGTATTGAATAAGATTGATCCGGAGACAACATTATTTATTGTTTCATCTAAAACATTTACGACGATCGAAACCTTGACCAATGCTCGTACCTGCCGCAAATGGCTGGTGGATGCTTTAGGAGAACACGCTGTTTCTAAACACTTTATTGCGATTTCTACCAATAAGCAGGAAGTTGAAAAATTTGGTATTAATCCCGACAATATGTTTGAATTTTGGGATTTTGTCGGTGGTCGTTATTCTATGTGGTCCGCAATCGGCATGTCTATTGCTTTGGTTGCCAGCATGGAAAATTTTGAAAAAATGCTTGAAGGTGCGTTTACCGCAGACAAACATTTTGCCGAAGCTGATTTAGAACATAATATTCCTGTTATTATGGCCTTAATCGGTATTTGGTATAATAACTTTTTTGGCGCAAAACGATATGCTGTCATTCCTTATGACCAGTATTTGCAATATTTTCCGGCATATTTGCAACAACTGGATATGGAGAGTAATGGTAAGTTTGTTGATAAAAACGGTAAAGTTGTTAATTATTCTACCGGTCCGGTTGTCTTTGGTGGTGCCGGAACCAATGTTCAGCATTCGTTTTTCCAACTGATTCATCAGGGAACGGATATGGTGCCGTGTGATTTTATTATTCCTGCTATTTCTCATAATGAAATAGGTAATCATCATGAAATTTTAATGGCTAACGTTTTCGCTCAGGGTGAAGCCTTGATGCGCGGTAAAACGGAAAAAGAAGTCATTGCAGAATTGACTAAAGCAGGCAAAAACAAAGAAGAAATCAAAAATTTGAAAAAATATAAAGTTTTTAGCGGCAATCGTCCTTCTAATACTTTTGTTTTCAAAAAAATTGATCCGTATACATTGGGTATGTTGGTTGCTCTGTATGAGCATAAAGTGTTTGTGCAGGGTATTATCTGGAATATTAATTCCTATGATCAAATGGGCGTTGAACTCGGAAAGCAGCTGGCTTTAAATATCTTACCGGAATTGGAAGGCAATGCCACGGGAATTCGACATGACAGTTCTACAAATCAACTGATTGCTGCCGTGAAAAATTGGCGTAAATAGATAGGAAGAAAATATGGCAATTCGCATTTTACCATCAAATTTAGTTAACCAGATTGCTGCCGGAGAGGTAATTGAGCGTCCGGCATCCGTCATAAAAGAATTGGTGGAAAATGCGATAGATGCCGGAGCAACTTCAATTGAAGTAACTTTAGTTGATGGCGGCAAAAGTCTGATTATCGTTTCAGACAATGGTAAAGGTATGGATAAAGATGAATTGCCGATTGCTTTAGAACGTCATGCAACCTCCAAGCTGCCGGATGATAATCTGTTTAATATCGCGTATCTCGGATTCCGCGGTGAAGCGTTACCCTCAATTGCGTCCGTTTCTCGCATGACAATTACATCACGTAAAGAAGGAGCAGACAGCGGTTGGAAGCTGGAAGTTGAGGGCGGAAATAAAAAAGATATTGTTCCCGCAGCCCATACCAAAGGAACACGAATTGAAGTCAGAGACTTGTTTTATGCAACGCCTGTCCGCTTAAAATTTCTCAAATCAGCAACTTCGGAAACAATGCAATGCGTGGATATTTTAAATCGCATTGCTATGGCCAATCCGCAGATTGCCTTTTATCTCTATGATGATAACAAGAAGAAAATCAGCCTAAATGCTTGTTCGGGCGAATTCTCCGAAGCGCGTTTAGCTCGTTTAAGCGATATTATGGGCAGAACATTTGCCGATAATTCTTTGTTGATTAATGCCAAACGAGAACATTTATCAATCAGTGGCTATGTCAGTCTTCCCACACTGAATAAAGCCAATTCTTTGTCGCAGTATTTATTTGTTAATAATCGTCCGGTACGAGATAAACTGTTGCTCGGTGCGATTAAGGGGGCTTACCAAGATGTTTTGGCTTCCAATCGTTATCCGATGTGCGCCTTATTTTTTGATGTGGAGCCGTCATGTGTGGATGTAAACGTTCATCCGACTAAAGCGGAAGTTCGCTTTTATGACAGTAATATGGTGCGCGGCGTTTTGGTCAGTGCGATCAGACAAGCGTTGTTAAACGGAGATAAACAAACAGCACAAACCGCTGATTTAGCGCCAATTTTGGGCGATAGTATTCCGGCCTTGGAAAAAATATTACCGGAAACCGGAGAGTTAAGGGAGCATGTTTATCCTTCTGCGCCTCGTCAATTTACGACGCAAATGCCGTATCGCAGTTCTCATGTTCAGGCAAAATTACCTAAATTGGAGCGTATTTATTCGGTCCCTGTGGAAGAGACCGCGACTCACTTGGTTTCTATGCCGGACAATGTCGGAGGTGTTCTCGGTCAGGCAAAAGCTCAATTTCATAACACATATATAATTTCACAAACAGAAGACAGTATTGTTATTATAGATCAACATGCCGCCCATGAACGGATTGTCATGGAAAAATTAAAAAAACATCTGCTGGACAGTGCTAAAATAGCCACACAGATATTGTTGATTCCGGAAGTGGTAGATTTAAGCGGTAGCGAAAAAACAGTTTTGCTGGAAAATGCCGATGAGTTGCAAAAGTTGGGATTAGTTATTGAAGAATTTGGTCCGGGTGCCGTAATTGTCCGTGAAATTCCGGCTTTATTGAAAAATTGTGAAGTTAAAACATTAGTTTGTGATTTGGCCGAAGAAATGTCCGAGTGGGGCAAAGGCTTTTCTCTGGAAGAAAAAATGCATCTTGTTTGTGCCACCATGGCGTGCCACGGTTCAGTACGAGCCGGCCGTTCATTAAATATTGATGAGATGAACAAACTCCTGCGAGAAATGGAAACAACCGAACATTCCGGTCAATGCAATCACGGTCGTCCGACTTATGTTAAACTCAGCTTAAAAGAAATAGAAAAACTTTTTGAACGCCGTTAATTTAGCGACGAATATTAGGCAAAGACATAAACTTTTTATACATCTTATCCAACACGTTCATATCCGGCTGCGGTTTAGAAAATTTAGCTTTGATATATTGAGCAAAGCCCCAATTAAGATAAGGCATTTTAGCTGTTTTCTTAATAAGTTTCCAATAAGCGGATACGGTTCGAATATTAAGTAACGCTAATTTATCTTTAGGCAATTTCGGATTATCTTTGATTGCAAAATAATAGGCCATAAAACGATCATTATCCAATTGAATTTTATTGCCTGAAAAATTACCGAGTTCTTTGGGTACCAAAACAACATTTGCAGTCATTTTAATCGCGCCGTTTGCTTTCATTGCAACACGCAGAGGTAAAGATTCGTCTTGAATAAACACGCGTTCATCCGCTCCTCCGGCCTGTTTTACAACATCTGTTTTCAAAAGCTGTCCCATACGTGTAAAACGCCCGTGTAAAACAGCGTCTAAAGCATCCGGATTATATTTATAAGTAAAATCTTCTAACTTACAATTTTCTAATTCTTGAGGTTCTTTTCCGGTTTTGGTAAAACAGCCGTAAACCATATCGGCATTATGACCTCGAGCTAAATCAAGCAAGACTTCTGTGGAATCCAGCGGAAAAATATCATCAGAATCTAATAGTCTGATATATTCACCATGTGCGAGAGCAATTGCTTTATTTGTGTTTCTACTGATACCGCAATTTTTTTCATTAACCATAATTTGAACATTGGGAATACCTTGAGTCATCTCTCTGATAATTTCAACAGACCGGTCTGTTGAAACATCATCTACAAAAATATACTCAGGATTTTTAACGCCTGTTTGATTTAATAAAGCTTTTAAAACGGATGGCAAATAATATTCTTTGTTATAAACCGTCATTACAAAGCTGACATCAATTTCATTCATGTACTGTATCCTGTTTCGGCATAATTTCATTAATGTCTTCCGGCAAAGCTAAATCATCAGTCGTTTCATGATGGGTATCTTCAATAATGACTGTATCATGCAGAGACTGAGGATCAACGGCGTCAATTTCAATAGTTTCCGCTGTTGTTTCAGATGTGTCAGCGATTTCAGCCGCATTCGATTCTTCCTCATCTTCCAATGTTTTTTCAGAAGGATTTTCCTGCATAATTTTTAATAAAGATACCGGACCTGTACTGTCTTCATCCGTTTCTTCCAAAACAGGTTCTGCAGCAGCTTGATGTTCTGCAATTTCTTTATTTAACAGATCCGTTATTTCCTGTTGTTCTTTTTTAATAGCTTCTTCTTCTGCTTGAGCTTGTTTTTGCTCTTCTTCCTTCCTAGATTGTTCTTCCTGAACTTGAATTGCTTTTATAGCTTCTTTAGATAAATCTTCCGGCATATATTTTTGTAAAGCATCTCGTTCCGCTAAAACATCTTGAGGAAGTAAAGTTTCCGCAATGACCTTTGTATCGTGGCATTTTAGCAGCCAAACATCATAAATCGGATGTTCCACCGAATTTAGAGATGGAGACGAAGATATCATCCAACCTTTAAAAATATTATGAGATGTTCCGTCTTTTTGTGTGTCCGCAACATCAACAAAGGCGTAATTTTCCGGTTTTTCTCCCGGAGGTGTTGCCTGACAACTGCGAACCACAACCGAAAAACTGCCAAACCGTACTTCACCGTTAACGGGAATGTCAATTTCTTTAATTTTACCGGTAATTTTATCAAGAGCCTGCATTTTTGCCGTATTCATGGCAATGGTTTCTGCATATACCGGAGCAGCGGACAAAAAAGCGGTTGCAATAAACAGAGCGGCTGTTGTTATATTATTTTTTATCGCCATTGTCTGTTACCATAAAGATAATCTCGCCAACCATATCTTCTAAAGTTTTAAAATCTTTTGTATGAGCGATAATATCTCCGTCTTTCAAAAATTCAGAATCTTTACCCGGTTCAATTTTGATAAATTTATTACCCATCAAACCATCTCCGACAATAGCTGCCGTACTGTCTTTCGGCAATTGAATATCCGGTGTCAGACTCATGGTAACTTCTGCGATATAGTCTTCATTATCTAATTTCTGTCCGACCACGGTACCAACTTTAATACCGTTGATTCTGACGTCAGAACCGGTTGTCAAACCGCCGACTTTAAGAAATTTGGCCGTTACATTGTATCCTTTCACAACCTGCAGATCCGAAACGCGGTATGCAAAGAATAAGAAAAGGGCGGCAATAACAATTACAACAAGCCCCATAATAGTTTCGACCGGTTTTTTATTCATTGGATTCTCCTTTATTCTTCGATTTTTTGTTTCAGATCTTCAATATCTTTATTTTGTGCAGGTGTACGATTGGCTTTACCGATGCTGATGATACGGTCAACCAATTCTTCCAGAACCATAGCGTCCTGAGTATAAGAAAACTCATCACCCGATTGCATATATTCTTCATCACCGCCCGGTTCAATTTCAATATATTTATCGCCCATAATTCCGGAACTGACAATAGCAGCACTGCTGTCTGTCGGGATTTTAATGCTGTCTTTAACTTCCAATTTCATGATAGCGTTAAAGTTATTATCAAGCTGAGCATCGACAACACGTCCGATAGTCATTCCTGCCAGGCTGACTTTATCTCCGATTTGTAAACCGTCTGTCCGTCCGAAACGAGCTTTCAGAGCATAATAAGTGCCTTTTTCAGCATGTTCGACTTTGTTGGCGGACAGTGAATTGTATGCAATAATGGCTAAAACAACCAAAGCCACAGAGATGCCGACTTTCAGCGAACGGCTTTCTTCTTTGGTGTAAACTTCTTTCAATTTGAGTCTCCTGAATTTATACAATTATATTATTCATAAAATAAAATTATTATTTTGTCATCAATCATTTTGAAAAATAAAAATATTTGTGAAAATTTAATAAAGCTTTGCTATCATAAACCAAATTAAAGAAATATTGGGTGCTTTATGCTTGAGATAAAACATTTATCAAAAAAATTCGGAGACCGTCAGGCTCTTTCAGATGTCAGTATGCGTCTGCATCAAGGGGATATTGTCTGCCTTTTGGGACCGAATGGTGCCGGAAAGAGCACATTGTTACGCTTGATTTGCGGCTATTTGCGACCGGATTACGGAGAAGTTTTGGTCGAGGGCTGTAATCCGCAGACAGAACGTCTTGAAGCTTTGTCAAAAATTGGATATGTGCAGGAAAGCAATCCGTTATACGGCGATATGAGCGTTTACGAATATATAAAATATGTTGCTGATTTGTGGCAAATGCCTTCTGAAAAATTTGATAAATCGTTGTCAGAGGTTTTAGATTATTTACAGTTGCATGAAGTGCTGAATCAAAAAATTGATACCTTATCAAAAGGTTTCCGTCATCGGGTCGGAATTGCCGGTGCTTTAATACATAAGCCGCAGATACTGATTCTTGACGAACCGACGGAAGGTTTGGATCCGAATCAGAAACATCATGTGCACAAATTTATTCGAGAATATGGTAAAAATCACCTGATTATTGTTTCTACCCATATTATGGAAGAACTTGAGGCGATGGGTAGTCGGGTACTGCTTTTGAATCGGGGAAAACTCATTCTGGATACAACCCCGGAACAGCTAAAAACATTATCCCCCGACAATAACGATATTGCCGCGGCGTTTCGCCGTCTGACGGGAGAGAATTAAATGTCTGTTTGTAAAGTTGTTTTGGCAAAAGAATTCAAGAGTTATTTCAGAAACGGCAGTGCGTTTATTTTATTAGCCGTTTATTTGGGATTATCCTTATTTTCAACATATTATTCCGCATCATTTTTTGTATATGATAATTATAATCTGACATCTTTCTTTATGTATCAGCCTGAGGTTTTAAATATGCTGCTGCCTGCGTTGACAATGAAAATGTGGGCTGAAGAAAAAAAATCGGGAACGTTGGAATTTTTATTAACACAGCCGGTCGGCTATGGAGCATTGGTTCTGGGAAAATTTGGCGCAGCTTTTTCTTTTGGTATTTTGCTGTTGTTTATGACGTTGCCTTTTGCGTTTGGCTGCTCCTTTTTTATGCCGCTGGATGTTTTAAATATCGTATCCGGATATCTTGCTGTTGTTTTGGTAATTGGAATATTTTGCGCACTCGGTTGTGTTGTTTCGGTATTTAATGAAAATTCAATATTGGCATATATTATTTCGGTATTTATCGGGTGGATGCTTTTGCTCTTTGGCGGAAACACGCTTTTAATGCCGTTAAATCATTTATCTCCAAGATTATTGTCCATGGCTTATGGATCTCTTAATTTTATGGATAATTACAGAGAATTAACCGCCGGACAGATAACATTTTCAGGCATCGGCTATTTTGTTTTGCCATGTGTTTTCTTATTATGGTTTAATGTAATTGTGCTTGAATATCGCAAACGCTGAGGAACGCTCAATGATAAAGTCAGGACATAATAAATATTTATTTTTAACGGTTCTCGGGCTGGTTATGGCTGTGGTTTGTTTGGTTTTATTTCTCAGACTCAGCAGCTACGGATTACAACTTGATTTAACAGATGATGGGCGTTATTCGTTGTCAGAATACAGCCGCCGGCAGGCACAGGAGATTTCTTCTCCGATTTATGTCAAAGTATATGTTTCCGAAAACCTAAACCGAGAATATCCCGTGTTGGGAAAATATGCCGAGTTTGTGGTGCGTTATTTGCAGCAGTATGAAAAAGCAAATCCTCAATATGTGTCTGTAGAAGTTAAAAATCCTGAGCCTTTTTCGGATATTGAAAAAGACGCGCTGGCAAATGGATTGCAATCTTTTTTGGATCAGACAGGGCAAATGCCGATGTATTTTGGAGCTGTCTTTTTTAACGATGCCGGGCAAAAATTTGTGATTCCGAAGTTTGAACCGGATCGTCGTGTGCTTTTGGAAAAAGATATTACCGGAATTTTTTCTCGGTTTAATCAAAAAAAACATCAAACCTTGGGCATTATCAGTCCGATTGTCAAGCTTATATCTCGTGATTACGGCAGTGCGCGTCAGCATAACGCAGCATTGGAGGAACTGAGTCTGCGTTATAATATTTCGGAAATAAATCCTTATAGTTTTTATATTCCGGATGATATCGATGTTTTATTAATTGTCGCGCCTTATAAAATATCATCAATGTTACGTTACGGTATAGATCAATATGTTTTGCGCGGTGGCAAGGTTATCTTTTTACCGGATATTTATGCGGAAGCGTATGATTTTAAAATGCTGAAAGATACTTTGGAGAATACCAATAAAATTCTTAGTAACTGGGGGCTTGAACTGTTGCCTGATGTTGTCGGAGATAATAGTTTAGGTGAAATGCGTGAGATGACATTATCGGGACAAGCTCAGGTAAAAAAATATCCTTTGTGGCTGAATTTAGGGGAAGATGAAATAAATACCGATGTGCCGCTTTTAGCCGGGCTGAAAAATATCAGTATGCGGACAGTCGGCAGTTTACGCAAAACAGAAAAAATGCCGGAAAATGTTTTGGCAAAGCCATTATTGCAAACCGGAACCAATGCCGGTCGTGTCTCGGCAGAAGATGCCAAACGTTTAAACGAAGGATTTATTGCATCGGCTTTTTCAGGGCAGGGTGAACAACATGTTCTCGGCTGGCTTTTGGAAGGTACGTTTCAATCGGCTTATAAAGAACCTCCGGCAGCCGTTTCGGAAGAAGTCAAACAACAATATCTCTTTACGGGAGTTCGTCCGGGGGCCGTGCTTGTTTTAGCTGACAGTGATTTTCTGCAAAATGAATTATGGGTTGATTTGTCTCAAGCCGTCGGCAATCATATTTATGGGCAGCTGCCGTTTCAGGATAACGGCGCATTATTGATTCGGGCCGTTGATTATTTAAGCGGTAATATGGAGTTTGGACATCTTTATAAGAGCAGCGGCAAAAAAATCAGTTCTGTCGGAGATTTGATACAGAATCAAGTCGTTGATAAATATGCCGAAGAATATAAAAAGTTACAGATGCAGTTGTTGACGCTAAATTTTGAACAACATCAATTAGCTCAAGGATTTGCCGCCGGAACGGTTTTAATGGATTCTGAACAGATTAAACGGCAGCAATTATATCAAGTTCAATTGGAAGATATTCAAAACAGACTTAAAGAGCTGGATTATAAAATAAAAAAAGAAAGTAATACACAAACAACGCGTATTATAATAATTAATGCCGTTCTGATACCGTTACTGCTGTTATTAATTTGGATAATCACATATTATACAAATGTTAAGCGCTTTCGCCGCCGTGTAAAGGAGAAATTTAATGCTTCCTCGCCATTGTAAACAAGTATGGCTTGTTGCCGGATTATCACTGCTTTTACTGACAGGGATAATCGCATTCCATTTGCATTATTTAAGTCGAAGTATTGGCGGAAATAAGCTTTTTGCAGGTATCGAAATTTCCGGAGTGAATCAAATTGTACTCCAAAATACCCACCGAACGATTACCTTGCAAAAAGACGAAGATTTATGGCGTGTCAGAGAGGCTGATAATTATTATGCGGATTTCAGTTTAATACGCAGTTTATTTGCGAGCATTGAAAATTTGCGTTTGAAACAAAAATATGAAGTAACGCCCGAAAATTTGGATAATTTCAAATTGCATAATCCGGAAGATAAGCTCAATATGTCCGATACCGGTACGGAGTTAAGTTTATTCGACGCTTCCGGTAAAAAAATCCGGCAGATTATTATCGGTATACGCGATTCTATGGATAATCAGATTGTTCGTCTGTCTGACAAGGGAGATATTTTTGCGGTTGATGGCGTTTTTACGCTGCCAAAAGAATTGTTTTCGTGGACCAAACAGCCTTTGGTTCATTATAACGGTTTGGAAATCAGTGCGTTTGAATATAATGGTGAGCGGATTGAACGTTATCGGGATGGCGGACAATTTATGAATCTAAAATTTAATCGCCCGTATCTTCGGATGGAACTGGTTCGTATTTTAGATATACTGACAGATTTAAAATACGATAAAGTTTTGTCTTCTCAAGAGTTTGACGATATGCGCTACCGCCATGAAAAAACACTGTCCGTAACATCTTTTGACGGTCTTGTAACGGATCTAAAGCTGTTAACGGATTTTGAAGAATATTGGGTGCAGATAAGATTATCAACAACTACTCTTCCAAGTGTTAAAGTGAATGACTATATAAAGAATAACAGCTTCTTGTATGAAGATTGGTGGTTCCGCCTGTCTCCGGATACGGGAAGAACGCTGTTTCAGTTCAAACTTTAATTGGAGAATGTTTTTGCAAAATCAGACAGATAATGTCTCCGGCAGTATATGTACGCTCAGACAACGCCTTGATTTTATAGAACAAACAAATCATTTAGGATATTGGGAATTAGATATCTCCCGTAAATGCGTCTATTGGTCGCCTGAAATGTATAATATTTTCGGACTGTCGCCGCAAACCTGTGTAAAAAGAAATTTTATTCGAGAACAGTTGTGTCTTGAAGATTTGCCTTTGTATAAAAGAAAATTGCAGGAACTTTTACAAACGCAAAGTCCTGTAGAGTGTATTCTGCGTATTCGGCGTTCGGATGGAAAACTGATTTATGGTCAGTTTCGAGCCGCTGTCTGGTATGATGATAAATACGGTCATATCTCGGGAACGCTTCAGGATGTCAGTTCTTTGGTGGCGGTTCAAAAAGAACTGGCGCAAGCCAAAGCAGAAACGGAACGTTTAAGTAGGGAGCGATCATATTTTTTTGCGCAAGCCAGCCATGATGTCCGCCAGCCTTTACAAGCTTTAAAAATATTTGTGTCATTGCTTGCAGATGAAAAGCTTCCGTCAGCACAAAAACAACTGTTGGAAAAAATCAACGGTGCAGCTGATAGTTTGGGTGTATGGATGGATAATCTTCTGGAATATTCTAAACTTCAATCAGGAGGCATTAAACCTAAATTTTCTGATTTTAATATTTCTGAATTGTTAGAAAAATTAGGTGCGGAATATAATGTTATTGCGGGCACTAAAAACATATCCTTTAAATATCGAGGCAGTGGTTGTATTTGCCGCAGCGATAACGTGTTGCTTGAGCGGATAATCAGGAATCTGTTGAATAACGCATTCAAATATACGGATAATAAAGTTTTAATGACGTGGTATTGCCGAAACCGAACCGTAAAAATTAAAATTATGAATAACGGGGAAGGAATCAACAGTCAGGATTTGCCTCATGTCTTTAATGCTTTTTATCAAGGACGCCTGCATCGTAGGTACGGCTCGGGTTTAGGCTTGTCTATAGTTAAAGATTTGGCAGAACTGTTGAATATAAAAATATCCGTCAAATCCCGTCCTAACCGTTGGACATCCTTTGAATTGGTGTTTCCTAATAATTGAATACACTAAAGGAGAAAAAGAGTTTAGAAATTAAAGGGCTAAGAAAAACAGGAAAAAGTGTTGTTAGTTTTTAGGAATAGGAGCAACAATAAAATTTGTTATATCATCATCTTCACTATATTTATTTTTAACAATTCTTCCTACTATACTAAAACGACGATCTTTACTTTCATCAAAAACTTTAAAAAACATCACCTTATCTTTATCACTTAATATATTACAATCAATAATATCTTGAGCGAGTTTTTTTAGACTAGTTGTTCTTTTAAAAAATAATGTAGATGTTGTTTTTTGGCTAGGATATAAATAAATTGCTTCTTTAGTTCCGTTCTCCAAAAAATCTATTAACGCTTGTCTACGTTCTGCATAAGTTCCATGCTGTTTAGTTTTTGTACTCAAGCGAAAGGTTATTATAAAAGCAGCCATAGTCCAAATCTCCTTCTCGTGTTTTTTTATCATAGTCCATTTCTGCCGACCACTTGTATTTGTACTCTTTTTATTCAGAATATAAATCCGTTTATTTTCAACATCAAATAAAAAACCTGCCGTAAGGGCAGGTTTTTTAATGGCGGAGAGGCAGAGATTCGAAC
>CAYTQF010000007.1:0-27998 GCA_964440165.1 uncultured Azospirillaceae bacterium
TTGGCAGAGTGGTAATGCAGCGGATTGCTAATCCGTCATCGTGAATAACGATGCACAGGTTCGAGTCCTGTACTCTCCGCCATTAAAAAAGCGTCCTTTTTAGGGCGTTTTTTTTATAGTATGAAGAGCTTATCCCAAGGCAATACTAATCCAAGTCATAAAGATAAAACCAATTAAAAGAGCTGCTGTGCTGTTGCGCGGTTTGTCTTGATGATAGGTTTCCGGTAAAATTTCGTTGATAATAACAAACAGCATTGTACCACCGGCCAAAGCCATACCAAATGGCACTAAAGTTTGTCCGAAACTTGTTACAAACAGCCCTATAATAGCCCCCAGAGGTTGTACTAAACCGGTCAGTGCAGCATATAGAGCTGCTTTAATTCTGCTATAATTTATTGAGACTAATGATGTGGCAACCATCAATCCTTCAGGAATATTTTGTAAAGATATGCCGATTGTAATGGCTGACGGATCAAAAATATTTTGTCCGGCGTAAGCAACGCCGACGGCTAAACCTTCCGGGAGCTTATGAAATGCTATTGCAAATACAAACAGGAGTGCGGATCTCGGAGAGATGCTTCCTTTCGTTTCCATATATTGGTGGTCATGCGGCAGAGTTTCATGTAATAACCAAATAAGCCCTACTCCGCAACAAACAGCCAAAGATATTAAAAATGCACCGGAGATATTATTGCCGTTTTGACGAACAGTATCAGCAGCCGGCATTAATAAGGTAAAAACGGATGATGCTAACATAATTCCGGCAGCGACATTCAAGACGAAATCTAATTGTTTTTGATCGTAAGTCTTTTTTATAAAGATGAGTAAGCCGCCTAAAGCGGAAAAGGACGCAGCAAAAATGGCGGCAAACAAGCCATATATTATTACATGTGTTTCCATTTAGCGTCCTTTCCTTTTGCTCTTTACTTAAAAGAAAAGGCTTTTAATTTAATATATACAACTAGTTATCAAGCTTTTCTTTAAGTAATTTATTAACAACACCAGGGTTGGCTTTGCCTTGACTTTGTTTCATAACTTGTCCGACAAACCATCCCATTAATCCGGTCTTTCCGCCTTTATAAGCCGCCGTATTATCCGGATTAGCAGCAATTACAGCATCAATAATCGCTTCAATAGCACCGGTATCCGTTACCTGTTTCAGTCCTTTTTCTTCTACGATAATATCCGGAGCTTTGCCAGTTTCAACCATAATTGCAAAGACATCTTTTGCTATCTTTCCTGAAATAATCTCTTTACTGATTAAATCAACCAGCTTACCTAAATTTTCTGCACTGACCGGTGAATCTTTCAGTTCTATACGCTTTTCATTCAACATAGCAAAGAAATCGCCCATCAGCCAGTTGGCAACTTTTTTCGCATCTCTATCCTTGGCTGCAATTTCAAAAAAGTCGGCGGTTTCTTTATTTTCACAGATAATTGAAGCGTCATACTGTGTTAATCCGAGTTCATTAACAAAACGGGCTTTTTTTGCATCCGGAAGTTCGCACATTTCATGACGAATACCTTCAATATATTCATCGGATAAGACTAACGGCAGTAAATCCGGTTCCGGGAAGTATCTGTAATCGTGAGCAAATTCTTTTTTGCGCATAACTTTAGTTTGTCCGGTAATCGGATCAAATTGGCGTGTTTCCTGTTCTACCGTTCCCCCGTTTTCATAAACTTCAATATGGCGTTTTGCTTCATTTTCAATAGCTTGCATTACAAACTTCACTGAATTTACGTTTTTCATTTCACAACGGGTGCGCAGTTCGTTCGAACCGAAAGGACGTACGGAAACATTCACATCACAACGCATTGAACCTTCGTCCATATTGCCGTCGCATGTGCCCAGGTAACGCAAAATAGAACGTAATTTTCTTAAAAATGCACCGGCTTCTTCCGGAGCGCGAAAGTCAGGTTTGGTTACGATTTCCATTAACCCTACCCCTGCTCTGTTAAGATCTATAAAGGTTTTTTTAGGGTCTAAATCGTGAATAGATTTACCGGCATCCTGTTCAATATGAAGACGTTCAATACCAATATCTTTTGTGCCACCGTCGCTCAAATCAATAGAGACTTTTCCTTCTCCGACAATCGGATATTGAAACTGCGTAATCTGGTAACCTTGCGGTAAATCGGCATAGAAATAGTTTTTGCGAGAAAATGCCGAATATTTATTAATCTTGGCATTTAAGCCCAAACCCGTTTTTACAGCTTGATGGACACATTCTCTGTTGAGGGTTGGAAGCATTCCCGGCATTCCGGCATCCACAAATGAAACATGTTCATTCGGATCTGCGCCGAAAACTGTTGAGGCTCCGCTGTACATTTTTGATTTTGAGATAATTTGGCAATGAATTTCCAAACCGCAGATAACTTCCCATTTGCCTTTTTCTGTTGTGATAATATAGTCGCTCATCTTATTTTCCTCTGAAATTTGCGTCTTGTTCCAGAGCTGAGGCAACCCGGAACAGGCTGGATTCATCAAATGCTTTACCAATCAACTGCATACCGAGCGGTAAACCTTGAGCAGATACGCCCATAGGCAGACTTAAGCCCGGTAATCCAGCCAAATTAACAGATACGGTGAAAACATCGTTTAAATACATATTAATCGGATTATCCTGCATGGATTTATCACCGATAGGAAATGCCGGTGTCGGAGCCGTCGGTGTTAAAATAACATCGCATTTCTCAAAGGCTTTAATAAAGTCATTACGGATTAAGCGTCTGACTTTTTGCGCTTTGAGATAATAAGCGTCATAATAACCGGCGGAAAGAACGTAAGTTCCTATCATGATACGGCGTTTAACTTCTTTACCAAAACCTTCCGAACGTGTATTGATATACATTTCATCCAGACCGTTGCCATCAACACGCAATCCATAGCGTACACCGTCATAGCGAGCTAAGTTGGAGGATGCTTCAGCCGGAGCAATAATGTAATAAACCGGCAAAGCATATTTTGTGTGCGGTAAAGATATTTCAACAATTTCGGCGCCGCGAGCACGCAACATGTCGGTTGCTTTATCCCATAAATTTGAAATTTCAGCGTTTAAGCCTTGCGGACGGTATTCTTTAGGTAATCCAATTTTCATACCGCGGATGTCTTTTCCTAAAAATGCCGTAAAGTCAGGTACAGGCATATCAACAGATGTTGAATCTTTAGCATCATAGCCGGACATTGTGTTTAGCAATAAAGCGCAGTCTCTTACATCTTTGGCAATAGGACCGGCTTGATCTAATGATGATGCAAAAGCAATGATACCATAACGAGAACAACGTCCGTATGTCGGTTTAATACCGGTAACACCGCAGAAAGCAGATGGCTGACGGATAGAACCTCCGGTGTCCGTTCCTGTTGCTGCCGCACACATATCTGCGGCAACGGCTGCGGCAGAACCGCCGGATGAACCTCCGGCGACCAAATCGGCATCAGAATCAGCCGCTTTGTGCGGATTAATTACAGGACCGTAATAACTGGTTTCATTGCTGCCGCCCATGGCAAATTCATCCATATTTAATTTACCGAGGAATGATACACCGGCATTGAGCAGTTTTTCGGTTACAGTCGATTCATATTGCGGAACAAAGCCGTCTAAAATATGTGAACAAGCCGTTGTACGTATATTTTGCGTACAAAACAGGTCTTTAATTCCCATCGGGATACCTTCCAAAGCACGCGCCTGCCCTTTGGCATAATTTTCATCAGCGGCTGCGGCTTGTGCCAGAGCAATATCCGGCGTTTCTAAAACATAGGCGTTTAAACGGCGGTTTTTTTCCATGTTCTTTATGTATTCTTTTGTTACTTCAACAGCGGAGAATTTTTTGTTGCGAAAACCGTCGAGTGTTTCGGCAATAGTTAATTTGGTCAAATCAGTCATGCGTTTTCTCTTATTCTACAACTTTAGGAACAATAAAATAGCCGTATTCGGCGCTACGGGAGTTGGCTAAAATTTTGTCGGCCATTTCTCCGTCCGTAACTTTGTCTTCACGACACGTAATGTTACTGTCGTTAACAGATACTAAAGGTTCAACATCATCTGTATTCACTTCGTTCAGCTGTTCCGTCCAGCTGAGTATTTTGTTAAACTCGTCTTCTGTCGCTGAGATTTTATCATCATCGATCCTTAAACGGGATAAGAAAGCAATCCGCTTTACCGTGTTTTTATCTATAGCCATAAGTTTTTCCTTTTACATATTTAAATGGATTGGCATTAAAATACTGTCATATTGCATTTGTTGTAGCACATTAAGCGCATCAATATCAAGTCCGATTTGCGTTTGTAAACGGTTAATTGCTATTTGAGGCGCACGGCCGATTAAAATACTTATCTTTTCAGCAAATGTTTTGGGTTTCGGATAATAAATCAGATCAAATTTTTCGTGTGGCATAATACCGGCTAATTCTTTTGCTTGGGCTAAAGCTTCATTGATGCCGCCAATATTATCAATTAAATTGATTTTAACAGCCTCACTTCCGAGCCAGATACGTCCTCGGGCGAGTTTGTCAAGCTCTGTCAGTTTAATATTACGAGCAACGGACACCTTGTGAGTAAAGTCTTTATAAATATTATCAAGGGATTTATTAAACGCGACCTTTTCTGACGGCGTGAATTTCCTTAACGAACTCGTTATACCGGCATTTTTACCAAAACTGATGCTATCCCAATTGGCATCAAGTTTTTTCCATAGTTCAGATACAACGACTTTTCCGCCGAGCACGCCGATAGAACCTGTAATTGTAGACGGTTCCGCCAGAATTTTATCGCCGCTCAGAGCTATAAAATAACCGCCGGATGCAGCATAATCTCCCATAGATACAACAATCGGAATGTTTTTTTCTTGCTTTAGTGTGTTGAGCGCGTGCCAGATTTCGTTTGAAGCCGTATAACTGCCGCCGGGACTGTTAATGCGCAGAATTAAGGCTTTTATATTTTTATTCCTTTCAATTTCTTCCAGCTGGCGCAAAATTCTTTCTGATGTAATATTTTGCAATGAGAGTTCATCATCACCGTCTGTAATGGTTCCTTCCAATGCTAAAAAGGCAATCGTTGGAACTTTTTTTGATTTGACCTCAAAATTAGCAATATAATCAGAAAATTTTATAATGCCGCCATTATGTTCTTTCTTTAATGATTTTAATAAATCGGAACGATAACCTGTTTTATCAATCAATTTATATTGCAGAGCTTCTTCGGCAGTTAACGGCGCTTGATCTATATAGGCTTTAGTATCTTTTATTGATAAATTTCGATTATCGGCAATACCCGCGGTAATCGTATCAAAAATCCCCTTCCCTGTTTTTTGCAATTCTTGGCGATAGGATTTAGGCATTTGACTTTGAGTAAATGAAGCGGCGGCATTTTTATATTCATATCTGGTATAAATTTCGGGTGTTATACCGAGTTTGTGCAAAGTTTTTTCAATAAACGGAATTTCCATATATATTCCGGTGATACCTAACTCAGAATTAGGCTGCATCCATATTTCATTAAAGGCTGATGCCAGATAGTATTCATCCAGTCCGCCGCCTAAGCTACCCATGCCGTTTGAGTGGATATATGTTCTTTTTCCATGCGTACTTAAATTTTTAATCGTTTTTTGTAATGTTTGTATTTGGGCAAGACCTAATTCTGTCTGATTAATTTCGGCAACTACGGCTTTGAGATTATCATCAAAGGCTGCAATATTCAGATATTTAATCAAATCAAAAAATGACAATTGGGTATCAAAATCCATTAAAAACCCTTCGTCGGCATTCTCCGGATATTTAGTGTCAAGATTTAATCGGATAATAGCATTGTCAGGAACAGCCGGAACACTGATATTTCCTGACGGTTTGATGAACCCAATAAGATTATATACCAAAATTATGGTTAAAAAACCGATGAATGCAAATGCATAAATCATCGTATTATATATGAGTTTTTTCAATTGTGTTGAATCTGTTGTCTTTATTTTCTTTGTTGTTTTAAGTTCAGGAAAAGGTGTTGAGAATATTACCATCTTGCGCCCATTGTTTGTTTTTATTATAATTCAATATAGGCTACCGGTTGCTGCAAACAAGTATTCTATCCGGTTTTCCACAACATACCTATCTCGCCGGAGCGACACAATCGTCTCCTTCAAAAGTAAAGTTTGTAATAATGCCGTTATTGATTGTAAATGTTGTGCGACAAAAATAGTCGTTGGAAGCAACACCCGGTGCTCCGTAATTAGGTGTTTCTATAGCCTGATAATTAATTTCATATCCTTGGTACGGTTCACTGTTGCCATCTAAAGGAGATGTTTCTCCCTGAAAATATGTTACCAATTTTTCATTGGGTGCAATAAACGTAACATTTGCAGGATTACCCCAATGATAATAAAGGTTTTCCTGACTTACACCAACCCAGTTTTGCAATGTTTCATTATAGTTTTCAGTACTAACACAACCGGCCAGAAAAAGCACAAAAAGCAATATCATTGATTTTCTCCATGTAATGTTGATGCTTTGCGGAGATTGATATAGTTATTTGTTTTATGAATTCAATACTTTAAGTTTAGGTTCTAATTGAGCCCATTTATCGGGATGTATTTTGATATCCAACTGAATTTTATCTCCATTCAGCGTTTGATTAACAATGTTACTGTTTGTATGCAGCCAAGCTAAGATTTTACCGTCAGACGCCGGAATTGTTAATACTTTTGACAAACAACCCGAAGAAAGTTTTTTATCTAATAATTGCAGAAAATTGTTTTTTCCTTTTCCCGTTGCCGCGGATGCCGCAATATACAAATCAGGATTTTTTTGACAAATCTGCACTATATTTTTATTTTCTTCTTCGGTCAGTAAATCTGTTTTATTCAATAATTCCAAATACTCTGTTTGGATTTCAATATCCTTTAAGCCTAGATTATGCAAAACATCCAATACATCTTTTTTTTGCTCTTGCGTGCTGTCATTGGCAATATCACGAACATGAACGATTATATCCGCAGACAATACCTCTTCCAGTGTTGCGCGGAAAGACATAATCAGTTCATGCGGCAAATCAGAGATAAAACCTACCGTATCTGATAAGATAACTTCTCGTCCGGACGGCAGTTTAATTTTTCGCATTGTCGGATCTAATGTTGCAAACAATAAATCTTGAGCAAAAACATCTGCTTGTGTCAATAAATTAAACCATGTTGATTTACCGGCATTTGTATATCCGACTAATGCAACTACCGGATAAGGTATTTTTTTGCGTGCCTTGCGCTGCAATGATCTGGTTTGTTTAACTTTTTCCAGTTCTTTTTTTATTTTTACAATTTTATTATCAATGATACGGCGGTCTAATTCTATCTGAGTTTCTCCCGGGCCGCCTAAAAATCCGGCACCGCCTCGCTGCCGTTCAAGGTGTGTCCAACTGCGCACCAGTCGAGAACGTTGATACGTTAAATGAGCCAGTTCGACTTGCAGACTTCCCTCTTTGGTTTGGGCTCGTTCTCCAAAAATCTCAAGAATAAGAGCAGTACGATCAATGACTTTTATTTGCAGTTTTTTCTCTAAATTACGTTGCTGAATCGGAGTCAAAGAGCAATCAACAATCAACAGCTCCGCATCTTTTTCTTTTAGGATAACACCAAGTTCTTCCACATAACCATAACCTAAAAATGCCGCCGGTTTGATTTCTTTAATATTCACAATATCCGTATGAACAATATCCAAATTAATGGCACGAGCCAAACCACACGCTTCTTCCAAGCGTGCATCCGGAGGTAATCGAACTGGCTGTGTGGCAACATTGGGAAAAATCACACCGGCTTTAGGTCGATAATTTTTATTGATATTAATTGTGGGGGATTTCAATGTCTATTGCGACCCCTGGCATGATGGTTGAAATAGAATGTTTATAAATCAACTGGGTAAAACCGTCCCGACGCAGTAAAACGGTATTTTCTCCGTATCCGGTGATAATACCCTGCAATTTAACGCCGTTTACCAAAAAAACAGTAACAGCAACTTCTTTAGAACGCAGTTCTTCCATGAAAATATTTTGTATATCTTGAGACATTTTACTATCCTTCTCGTTATTATTGTAAATATTATAATAATATATGTTTAAACTAAGAGTCTTAAAATAGCTTTAAGCAAATAATTTTTCTGTTTTCTTTATGCTTTTAGCTCCAACGTAAACAACTATGGTATCATGTGCCTGCAAAATTGTATCCGAGGTCGGAAAAATGAGCTCATCTTCGCGACTGAGTACACAAATCTCACAACCGGACGGCAGTTCAATATCTTTTATTTTTTGTCCGTTGCAATCATTGTGTTCATTAATCACAATTTCCCATACTTCTCCTAAGCCCAATCCCAGAGAATACGCATCACGAATATTGGTACGACGCAATTCTTGTAAAATAGAAGAAATGGTAACCGCTGCTCGATCTACAGTAATGCTATCACTGATTCCTTCAAAAAGACTGTTGTAAGCATTTGAATTAACTACGGAAATAGATAAAGGAACTTTGTGTTTCGCGGAGAGTAACAATGCTAACAACGTATCTTTATCTTGATCTGTTACCGCTATGGAAATATCTGTATTATCAATTCCGGCCTCTTCAAGAATTCCTTCATTCATTATCTCTCCATTAATCACGGCCGTGTGATTCAGTCGTTTTGACAGAGTACGTGCAGCTTCTTTATTTTCCGTAATAATACGGCAGCTTAAGATGTTGTCATCTTCTTCCAATTGGGCTGCCAGATATGCTGAAATACGATTACCCCCGAAAATTAATACTTTTTCGGCAATTCCTTTTTCCATTGCAAAATTAAGAATAATCGTATCAACATCTTCTTTTGGGGTAATAAAGTATACCAAATCACCGACTTGCAGTTTGTAGTCAGCATTAGGAATAAAACTATTGCCGTTACGGATAACACAAAAAACATTTAAACGAATATCCGGTATTAAGCGTTCCATCTGCAGAACACTGCTGTTTAACAATGGTGATCCCTGGATACAATGAAAAGCTAACATACAGACTTTGTTATTGATTAAAGGGGTAACATCCGATAAGCCGGGATATGTCAGTAAAGAGCGGATTTTTTTGGCAATAGAGACAGCCGGCGAAATAATTAAATCTATCGGAATATGTTTATCATTATATAAATCACCCCATAACGGATTGAGATAATCTTGAGAATCAATTCGGGCAATTTTTTTGGGGATGTTAAAAAGTATAGATGCAATCTGACAGGTCAACATATTAACTTCATCATTACCTGTGGCGGCAATAATCATATCAGCTTCTGCAGCACCGGCTTTTTCTAAGATATCCGGATGAGAAGCTTGTCCTAAAATAGGTTGAATATCAAATTCTTTGGCTAAAGCATTCAGACTGGCTGCATCATCGTCAATAACAACAATATCATTGTTCCCGAGTATAAGATAATTTACAATACTGGTACCGACATTACCGGCACCGCTGACGATTATTTTCATTGTTCCGCCTCTTCTTCCGTGCATTTATCAAAATATTCATGAATGGCATTTATTGCAATATCAAAATCATTTGTTTTTGTATAATATTCTCTGAAACGTTTAGCGTCTCTCAAATTTTTTGAATACCAACATACGTATTTTCTGGAAATGGGTAATGCCATGTCTTTACCATAATATTCTACTAAATAATCAATATGCTTTAATAATGTTTCTTTTATTTCAGCAGCGGAAATTTTATGCGGAATTACTCCTTGTTCCAAATATTCATGCGTTTGTGAAATTAACCAGGGACAACCGAGGGCTCCTCTGGCAATCATTACGCCGTCAACACCGGTTTGCTGAATCATTTGCTTGGCATTGAAAACCGTTGTAATATCTCCGTTACCGATTACGGGAATATGTATATTTTCTTTGACCTGACGAATAATATCCCAATCAGCTTCTCCGGAATAAAATTCACTACGCGTGCGACCGTGAACTGTAACATAAGCGGCACCGCAATCTTCACACATTTTAGCAAACTCTACGGCGTTAATATGATTACAATCCCAACCTTTACGGAATTTAACGCTGACTTTCAATTTAGTGTTATTGACAGCGGTTGTAATGATTTCCGCGGCACTTTTCATATCTTTCATTAAGGCGGAGCCTGAATGGTTGTTAACGATCTTTTTGACAGGACATCCCATATTAATATCAATGGAATATGCGCCTAAATCTTCAACCAATTTGACGGCATTGGCAAATAACTTCGCATCGCCACCCACCAATTGTACAACTACGGGGTAGTTTTCATCACGGACATCAGCAATGCGATATGTTTTAGGATTTTTCCATTGAATTGCATTTACCGCAACCATTTCAGAAACAATAACACCCTTGCCGAAAGATGCAACCAACCGACGCATCGGACGATCTGTAATACCGGCCATCGGCGCTAAAAATACTTTACTGTCAAAACCTAAGTTATTCATGCTTTCACATCAAAATTACGGTTATATTCATGCATAAAGTCGATCAAAATTTTGTTTTTATCTTCTTCATTGCTTAAATGATTGTAGGCTGCTGCAGCATAACTGACAGATATGTCAGTTGAGTTCGGGGTTTCATTAATAAAATTATGAATACTGAATTTATTGTTCCCATTCAAAAAGTTAAGATTATATTTTAGGTCATTAGCATAGCTAACCGCAAAACTCTCGGATCCTTGTGGCTGTAAGACTTGCTTATCTGTTTTAATTTTACGGACATACTGCTGAATTTGAGCCGTAATATTCTGTAAATTTGATGTGTTATTCGTTACAGCCATAAGTATCCTCAGTTAAGTTTATCCAAAGCTTTAGCCAGAATATAATAAACTTTGCCGACGTCTGAGCCTGAAATGACGGATAATAATACCCCTGCCCGTTCATTGCCTTTGGCTTTGCTTATCAACATTTCAAAGTCGCTGACATAACGTGTTACCAAGCTGCGGAAGTCTGCATTATCTTCAAACTCTTTACGAATAGCCGCAATTTGATTCTTTGTCATAACCTTATTTAAGTAACGTACAAAGGCTGCCGTATCACCGCTATAATATTTTTTCCATATTTCTTCTTCCGTTGTCGGATTAAAGATACGGTTGATATCAATCGCAAGAGCTTCCATTTTTTCAAAAATGACAGCAGCATCGCTCAAAAATGTATCTGTTTGCAGTTCTTGATATTTTGCCTCCAGCTTACGTAAGCCATCATTTGCCTTAGCCGAGGTAATTTCAATAATTTGAGATTGTTTCTCAAACATTTTTGTAAATTCTGACGATTGTTCAAGCCATTCTTTACCGTGGATAGTTAAATTAGAAGATGTATTACCCAATGCCGTCATCGCATCATTAACTTTTTGCAATGTGTCCCCTGTTGCAGCCAGTAAGACATCTGATTGTTTTAAGAATACTTCACCGGAAGAACGAATGTCATTAGAAATGCGTTCAGCATTTGCAGCTATTTCATTAATATTGGCACGCATTTTTTCTCCGGCCGTATCCATATGTTTTGTTGTCAGTTTGGTTGCATCATCCAATTGCAGGCTTAATTCTTTGAGTTTAGCACTCATGCCTTTAACTTGATCAAATGCACCGGCAGCACGTTTGGATAATTGAGATGAAGCTTCATTTAATACCGTATTGAAACTTTCTACCAAATTTTTGGTGTCTTCCGAAATTTTAATCATTTTATCATTTTGAGAAGATATTAAGTTGTTAACTTCAACCACTCCGCTGCTGGCCTCTGCCGTAACAGTGTTAAAGTTAGCAATGTAGTTTTGGTAAGTATTAACGATATTATTGACCTTATCGTTACTGCTTTTAACGGTTTCATTTAAGTCATCCGCCGTATTGCTTAAAGACATACGAACTTCTTCAATAGTTTTAATTGAGAGTTTAGAGGTTTTATCAACATCTTCTCCGATTTTAATAATACGATCACCGAGAACGTTGACTTCATAAGCCAATTTTCCGGACATATCAACAACTGAAGATGTATTGTTTTTGAACATATTTTCAATTTCAGACATTTTAGCGGAAACTTCATCAGCAGCATCTGTTAAATACTTATATTGCTGAGCCAAAGAAGCTTCGCCCATTCTGGTTTGTGTCATGATAATATTAACAATATCTGAAATATTATCTTTTTGTTTTACAAAGGTATCTTTGATTGTTTCTGATTGAGACTGTATCTTTGTCAGGCTCATATCCAAAACTTTGATTTGACCTTCCAAAACTAAAGCGGCACTTTTGCTTTCATCTGACAAATTACGGTTAGCTTCTTTTATTTTATTGCAGTTACCGGTAATTGTTGTTGAGGCAACATTGGCTTCTGCCTGCAGATCTTTAATGGAAGAATCAAAACTATCCAAAACAGTGCGGACATCATCATTGATTGCTTTCAGTTTCTTTGAAATAATATCGATGGATGCTTCCACATCTTTATTTTGCTGGTTTAAAGCCTCATTGACAGAAGTTATCTTTTCAACAGATTGACTTGAAGTTGTTGCAATATTTTCGGCTTTTTTACCAAACTCTTCTTCCAATAAGACCATTCGAGAAAATACATGGTTGGCGCTTTGTTCCAAAACATTCACCTGCTCTTTTAAGGAACTGCTGATTGTCTTTGTATTTTCAGATAATTTATTGCAGATATCAAAGAATTCAATCTGTTGGTTCTTAAATAACAAGTTAATCGTAGAGGCTTTTTCATCCAATGCTTGAACGACATCTGCGACATAACTGATGGTGTTTTCTGCCGTACTGTTCAAAATTGCGGATTGAGAATTGAACAATTGAACCAGTTTTTCATGTTTTTGATCTGAATTTTCGGTAGCAGAATTAACAGCTTTAATTTGTGCTGCCAATAACGAAGCAACATTTTCAGCTTTTCCGGAAACATCCTGAGACAGTGTTTCAATTTTGCCTTTGCTTTCATTGACTTGTGCCGTAAAGTCTTCCATACGCGCTAAAGCCTGTGCAGATACGGTATCAAAACTCTGTACTTGTTTTTGGAAATTATCTGTAATATCAGCTGTTTGTTGGTGAATATCTTGAGATTTTTGCATTGCTGTATCAATATTGCGAATAGTTTCAAGATTTTCATCACTGATTGTATTAGCCAAACGAGTCAGATCATCAAGCTGTTGCTTTAAATTTTCTTTCGTTTCTTCTATTTTATTGGCAGCCGTATTAAGTTGTTTATACTGCTGCTCCAATGTAATACCGCACAATCTGCTTTGCGCGGCAACGGCATCGGATGCTTCTATCAAAGAACCGGTTTGTTTATCCATCAACGTTCCGGCATTCTGAAGGTTGGCTATCCAGGTATCCGTTGTATTTTGAGCAACAGTAACATTGTTCTGCAGTTCTTGAATAAGATTTTGTATATTTGACTGGATGTTACTGAATGTGTTATTCGCTATATGAGTATTATCCGTTAAGGAAGCTATCAATTGTTGTGTTTTTTCCGAAGATGTTTCCTGGGTTGCACATAAAGCTGAAATCTTTGCATCCAAGTTTGAAGAATTGTTTATGATGGTATCAACAGAAATTTGAGCCGTTTTATTTAAGTTGGAGATTTTTTCCTGAAGTAAGGTTTCAACATTATTCATATTATCATTAATGTTTTCTGAAACGTTTGTCAGATTTTTAATTTGCAGCTCAACGCTGTCAGAGATAGTTTTTGCCCGTGTTAAGATGCTATCAACTTCACGATTCAGGTGATCTCTAAACTCTTCAAATTTATCAGCCGCAATCAAGGATGTTTTATCCATATTTTTCAAATAATCTAAAATTTGTTTAGACTGTTCACTAAATGCACCCTCAACTTTTTGAGCTCGTTTGCTCAATTCTCCGTCTACCATTTTATAACGTTCAACAATATCACCGGAAACTTTTTCCATACGATCACATTGACCGGCAACAATTTCGTTAATCACATCAAAATTACGAGACAGTTTTGAACTACAAGTATTAAGCATCTCATTGTTAAGAGTAATAATCTGATTATTATTTTGATATAGTCCGCTTAATTCTTCCGAACGTTTATTCATTTCTCCGATTTGAGCCGTTAAATTTTCTGAAACATTCGTCATATTGTTTTGAATTTGATCAGCAATCCCCGAAAAAGAAGAAACTTTACTTTCAATATTATTCGTCGTTACATTGACTTTTTCATTGATATAATCCAAACCCTGAGACATCATTTTAATGCCTTCGTTCAGATCTGCCATTGTTTTGGATGAGTAGCCTTCAAGAATATCTACCAATTTGGCAAAATCCGTTACATGCTGACTTAAACCGCTTTTAATCTTGGCGGTTTCTTCCGTTGCCTGTTTTGTTGCCTGTTGCAGCTCTATGACTTGGGCGCGGATTGCATCTGCCATGGCTTTTGTTGTTTGCGCGGCGCCGTCTTCCGGATATACCAACTGATTCATATATGTGTGTAACAACTTTGCCTCTTCTTTAAAGCTGGCACCGCGATCAATATAGGCCATTACAACCCAGATAACGGCTAAAGGAAGAGTAATACCTGCCAAGAATCCGCCAAATTCATCCGGCATCATTAGAAACAGATTTGACCAACCGAAAAATTGTGTGATGTAAATAACAACAATTAACAGCCAAATGCAGCTAATACCAAGCATTAAGCGGTATAAATTTCCGGCAGATTTTTTATCTTTTTCTCCGGTGTAGGATATTGAATTATTTGAAATAAATTCGGGTAAAGTAATTGCATCCTGCTGTTTTTGCTGCTCAGACATCTGTTTCCTCGATTTTGATAATAATGAACAGCCCTACTCTACACCAGTTTTTTTTATTTTAAAACATTAAAGTTTATCAATAACAGTTATCCACAAAACGAATAAATTTAAATGGGATAAATGCTTTTGGAAATTTGGATTTTTTTATCAAGCTTTTCCTTTTTTATTTGTCTTCTATTCCCTATTCTTTGGTATTTCCAGAGCCGGACGAACGTAATTACTATCGTGTTTCTTCAAGCCCTTGCTCCTATTGCCGTTACTGAAATTCATCATCCATGAATAAACCCCAGAGCACTCGGTAGAGGACCAGTATTTATAAGTACCTTCAACATTGATTTTTTCACCGCCGACGGTTGTCAAATTCGTTTGTATCGTATCTAACTGATTATAAATCTCTTGCAATTCCCCTAATGCCGGTATGTACCATTCCCCTGCGTTGCACATGCTGCCATTCTGACATACTGACGGTGCGTATGCGCTTGTATCTAGTGCAATTTGAATATATCCATATGCTAATATCTTTTGAGTATTCGCTTTGCCGTCCATATCTTTAACAGCGTCAGTCTCATTACTGTAATTTGTTAATGTATCTACGTCGCGCTCGCTTTCATAAGTTCTCCTACAGCCGACTGACCCACTCATGCAATTAAGATCTTTTAACGCAATTATCTTTGTCGTATTGTCATCTTCATAAAACACCACACCTATCGGTGTATCGTTATAGCAATAAATACCTTCTACAGTGCACAGGTCTAATGTACAAGGGGTGTAGTTTATGTAGCCGTACCTAGATAGTTTATATCCGCTTTCGCATTTTTTACAAACACTACTGTACCGTGTCTCTTCTCCGCTCGGACCGCCTAAAATACAGCTCGCTGTCGCTTCAGCACAATGAGTCCTTAATAAAGCAGAATACGTAAATTGGAGGTCGCAAGTCAGCGCACATTTTCCATCGGAGAGCTCATACCCCGTATAACACTCATTGCATTTATAAACCGTACCTGTTACCTTTTGGCAGGACTCTATAGTTTTACACGCTCCAAGGGATCTATTGTTAGAGGTGTTATAGCCGGTACAGGGGTTTTCAGTACATAATCCGTCATTCAAAATATAACCGCTGTTGCAACTTGTGCATTTATAAACTTTATCAGCACCTTTTTGACAAGTTTCAGTTCCGGCACATCCTGTTATTGATGATGTTGTATAATTATAGCCGGTACAGGGGTTTTCAGTACATAATCCGTCATTCAAAACATAACCGCTGTTACATCTTGTGCATTTATAAACTTTATCAGCACCTTTTTGACAAGTTTCAGTTCCGGCACATCCTGTTATTGATGATGTTGTATAATTATAGCCGGTACAAGAGTTTTCAGTACATAATCCGTCATTCAAAATATAACCGCTGTTGCAACTCTCATACTTCCAGAGATCTTTACGCCCGCAGCGCTCGCATGTGCCTTTATTCTCATCACATTCTGCCGCAGATAACCGATATTCATCGCAATTTTCTGCACAATACCCCATATCAGCATCAAACGGGCATCGTATAAATTCTGCATTGGCTGGACATTTGTCTGCTCGCGTAATATAACCTAATCTCATACAAGCATCTGTATTGTTTTCATTGAAGCTTTTTTGAGTGCGGTCATCCGTGATGAACGTAACACCGGCATATTTATTATAAAAGCTTGAAGGTTTTGCTTTGTGTGTGTTGGGTTTGGTTTTGATATCTACGAGGTGTGAAGCAGCATCCGATGACATCATATCAGCTTGCGCTGTACGAACAGCTAAAATAACTGTTATAATATAACAACAAACTATATATACTTTCTTCATCATCACTACTCCCGGAAGCAAAACCTTCATTTTTAAGATATCACATTTATTTTTTATTGTAAAGCATTATTTGGGGTCAGACTTATTTTTTTCTATTTTCATTCATCTAAAACCCTTAAAACACCCCCAGATAAGCCCTTCTAGACCTTAATTCATGAATATTTCTGAGAAAGCAGATAAAAAATTACCTCATTATCATCCTCGAAAACGTCAAGGAGAATAATGAGGTAACGAAGAAAATTTCTTTACGGAGCTGCCGTCAAACGGTATATCAAAATTGTAATTAAAAATTAAATAAAGTTTCTGACAAATAGGCTGTTAATATAAAAGCCTCCTTTCGGAGGCTTTTTCCTATTGATCTAAGAAAGAACGCAGCTTACGCGAGCGGCTCGGATGTTTTAATTTTCTTAAAGCTTTAGCTTCAATTTGGCGAATACGCTCACGAGTTACATTAAATTGTTGTCCGACTTCTTCCAAAGTATGATCTGTATTCATACCGATACCGAAACGCATACGCAGAACGCGTTCTTCTCTCGGTGTCAATGATGATAAAATACGGGTACAGGTTTCTTTAAGATTAGCGTGAATTGCAGAATCTAAAGGCTGTAAAGCATTATCATCAGCAATAAAATCACCTAAAGAAGAATCTTCTTCATCCCCGACAGGTGCTTCCAGAGAAACCGGTTCTTTGGCAATTTTCATAACCTTACGGACTTTTTCCAAAGGCATTGACAAACGTTTGGCCAATTCTTCAGGTACCGGTTCTCTTCCCATTTCTGCCAACATTTGGCGAGAAGTACGAACCAATTTATTAATCGTTTCAATCATATGAACAGGAATACGAATTGTACGAGCCTGATCGGCGATAGAACGTGTGATAGCTTGTCTGATCCACCATGTCGCATATGTTGAAAATTTATATCCGCGGCGATATTCAAACTTATCAACAGCTTTCATTAAACCGATATTACCTTCTTGAATCAAGTCTAAGAACTGCAAACCACGATTGGTATATTTTTTCGCAATGGAAATAACCAAACGCAAGTTAGCTTCAATCATTTCTTTTTTGGCACGATCGGCTTCTCTTTCACCTTTCTTAATAGTATCAACCATACGACGATATTCACTGATCGGCAAGCCACATTCCTGAGCCATTCGGGCAATAGAATCTCTTAATTCAACAATTTCGACACCGTATTTTTCAACAAATGCTTTCCAATGTTTATCATTCTTTGCAGATATCTTTTTCACCCAATCTGGATCCAACTCTGCTTTTTGGTAGTTTTCAAGGAAATCTTCACGTTTAATTTTACAAGATAATGCGTAACGCAATAATTTACCTTCTAATCCCATTAAACGCTTATTTAAGTCATTTAATTGTTCTACCAACTGTTCAATTCGGATAGCGTTCAAGTGGATAGAGCTCATTAATTCCACCAGCTCTTTTTTCACTTGAAGATATTTTTTCTCAACGGCAGCCGGAATATTTTTACCGGAAATAATAGCATCGACCCGTTGTTTTTGAACTTTACTCAAATCATCATAGTAACTTGAAATTTTAGTTAAAATCTCAAGGACGGGTTCAAGCAATGCTTCTTCCATAGAAGACACTGATGCTGAAGAATGACCGTTTCCACCTTCTTCATCATCATCGGATGTGCCATTATCTTCATCGGTACTGTCTTCATCTTCGTCTTCTTCATCTTCGACAGTATCTTCTAATTCGATATCATCTTCAAGATCATCATCAATATCATCAAGATTATCTTTTTTAGCAATTTCATCGGCGACATTATCTAAGTCTTCAACGGTTTCTTCTTCAAAAACCATAGCTTCTGCGTCATCACCGTACATCATTTCCAAATCAATAATGTCTCGCAGCTGCATCTTGCCGTTCAGCAAATCATCACGCCATCCGGCAATAGCTTTAATTGTCATCGGACTGGCGCACAAACCGTCAATCATAACGGTTTTACCGGCTTCAATACGTTTAGCAATGGCAATTTCACCCTCACGAGACAACAGCTCAACCGTTCCCATCTCTTTGAGGTACATACGAACAGGATCATCCGAACGACCGAGTTCTTTTTCGTCAAAGTTTCCGCCCTCGACCTCATCATCATCAATTTCAATATCTTCATCAACGTCCTGATCAACAGAATCAAGATGAGATTCTGAAGTTATACTGATACCCATATCGGATATTTCAGACATAATATCTTCAATTTGTTCAGAAGATTCACGTTCTGACGGCAAAGCCTTATTAAGCTCTTCAACTGTAATAAAGCCGCGGCTTTTACCTTTTTCAATTAGGCGTTTTACAGCACTACCCAAAGTATCAATCAACGGTGTATCTGTTGCGGGAGCACTTTCATAGTAATCTTGATTATCAATGTCTGACATTAAATGTTTCCTAAAAACCGGTTTTTACGTATAATTGTCCTTACAGACAAAGGACACAAATTGCTAGCTTTTTAGCTTTTAATATTTTGTACCTGATTTGTCAACAATTAGCTTTAACCCAAGAAAGTTAATATTTAGCTAAAAATTATTATAAACTCCGGGAATAAAGGAATCCGCCTAATCTGCGTTATGTGTATTAAGGAGAAGTGTTTTTTCTTTTTTGAGTGTTTCGTATCGGTTATAGACCTCTTCTGGAAACGACTCGGCCGTTTGCATAATTCTCAAACATTCTTTTATTTCTTTTTCCAGCTGATTAAGTTGGACTTCGGCTATTTTTATATTAATTTCCGAGCGAATTTTAGCATCAAAAGGTTTTTGCTGGCGAAGCATTTCCAGTTCCCACAAAGATTGAAGTTCTTTTTCAAAACCTTTTTCTTTCAACTGTTGTTCCAAAAGTTCTGCCGTTAATTCGTCATTATTATGATATTGTTCAAAAATCTCGTCTAATAAAGTACGAAAACGAGGATTGGATATTTCAAACATTGAAATTTGTTCCTCATATTCGGCTATAAATTCAACATGGTAAAGCATGGCTGCCAAAATAAACTTAAGAACAAGTTCATCCAAATCAATTTTTGCACGCGGAGATAATGATTTATTTGGCGTTTTATCTGCTGTTTTTCTTTTATAAGCGTATTCTGAATGCTGTTTTGCCCATGTACTTTGCCGCAGTTCTTTATAGATATAATTTTTCATTTCCTGCAAATAGTAGCCGCGGACAGTTTCATCAGCTATTTTGGATACTTCTTCTTTGATATTTTTTTCAACCAAAGCTTTTTGTTCCGGTGTCGAAGTATCTTTATTTTCTATATTTTTACGCCATAACAATTGTACAAGCGGTGTCGTTTCAGTTAACTTTTGCGCAAAAGCATCATGCCCGTGTGCCTGCAAAAATTCATCAGGGTCCTGCTTATCGGGTAGAAAAATATATTTTAGAGAATAACCGGCCTTTAATATCGGTAACGCTCTGTCGACAGAGCGAAGGGCCGCTTTGATACCGGCTCCGTCGCCATCGAAACACAATGTCGGTTCCGGACATATTTTCCACGCTTCCGAGATCTGATCTTCGGTCAAAGCCGTTCCTAACGGTGCAACAGCGTATTCAAACCCATAACGATCCAAGGCAATCACATCCATATAACCTTCACAAATAATAATATTTCGAGCAGCAAACGCTTTATCTCGAGCATAATTAAGATTATAGAGTGTTCGCCGCTTGTTAAAAATAGGTGTTTCAGGTGAGTTTAAATATTTGGGTTGACCGTCTCCCATAATACGGCCGCCGAATGCAATTACTCTGCCCTGTTTATCCATAATCGGAATCATGACCCGATCTCGGAAAAAATCATGCGGACGACGACTTTTGTCTTCAGGAATCGTTAACAGACCTAATTCATTCATGTCTTTTTCCGAAATTCCCTGAGAACTTAAGTGCGCACGCAGTCCGTTGTTATTCGGAGCATAACCCAGTCGAAACTTCGCAATAGTATCATCACTTAAGCCGCGGCGGCGAAAATAATCCAGCCCCTTTTCTCCATCCGGCATTTTTAAGTTTTTTTCAAAAAATTTAGCTGCCAACTCCATAATATCGTAGAGGCTTTTTTTCTTTTCCTGTTCCTCATGCTGTTCCGGATTAAGCTGAGGCACCTGTAAACCGACACGAGATGCCAGCTTTTTAACGGCATCAATAAACGGCAGATTATTCGCTTCCATTTCGAATTTGATGATATCACCATGTGCACCGCAGCCAAAACAATGGTAAAAACCTTTAGCTTCATTGACGGTAAAAGACGGTGTCTTTTCATTATGAAACGGACAGCAAGCCTGATATTCACGACCTTTTCGGATAAGCTTAACCTTGCTTCCTACCACTTCGACGATAGAAATCTTCGCACGCAGTTCATCACAAAATTTTTGCAAATCCGTATTGGCCATAGAGTACCTGATATATTAGGACAACAAACTCTTGATTTGGGCTGAGGCTTTGCCAAAATCCAATTGTCCGGCATATTTATTTTTTAATTCGCCCATAACTTTGCCCATATCTTTTAAAGAAGAGGCACCAAGAGATGTAATGATTGCTTTAATAGCCGCCTCGGCTTCAGCTTCATTCAATTGTTTAGGCATAAAACGTTCGATAACCTTAATCTCAGACATTTCTTTATCTGCCAAATCCTGACGATTGCCATCGACATACATTTTAATAGATTCATTACGTTGTTTAATCATTGTCTGCATCATAGACAACAAATCAGCATCACTGGCCTTTTCAAGACCTTTCCCACGCGCATCAACATCTTTTTCTTTCATGCCGGCAATAATCATACGAACGGCACCGGTTGTAACGCTGTCATGGCTCAACATAGAATCTTTCAGAGCCTTTTGCAAATCGTCTCTTAACATCTTTTTATCCTCCGAATTTAATAAATTTACTGTCTGCAAGCATAATCATATCATGCTAAAAATGCAAGACGAATTATTTTATTTGATTTCGTTTTAATATTATGTATATCTTATTAGGCAGAGATATCAGGAGATCGCTTATGAAAATTTTTGCTTATACCGCAATGCTGAGTTTATGTTTTGCTTCTATTGTTTCTGCCGCAGAAAAAAATCAAGCCGATTATGATAAAGAAGTCGAAGAAAATATTAAAGTAATGACGCAGGAATTACAGATAATGACGGACGAAATGGCCAAATATATGACTGCTTTATCTAAAGCTATGAATAACTCCATGCCTCAAATAACCCAAAACATGGGAACTATGGTAAGATCAATGGAACCTGTTATTGAAAACGCTCGCAAAAGTGCTGAAATGTTTCAGCTTGAGATGGAAAATGCCGCGCAAATTATTCAAAACGCAGATAAAAATCAGGATGAAGTCGATCAAAGAAATGACGAGATTAATCAAGAACTTGAGGCTTTACGCAATGAAACCGTACCTGCACCGCAAAGAAAAATTAAACTTTTTTCCAGCAGCAATTAATTTATAACAGCAGAAAATTTTCGAAAAGGCTTGCAGTCTGTTTTTTTTGTGTTATATTACGCTCTATTGCTGATTTTAAACGGGCTGTGAGTAGATGTGTGCATCTTTCGCAGTCTAATTTTTCTAACTTTTTTTATGTGGAGATATGTGATGGATAAGTTTCCTGTTACAAAAAACGGTTTTGCAGAACTTGAAGCAGAATTGAAGAGACTAAAAGGTGTAGACCGTCCAAACATCATTGCAGCTATTGCTGAGGCTCGTTCTCACGGCGATTTGTCTGAAAATGCCGAATATTCCGCCGCAAAAGAAAAGCAAAGTTTTATTGAAGGACGTATTCAAGAATTAGAAGTTGTGGTCAGTCGTGCTCAGGTTATTGATCCTGCATCAATCAAAGGTAACATTATTCGTTTTGGCGCAACGGTTGTTGTTGCAGATGAAAATACCGATGAAGAAAAAACATATCAAATTGTCGGAGATTATGAGGCCGATATTGATCGTAACAAAATTTCTTTATCTTCTCCTCTGGCTAAAGCTTTGATTGGAAAAGAATGCGGCGATGTTGCCGAATATACAGCTCCGGGCGGTAAAAAATCTTTTGAAATCGTTGATGTTATCTATAAATAACCTCTTGGAAATTTTTAATTTATACTTATATCAAAGACCGGGATATGTACGGTCTTTTTTTTGTGAGGTGAAATATGAGCAATAAAACAACTGACGAAAGATGTTATTATAATTATGAAAATAAATGCGACTGCTCGGAAGATGATCGTTGCGGCTGCGTTTTTCCTAATAATTTATCACATGATTTTGAATGCGATGAGTTATATATCGGATGTGTCTTCTCATCAGATAATTCTAAAAAAATTAAATAGGTTCTAAAATTATGGCAGAATATCAGTCTGATATATTAATTATAGGTTCCGGACCGGCCGGTTATACGGCCGGAATTTACGCTGCGCGCGCCGGTTTTCATCCTATTATTGTTAGTGGTGAACAACCGGGCGGACAATTGACAATTTCTTCCGAAGTTGAGAATTATCCCGGTTTTGCAGAGACAATTTCAGGCACCACCTTAATGGATAATATGCGTAAACAGGCTGAAAATACCGGCTGTCAGATTGTTGATGATATGATTACGGAAGTTGACTTTCAACATAAGCCGTTTATTTGTGTCTCGCAAAAAAACAATGTTTTTACCGGAAAAAGCATTATTATAGCGACCGGAGCTTCTGCTAAATGGCTGAATATTGAAAGCGAAACCAAATATCGCGGCTGGGGTGTTTCCGTATGTGCAACATGTGATGGGTTCTTTTATAAAAATAAACGTGTAGCCGTTGTCGGAGGCGGTAATTCTGCTGCCGAAGAAGCTTTATTTTTAGCCAATATCGCCAGCGATGTTCTGTTGATTCACAGAAGAGATGCTCTTCGGGCAGATAAAGTTTTGCAGAATCGAGTATTTAATAATCCGCGTATTCATATTGTTTGGAACAGTGTTGTTGAAGAAGTTTTAGGACAAGATCAACCGCCGGGAGTTACCGGAATTAGGCTCAAAAATATAACAGACGACACGATCACAACCGTTAATCTGGACGGCTTGTTTATCGCAATCGGACACAGTCCGAACACGGCTATATTTACGAATCAGTTAGACTTGGACAATCAGGGATATATTATGACGTATCCCGAAAAATCTTGTCTGACCAGCCGCAAAGGTGTTTTTGCCGCCGGAGATGTTGTTTCAGGTAATTCTAAGCAAGCTATTATTGCCGCGGCAAGCGGATGTCAGGCTTTTCTTGAAGCTGAGAAATATCTTGCACAATTTGAATAAACAATGTATCTCTTGTATGGTTATTAATTTTAGGAGATGCTAAATGACAGAAGAAAAATGTTCTTGTGGCTGCGGATGCGGTTGCGGTGATGAATGCGACTGCGGATGCTGTGATTGTTGTTGCGATTGTGATTGCGATAAAGAAATCACTTTTGAATTATGTCGCACTTTGATTGAAGGACGTACATACACGGCTGAAGGTGTTGCAGAAGCTTTCAAAACAATTTTTAATGCTGTAAAAAGCTGCAAATCTGACGACTAGTATCAGGACATAAAATTATGCTGCACATAGGCTGTCATCTTTCTGCCGCAAAAGGTTTTCTTAATATGGGAAAAGAAGCTGTTTCCATCGGAGCGGATACTTTTCAATTTTTTACCAGAAACCCTCGCGGCGGCAATGCCAAAGAAATTGATGAACACGATGTGAAACAATTTTTACAGTTCTCTGCGCAGCATAATTTTACTACAATATTGGCTCACGCCCCCTACACTATTAATCCTTGTTCCGACAACCCTCAAACCAGAGAATTTGCCGAGTTGGCAATGCGTGATGATTTGCGCAGAATGGAATATGTCCCCGGTAATTTGTATAATTTTCATCCGGGAAGTCATGTCGGACAAGGTGTTGAAAACGCTGTAAATTTAATTTCAGACTTACTTAATACGGTTTTATTACCAGAACAGCATACAACTGTTTTATTAGAAACCATGTCCGGCAAAGGCAGTGAAGTCGGTTCGGATTTTCAAGAACTTAAAAACATCATGGACAGAGTTGAACTTTCTGACAAATTAGGTGTGTGTCTTGATACTTGCCATGTTTATTCCGCCGGATATGACATTGTGAATAATTTAGACGGCGTTTTAGAAGAATTTGATAAGATTATCGGCTTGTCTCGTTTGAAAGCCATTCATTTAAACGACAGTATGATGCCTTTTGCCTCTCATAAAGACAGACATGAAAAAATCGGTGCAGGAACAATCGGACAATCTGCTTTAATTAATTTGGTTAATCATCCCGCTCTCAAGCACTTGCCGTTTTTATTAGAAACACCTAATGAGCTTCCGGGATATAAAAACGAGATCGAACTATTTCGAAAAAATTATATTGATTAGAGGCAGTGTAATGTCTCTAAGGCCAAGAGTTTTTGCTTAATTTCCAACCCTCCTCCATAACCGCCTAAATCGCCGCATTTACGAATAACTCTGTGGCAAGGAATCAATATCGGCAACGGATTATGATGGTTAGCATTTCCAACAGCCCGAACAGAACTATTGTTTCCCAGACTTTCAGCAACATCACTATAACTCCACACTTTTCCATATGGAATTTGTTTTAATATTTCCCAAACACATTCTTGAAACGGAGTTCCTTGTGTTTTGTATTCTAAATCAAAAACTTGACGTCGACCTTGCGTATATTCTAACAGCTGAGCTGCCGCTTTTTTCAAAAAAGGCGTGTCTTTTTTATGTCCGCTAAGAGGTGTAAAACTAATTTTTATTAATTTATTGTCCTCGGCTTCCAACCATAATTTTCCGATACTGGTATTAATCTCTGAAATATAAATCATTTTGCGGCCTTTTATATAAGAGCTGTAAAAAGTTAAGGCCGCCATTGTTGCGGCCTTTTCGTATTTATTTATCTAAAATAACTTTAATCAAGTTGAGCAAATATACAACAACAATAAAAGCAAAACTTCTGATTAAAAAGATATACAGGCTGCCGCCGGTCTTTACAATTAAAAATTGGATAATCAAAGACATAATCAAAGCCGCGCAGATATTTATCATCCAATATTTACTATTGTTCATAAAAATAAACGCGCACACGGCTGCCGGTGCAAAAATATACGGGCTTTCAACCCAATGAATTGTATTTTTTACGACACTGTTAATATAGTTAATATGCATAAACTGCCCTATCAAAATTAATATCAGCCCCATTGCCAGTATAAATAAATAGGTTTGCCGTTTGCTCATATTTTCCTCTCTTATTAATTACAACTGCTTACAATTTACATACTTTTACTTAAAATTAAATTTAATTCAACACGATTTGCACAATTTTGTAAAAAAAGCTATCCTATTGTTTCTATAGGATAGCTTTTAGCTTCTTTTCTTTGAATATATACTTAGAATGTATAACGCAAACCGACGGTTACTTCCTGAAGATTATCCAAAGCGTTAGAATTCAGGTAGCTGTAACGTCCGACGACGCGCGCAGACCAGTTTTCATCAATATCATACTGAGCACCAATACCTGCACGGTAACCAATTCTCTGTTTATCAACGGAACCATCATGAGATTTTACTTTCATGTTATAGTTGGCAACACCGACCGTACCCAACAGATTAAAACCGCTGCAGCCAATCGGCATATAGCCGTAAGCATCCAAACCATACGCATAAAATTCAGATTTCATACGGTGAAGCTGACCATCTTCCATATACTTTCCGCCTTTTAATTCACCGGACTGTTGAAAAAAGGCTTCTAAACTGAAATTATCCATAGGACGAATACCAGCGTTAAAGATACCGGAGTTATATTCGTCTTTTAATTTTTTATCGTATTCTTTGCCTTTGTAATCAGCTTTAGAATATGCATAGTCCAAACCAACGTAGGGGTTCAAATCTTTAAATTCCATAGCATTAGCACTATTAGCCAATAATACAGCAACACCTGCCAACAACACTGATTTTTTTATCATATTTTTTGATCTCCATTTGATGATTAACCATGATAGACATAAGCTATATAACTTTGCATAAAAAAATTTAAAGAGTGCATACTAAAAAAAATATGATATATTTTTCCCATAATGGAGGAAACATGTTTGAGTGCCCAGATAAAAGTTGTTTAAAATGTCCGCGATTATTGGATTTTCGTGCCGAGAATGAAGCAAAATATCCAACCTATTATAATGGTCCCGTCCCATCATTCGGAAATTTGGACGCTGAAATTTTAATTGTCGGGTTAGCCCCCGGATTGAATGGAGCCAATCAAACTGCCCGTCCCTTTACCAATGATTATGCCGGCGATGTACTATACCCTATCTTAAAACAGCATGGTTTTGCATGTGGAAATTATCAAAAACGAAAAGATGACGGTTTTGAACTTCTAAATGTGCGTGTAACCAACTCAGTTCGTTGCGTTCCCCCTCAAAATAAAGTTACCGGTGATGAGATAAAAAATTGCGGGTTCTATCTGATTGATGAAATAAATAATATGCCTAATCTTAAAATAATTTTGACATTAGGAAGTGTGGCACATAATGCCGTTTTGGGCGTGCTGAAATATAAAAAATCGGCGTTTAAATTTGCGCATGGAGCGATACATATTTTGAATAATCACCATAATATTGTGATGCTGAATTCATATCATACATCTCGTTATAATATCAATACAGGTGTACTAACTTTTGAAATGTTTGATGAAATCATCTCAAAAATGAAAAAAATTTTACAAAAAGATATTGATTATTAGACAAAAATATGTTATACAAATAGCCGGAAATTAATTATTAAACTATATTTTTATGGAAAAAAGCATTGTATCTATTGAGACAGGATATTGTTTCGGAAAAATGGATGGCAGCCGGTTTTCCAGTTTTGAAGAAGGCGTAAAAAAAGCTTCCGAACTGGGGCTGAACTATCTTGTAATTACCCGAGAACGTACCGAAAAAAGACCCTGTAAAAAAATTTTCGTCGGCTGGGATACCGTCAAAGTACTGACATTAAACCAGCTCATTGAATGTTTCGAGGATCAACCTTTTGTCCAAAGGACACTTCAGGCTCGCAAACATAAAGACGGTCTTTTTGTGTTTAACGGTATTGACGGTGTTGAAATCGAACCTCGAATGGTTATGAGCCAAGTTCATTTTGATAAAGTCTGTGTTATACCTGCCAGTGTGGGGAACAGTCTTGAAGACAGAGTGTCTTGGCTGAGAAAAGTATCCTATTCCTAATCCAAACGTCAGAGGTTGATTAATCTCTGACGTTTTTTTTAGTTTTTTTCTTGACATATATGAAAAAAAGTTTATTTTCCGTGTTGTTATATTCAGTGTATGCGCTCCTAGCTCAGCTGGATAGAGCAACAGCCTTCTAAGCTGTGGGTCG
>CAYTQF010000008.1:0-27941 GCA_964440165.1 uncultured Azospirillaceae bacterium
GGGAGAAGCTATTGCCTGGCATATTTTAGAAGAACTTAAAGGCAAAAAACTGCTCAAAGACAAAAAAATTGAGCGCGTCGTTTTTCATGAGATTACAAAATCTGCGGTTACTGAGGCTATCCAAAATCCGCGCCAGATTGACGATAATCTGGTCTCTGCTTACATGGCACGCCGTGCACTGGATTATTTGGTCGGTTTTACCCTCTCTCCCGTATTGTGGCGCAAACTTCCGGGTTCAAAATCTGCCGGTCGCGTACAATCTGTTGCTTTGCGTCTGATTTGCGAACGAGAAACAGAAATTGAAAAATTCAAAAGTGAAGAATATTGGACAATTGATGCCGAACTGTTTACCGCATCAAAAGCGGTTATCAAATCCAGATTAATTAATTTGGATGGTAAAAAGCTCGAAAAATTTGATTTAAATACAGAAACTAAAGCTCTGGAAGCTAAAGCAAAGATTGAAGCTCAAGAATTTCACATTGCCTCTGTAGAACGCAAAAAAACCAATCGTTACCCTGCTCCGCCTTTTACCACTTCTACATTACAGCAGGAAGCCGCACGTAAACTGCGTTTCAGCGCGAAAAAAACCATGCAGGTTGCTCAAAAACTCTATGAAGACGGTCTTATTACATATATGCGTACCGACGCTGTCAATCTTTCTAAAGAAGCCATCAGCGCTTGCCGTGATGCAATTCTGAAATATTTTGGAGAAGCCTACCTTCCCAAAACGGCTAAAGAATACAAAACAAAGTCTAAAAACGCACAAGAAGCTCATGAAGCCATCCGTCCGGCACATATTGAAGATACCCCCAAAAAGCTGGAGGCTAAATTAGACTCTGACGCTCATAAACTTTATGAACTTATCTGGAAACGCACGGTTGCTTGTCAAATGAATCCGGCAATTATGGATAAAGTTGTTGTGGATTCCGTTTCTAAGGATAATCAAATCTTGTTGCGAGCCAACGGACAAGTGATTGATTTTGACGGTTTCTTAAAGTTATATGTCGAAAGCAAAGACGACACCGATGAAGATGACGAAAACCGTATTTTACCAAATGTTACGGAGGGAGAAAATGTTACCAAAGGCGAAATCACGCCGGAACAGCATTTTACCACACCGCCGCCGCGCTTTACTGAAGCCAGTTTAGTGAAAAAACTTGAAGAGCTTGGCATTGGTCGTCCATCCACTTATGCGTCCATTATTGCCGTTTTACAAGAACGTAAATATGTAAAAGTTCAAAAACTGCGCTTTATCCCTGAAGATCGCGGTCGTATCGTAACCGTATTTTTGGAAAACTGGTTCAAAAAATATGTCGAATATGATTTTACGGCGCAATTGGAAGAATTTTTAGATAATGTTTCCGCCGGTGAAATGGAATGGAAAAAGCTGTTAGGCGGTTTCTGGATTAAATTTATAAAAAATATTGAAGCCGTTCAACCTCTGCAAGTCAGTGATGTGATTGATAAGATTGATGAAGTGTTATCTTATCATCTGTTCCCTCCTCGCGAAGATGGTTCAGACCCAAGAATTTGTCCGGACTGCGGTAAAGGAAAACTAAGTATTAAACTCGGAAAATTCGGAGCGTTTTTAGGATGTTCCAACTATCCGGAATGCAAATACACCAAACCGCTGACTGATACCGAAGACGAAGCTGATAACGATACGCCGAAAATCGCTAATCCCGAAGATAAAACTTTAGGCGAAATGAACGGACTTAAAATCTACCTCAAAAAAGGTCCGTACGGCTTTTATCTGCAGCTTGGTGAGGATGCCACCGCAACAACAGAAAAACCCAAACGTTCTGCTTTGCCAAAAAACTTAAAACCTGAAGAAATTACTTTAGAACAAGCATCTACTCTATTGAGTTTACCTAAACAATTAGGAAATGGTATAGAAGTAAATATCGGCAAATTCGGTCCTTATATCAAACAAGGCGGAAAATCGCGCTCTTTAACCGGTGATGACAACATATTCAATATCACACTGGAACGAGCCGAACAATTATTGCAAAATGTCGCAGCTAAACCGGAACCGAAAAATCTGGGTAAAGATCCTAAAAGCAAACAAGATATTTTATTGCAGGACGGACGCTACGGACCATACTTAAAATGCGGCAAAAATAATTATGCCATTCCGCGTAATATTGATAACAAGACCTTAACACTGGAAGAAGCAATAAAAATTATTTCTGCAAAAAAATAAATAAAAAACCCCGAATCATCGGGGTTTTTATTTTTATATACATTGAAAATAAAGGCTCAAAAGACTATCTCTGATAAAAAGAAACAGAGGTATAACATGAGCCGATATTCATTTAAAGAAAAGTTAGAAATTGCTGAAAGCACAATTACAATTCTCACTTTTATAACAGCAATCTGGGGCAGCATTCAAGCTTTTGAAAGCGGTTTTTTTCAAAAAGCCAGCCACCTCGTCAACTATTACCATCAGGAAGTCAATAAAATAGAACAAAAAGGTCTCAATTTAGAGGATAATGCTTTTATTGAAAAACTAAAAACAGAACTCAAACAAGACCTTGAAAAAAGGCTATAACTTTTCAATAATCTTTTTAGCAATATCCAAGTACGCTTGAGCATAAGGGCTATTTTCATCGGCATATACGATCGGCGTGCCATTGTCTGCGTTTTCCCGAATAGACAGATGCAGCGGTATTTCCCCCAAAAATGTTTCGCCCATTTTATGCGCCGTCTGTTTTGCACCTTCATGTCCAAAGATTTCAGCGCGAGTTCCGCATTTTTCACAAATATAATAACTCATATTCTCCACAATGCCCAAAATAGGAACACCGGTCCGCTTAAACATATTTACACCCTTAACGGCATCAATTAACGCAATATCCTGAGGCGTTGAAACAATAACGGCGCCATCCATTCTGATTTTTTGCGACAAAGTGATTTGAATATCGCCTGTTCCCGGAGGCATATCCACAACCATAATATCAATTTCACCCCAATTTGTATCATTCAAAAGCTGCTGTATGGCACCGCAAGCTTTAGCTCCGCGCCAGATTAACGGTGTGTCTGCCTCAATCATACTGCCGATAGACATTGATTTGATACCCAAATATTCAAAAGGCTCAATTATTTTACCGTCATAAGACACAACGGGCATCCCTTCGTATCCCAACATGGTCGGAATAGACGGACCATAAATATCGGCATCAAACAATGCCGTTTTTTTGCCTAATTTGGATAAAGCCAAAGCAATATTGGTCGCCGTTGTTGATTTACTGACCCCGCCCTTGCCCGAAGCAACAGCAATAATTTTTTTCACCGACGGTAATTGCCACATATCGTTATGATCAGGACGCAGCGAAGATGCATCTCTGGAAGCGGTAAATATTACCGAAATTTTACGTTCCGGCGCCAATTCTTCCAACTTGTGTTTTAGAATTTCCGCGGTTTCAGGATTTTCCTGCGCGATTAAAGAAACAATAATTCTCTTATCAAACACCTTAATACTGTCAATCTGCTCTTCGGAAAAAAATGCCAAAACGGCTTGTTTAATTTGTTCTTCCATATGGGGCTCCTGTTAATAACCTTTGTCCTGAAATTGTTTTAAAATAATATTTATATTATATATGGAAACGAAGCAATATAAATCTGATGAGGTGCATAAATGGCAAAAAGTAAAGGCCCCTGGGGCAATGACAGTATTAATCCGTGGGGAGAAGCAAGCGAACAACCCGTCAAACCCAAAGTCATTGATTTTTCGACAATTGAACATATTAAAAACAATGACGGTTTTGACTTTAAACCGGGTTTTATTATCATTATAGCCCTGATATTATGGCTGCTGTCCGGATTTTACCAAATTCAACCCAGTGAACAAGGCGTTGTTCTGCGCTTTGGAGCTTATGCTTATACAACAGACGCCGGTTTGCACTATCATCTGCCCTACCCGATTGAAACCGTAGAAAAAGTCAATATGACACAAGAACGCAGTATTAATCTGGGCGTAGCTGAAAACAATCGTCCATCAGCACAATCATTTACCGAAAGCCACATGCTGACCGGTGATGAAAATATTGTAGACATTAACTTAACCATCGTATGGCGCATTAAAGATGCCAAAGACTACCTGTTTAATATGCGCAGTCCGGATACAACCGTTCAGGTTGCCGCTCAATCTGTTTTGAGAGAAATTGTCGGACAATCGGAAATGCAACCGATTATTACGGGCGATCGCGGTAAAGTTGAAGACGACACCAAAGCCGAACTTCAAAAAGTTTTGGATGAATTTGGCTCCGGTATTGAAATTATACGTGTAAAATTACAAAAAGCAGATCCGCCCAAACAGGTTGTTGACGCTTTTAATGAAGTGCAACGCGCTAAAGCCGATATGGAACGTTTCAAAAACGAGGCTGAAGCTTACCGTAATGAAATTATTCCGACAGCTCGCGGAGAAGCCGCTCAACGTTTACAAAACGCTCAAGCCTACAAAGAAGCTGTTGTCAATAAAGCCCAAGGTGAAGCTGAACGTTTCAATTCCGTATATCAAGCTTACAAACAAGGAAAAAACGTAACAGCCAAACGTTTATATCTCGAAACCATGGAAGAAGTTTTGAACAAATCAGATAAAATCATTATTGATCAATCAAAACAAGGTAACAACTTGCTGCCTATTCTTCCCGTAGACAAATTCAAAAAACAATAGGAGAAACAAACATGCGCAACCTTAAATATTATCTGATTGCTTTTGCATTAGCTGCCTTGTTTGTTTTAGGCAACTCCATATATATTGTCCATCAGGCAGAACAGGCAATTGTACTGCAATTCGGTGAACCGATACGCGTAGTCCGTGAACCGGGGCTTAAATTAAAGGTTCCGTTTATCCAAAATGTTGTTTTTTATGATATCCGCCTGCTTAATCTTGATCCTCCGGCTCAAGAGATTGTCTTAAATGATAAAAAACGCTTGGATGTGGACAGCTTTACACGTTATCGTATTGTCAATCCGCTCAAATTTTATCAAACAGTTCGCAATGAAGATCAAGCGCGCAGCAAATTGGCAGAAATCGTAAATTCTTCCGTACGTAAAATTCTTGGCCGCATTACTCTGCCGGAATTGCTGTCTCAACAACGCACAAAAATTATGCATGACATCAGCACGGCCGTTAAACAGGATGCCGAACAAATCGGTGTCAGTGTTGCTGATGTTCGTATTCGTCGCGCAGACTTACCCGTTGAAGTATTGCAAGCCATCAATGCACGCATGAAAACAGAACGTGAACGCGATGCCAAAGAATTCCGAGCCCAAGGCAAACAACAGGCTCAACAGATTAAAGCCGCAGCAGAAAAAGAACGCACCATCATTATTGCCGAAGCTGAAAAACAGGCTCAGATTACCCGAGGTGAAGGTGATGAAACGGCTATCAAAATATGGAATGAAACTGCCGGCAAAGATTTGGAATTTTTTGAATTTTATCGTTCTTTAGAAGCCTATAAAAATTCATTGGCAAACGGAGAATCATCTCTGGTTTTGTCTCCGGATTCCGAATTTTTCAAATATTTCAAACGTTCAATGCATATGGGAAGATAAATGTCATCAAAAACGAAAACCTTTCTCCTGACACTTTGTGCAATATGTCTGCTTACGCAATCAGCTGCGGCTCAATTACCGTCTTTTGCTGATTTAACGGAAAAACTTTTGCCGGCGGTTGTCAATATTTCAACCACAACGGTTAATGAAGATTTAAACGATGAAACAGCTCCTGAAACAGAAGCGCTCGGATCCGGTTTTATTATTGATAAAGAAGGATATATTGTAACCAATCAACATGTTATCCATCATGCTAAAACGATTAACGTCATTTTACACAACAACGAACAATTTGAAGCTAAACTCATCGGCGAAGATACCAAAACAGATTTAGCCCTTTTAAAAATCACCTCAGATTTTCCGTTGACTCAGGTCGAATTTGGAGACTCAGATCGGATGAGAGTCGGAGATTGGATATTGGCGATCGGCAATCCGTTCGGCTTAGGAGGCAGTGTTACCGCCGGCATCATTTCAGCCAAATCCAGAGATATTGAATCCGGCCCGTATGATAATTTTATCCAAACGGATGCGGCAATAAATCAAGGAAGTTCCGGCGGTCCGATGTTTAATCTGCAGGGAGAAGTTATCGGCATAAATACAGCTATTTTTTCCACCACCGGCAATAGCATGGGCGTCGGCTTTGCCACACCGTCAAAATTAGCACAATGGGTTATCGGCCAGCTTCGTCATAATGGAAAAGTAATCCGTGGTTGGATTGGCATCGCTATTCAGCCTAATCCTTTACAAAAAAACGGCATCCTTGTCTCTCGCATTACAGAGGGCTCTCCAGCCGATCGTGCAGGATTAAAAGCCGGAGACATTATAAGCAAATTCAACAAAATGCCTATTAACAATGCAACCAACTTATCAAGAATTATTGCCGAAAGTGCTGTCGGAGAAATGATAAATCTGGAAATCATTCGTAATGACAAACCAATGCAAATTCGCCTAAAAGTCGAGGAAATGCCGGAACAAAAAACTGAGGACAAAAAAACACAAAAACAAGAACAAACTCCGTCTCAAAAACCTTTAGGCTTAACCGTTGAAAATATTACACCGGAATTGTTAAAACAATTTAACAGAAGTGAAAATCTGACAAACGGTGTTATCGTAACCAACATTACAGCCGGTTCCGACGCCTCTCTCAAAGGACTGCAAACCGGAGATATTATCAGTAAAGTTGATAAAAAAGATGTTTTAAATACACAAAGTTTCAAAGAATATATTAATGAAGCCAAAAACGAAAATAACCGCCCTGTTCTGCTGAGCATTCAAAATGAAGAAACAGAACACTTTGTCGCCGTAAAGTTAAGACCATGAGCCGTATTGATTTTTACCATTTGCAAAAACAAACCTTAGAAGAGGTATTGCCTCGTCTGGTAGAAAAAGCTTATGCCACCGGAAGCAAACTAAAAATCAAAATCGGTAATGAAGAGCGTGTTGAATTTATTAATGCCCTGCTATGGACTTTTAATGATGAAGCTTTTATCCCTCACGGCAGCAAAAAAGACGGTTTTGCCGCTAACCAACCGATTTGGCTCAGCTCAGATGATGATAATCCGAATAACGCCGAAATGCTCTTTTTAGTAGACGGTGCAAAATTTGATTTAGCACAAGCTGAAAATTATACTCGTATCTTTAATATTTTTGACGGCAATGATGAAAATTCTTTACAACAGGCCAGACAATTTTGGAAAGACATTGCGGCAACAGGCAATGAAAAGAATTATTTTCAACAAGATGACAACGGCCGCTGGAATAAAAAAGCTTAAGCAGGCTTGAAAAACTGTCTTCTTCCGATTACTTAAACATTGAAGGAGAACAGCCATGTCCAATTCCATATTAAATGCCATCACTTTAAGACGTTCCATCTATAACCTCAGTGATACACCACCGATTAATGACGGAGAACTGGAAAATATTTTGACGGCAGCCCTGCAAAACGCTCCCAGTGCTTTTAACTCTCAATCATCACGTCTGGTATTGCTTTTGCATGATAATCATCAAAAATTGTGGGATATAACATCCAACGCCTTAAAAAAATTGGTTCCGGAAGATAAATTTTCCCAAACACAGGAAAAAATAGACTCTTTTGCTAAAGGATACGGCACAATTCTCTATTTTGAAGACGAAAAAACAGTCTCTGCTTTGCAAAAGAAGTTTCCTCTCTACAGCGATAAATTTCCTTCATGGTCGGAGCAAGCTTCCGGTATGTTGCAATATATGGTTTGGACATTACTGGCCGAAAAAAATATAGGCGCCAGTCTGCAGCATTATAATCCCTTAATCGACGATAAGGTAAAGCAAACTTGGAAGCTTCCTAAATCGTGGAAACTCATTGCCCAAATGCCCTTCGGGCGCATTATGGCTCCGGCTGAAATAAAAACAACACTTCCCGTATCCGAGCGTCTAAAAATTTTCGCATAAACATATTATTTTCCTGCAGTTTTTATAAAAAATTAAGCTTTCACATTATATATATAGAAAGTTAAAAACTCTCAACTAACTTCAGGATAAACACATGCACTCCATTGATGCTCTTATCGTTGATTTGACTCTCATTACCATTTATGCCGGTATTACAACACTGATTTTCAAAAAGCTGAAACAACCGACAGTGTTAGGCTATGTGTTGGCTGGTATTTTTGCCGGACCGTTTTTTAATTTTGTGCCGACGGTTACAGATAAAGTCAACTTGACGATTTGGGCCGATATAGGTGTAATCTTCTTGTTGTTCGGTTTAGGACTGGAATTCAGTTTCAAAAAAATGATAAGCGTTGGAAAATCTGCTGTCATTACGGCAAATGCCAATATTTTATTTCTGCTGTTTTTAGGATATAACACCGGACTGCTGTTAGGTTGGAGCGTGATTGACAGTTTCTTCCTGGGTAGCATGATTTCCATGTCATCAACAACAATTATCATCAAAGCCTTTGAAGACTTAAATGTCCAAAAACAAAAATTTACAACCTTAGTCTTTGGCGTTCTGGTTATTGAAGACATTGTCGGAATTTTATTATTAGTATTGTTACCAACCATTGCCTTAGGTAGTTCTATTGACAGCAAGGAACTTTTATTAAGTACATTGAAATTGGTTTTCTTTTTAGTATTGTGTTTTGTAATTGGTATTTACTTGGTACCGACATTTTTGAAAAAAATTACCAATTTCATTAATGATGAAATGCTGTTGCTTATCACAATCAGCTTATGTTTCGGTATGGTTTTGCTGGCAACATACTCCGGTTTTTCTTCTGCTTTAGGAGCTTTCATTATGGGTTCTATTTTAGCGGAAACAAGCATTGTGCATCGTATTGAAAATAACATAAAACCTCTAAAAGACTTTTTTGGCGCCGTTTTCTTCGTTTCTGTGGGCATGATGGTCGATCCGTCAATGTTTGTAAAATATGCAACACCAATTTGCATTATTACCATGATCGTCATCTTAGGCAAAATTGTTTTCTCTTGTTTGGGATTTGTATTGTCCGGACAGGATCTGAAAACTTCAATTCAAGGCGGTTTCTCATTGGCTCAGGTTGGAGAATTTGCCTTTATTATTGCCAGCCTCGGCATGAGCATCGGCGTCTTAAATCAACGCGTTTATCCTATTATCGTTGCTGTTTCCGTTATCACAACATTCTTGACACCAATGATGATAAAAATATCCGTTCCTGCTTATAAATATTTAAACAAAATCTTACCAACATCTTGGAATAAATATATCGAACGTAACACTTCTATTGCCGTAGAAAGCAAGATTGAAGAACGCCGCTGGAAATTATTATTCAAACACTATTTTATCCGCCTGATTTTATTCTCAATGATTCTATACACAATCATAGCTTTATCGGCATACTTTATCAAACCGTTCATTCATGGCTTAATGCCATCCCTTCCGGCACGTATTTTGACCACGACCGTTACTTTGCTGTTAATGGCTCCTTTCCTAAAAGCACTCATTGGCTGGGAAACAATATTACCAATATTTATCAGGGAAAAAGCTGCCGAATTTTTCTGCAAATTAACAACCGCAAATGCTTCAGACGCTAAAGAAAATATTTTCAAAAAAATAGGCACTACCATAAAAAGCTGCTCAATTTGGGATGAAGCAACAAATGAGAAAAATTTCTTTATATCTAATCACCATATTGCAGCAATTTATTACAAACTTTGGACCACAAAAAAACTGAATCGCTTGCCTCTCATTATGCTAACAAGCTTTCGTATTCTCGTATTGCTGTTTTTTATCACAATGGTTGTGCATCAGTTTTTAACAGAAAATCCCAAAGTTACATTGGCATTAGTTATCATAACTATTGTAGCCCTCTTCCAGTCGCGCTGGTTATTTAATCAATATATGAAAATAGAAACGCAGTTCTTAGCAAACTTACGCGGCGATAATAAAGAGGAAGATCAGCCTAACGAAACAAAAGAACAACAATCATAAAGTCGGCCACTTACCGGATAATATCTCATCCATTGTCCGGTAAGGAACACCGAAGCGAGCTTGATATACCCAGAAATTAGCCATTACTCTTTCAATATAAATCCGAGTTTCCCGAGCAGGAATAATCTCAATAAACAGCAACGGATCATTATGATACTTAAGTTTTTTCTGCCATTTATACAAATTACCGGGACCGGCATTATAAGCCGCGATTAAAAAGAACATATTGCCGCGGATATAAGGCTTTTCGGATAAATAAGCCACATATTTCTGCCCGAGGGCCAAATTATAACTCGTTTCATACAACATAGAAACATTCTGTTTCAAAGACGGATTTTTTGAAATATGCACAGCCGTAGCCGGCATCAATTGCATCAAACCGCATGCACCGGCCACACTTTTAGCCGAAGGAGAAAAAGCAGACTCTTGACGAACCAAAGCCCAAACTAAAGCTTTATCCACCTTCCAACCTCCGGCAGGCTTCCATGAAGGCAGAGGATAAGCGGCTTCATCATAAAAACGACCGTTCTCATTATCTTTAATATCATTCGCCAATAAAATCGCCAGAGCATGCATATCATATTGACGAGCCAAAAATAGCAAAGCCTCTTTTTGCTGTCGATTCAAATTCATATATTCGGCGCGAATTTCTTTTTCTGCCAATTTTTTATTTTTGGCTTGTAATAAAATAATTGCTCGCTGAATTGCAACCGAAGACAACATCTCCTTAATATAATCATTGGTAGAATAATCATTAATATAAGCAATGCCGTCCCAATTATAATTCCACGCCTGCCCTAACTGATAATTGGCCAGCATACCGTAAAAAGTTCTTTTATATTTTGCCGCAACAGCTAAATTTTTATCCGCCAGAGACTTGTTCCCTAAACGACTATAAGAACGATATGCCCAAAAGGCACCGGCGGCCGCAAGCCATTCGTCAGCACCGTTTTTTGCACCTAATTCAGAAAAAAAGCGAGCCGAATTTTTATATTGTTTCATTTGCCAGGCGGCTAATCCCCCAACCCATAATGCCATGGAATCATGGCTGCGTCGAACCGGCTTTTGCACACGCTCCCACGCCAATTTATATTCATTATCCAACAAATAAACCATCCCTAATGTCGTTGACATAGCATCATGTTCACGATCCGGAATAATCATCCTAAACTTCTTATTTTCCAAAATAGCACGAGCCGAACGTGTTTTACCTTTATTGATAAAGCGCCGAAAATCCGTAACCTGTTTTCTGACATATGCGCGATTTTCAGGAGAAAGCTCCTTATATGGATTACTAAACCAACTGTACGGAGAATAAATTTTTCGGGGTATAACTTCATCAAAATCTGCAACAGCCTGTTTACCGCCTTTTTTCAAAGCTAACAAATATAAAGTCTGCGCTTGCGGTAAATCTCTATATTTTTTTAACCACTGTCTTAACTCAGAAACATTACTGTTATAAGTTTTGGATAAATACTTTTCAGCCAGTACATGCCCAAGTAATATTTTATTATCTAATTTTGAAGTAAGCGCATCGGCGGCTCTAAAATTTTCTTTTTCAATCTCTCGAAAGATTTTTTTATATAAACGAACATCAGAAGAAGATATATCCAAAAACTTAGAAACATCTCCCATATTGCAAACATTTTGAGATGCCGCCGCCTGTCCGGACAAAAACGCCAATACCCAAAAGACAGCCAGTAAAAACTTCTTCACAAGTCCAGCCTCTTAAATTTCTAAGATTTACGTATCCACCGAACTCTTTTGGCACAATCTTCTTGAGACATACCTTTTACTCGGCAGCGATTAATCACAATATTCGGAATCTTATCCATAGAATAGCACCCGTCTCCCAGCAATGTATAATAAAAATGATATTGCTGATTTGGACGGACATCAATATAGTTAAGAGGCGTTTCCAACCCCGGCCATTTTAGACGAACAGCCAAAGCATTTAACTTCCGATCCAGAGTAGACAAGATTTGAAATTTCACATTACAGCTGACCGAACCGTTCATCATATTACCGATAGAAAAATCAGAGTAATACAGCAAAATATAACCGTCTCCGTTTTCAACATCCCCTTGCGTATTAATATATTTAACTTCGCTTCGGCCGCGTTGTACCCCGTCCAGAGTCGGGCGATCAATTTGCGGTACATTTTTATACAAATAATCTTCCGGATTCTCAATCTGCTCTTTTTCAGGGGCTTTCAGATTTTTATAAGAATTATTTTCGTTATCAGCCTGAGCTTTCCACATTGGCAACTCTTTTTGTTTCTGCTCCGCAGGTTGAGGAATTACCGGACGAGTTACTGTTCTCTGCCCTCCCCAAGCCGGTGCTTTTGCCGGAGTATCGGTATCATCACCAAACATTTGAGCGCAGACAGAGCTACCTGTCAGCACAACACCCAAAAGACTGCCTAAACACCATTTTATTGCTCGACTATCCATAAAAATAACTCCCACCCATTATTTGATGGCTAAGGTTTCCGTAATTTTGTTCAAACTGTCCAACATGGCTTTATAACTGTCTTGCAAAGCATCCTCATCTTTTTTTCTGGCTTCCTGACGTTGTTTAGCCTCATCATTAAATGAAACTTTTTGAAATTCGCGATAATATTCAGGATCCCGAGCTGATACATATTTAAACAAAGACATACAATTGCTTGCAGCGGCTTTATTAGCTTTAGAAATCAAACTGCGGCTTGAGCGAACAGAAGAATCAGCCGTAATAATATTACAATTTTCCAGAGTAAAAGACGCATCATTAACCATCAAAAAACAACGATCAGATGCAATCTTAGACTTCAAAGAAACCTGACGAAACGGTTTGATCGCCGGAAGATTAATGGAAGCGGTCAACGCAGGAGTCTCCAAGCTGGCAGTTGTTTTACGTTCGGCAGAAGCCTTAAGACTGTTGACTTCATTTTTAGCTTCTTTGGCTTCTTGAGCAATAACATCACTGATAGCTTCATCTTTCCAAGAGAGATTCAAAAGAGCATTTTCCACACTGTCCGGAGAACGGTTATACAAAGTTACCCCAAATTCACACTCCGTAACAACACCATCATCATTTTTAACAGGTGTTACATCATGTACTTTAAATAACACAACATTTGTTCCGGCTGCAATTCTGCTGGCAAATTCATTATTATCGTCCGCAGCGCGGGCCGTAGAAATTCCGAACATCAATAAGGCACAGGCCGTACTTGCAAATAATTGTCTACCGTTCTTCATTACAAAAATCCTTTTACTAATAACAATTTAGTATCATAATAACGCAAAATTAATGAATAAAAAGATAATTTTATCAATTTTCACATAATTTTTGCTTTATACGCATAAGATCACTCCACGCTTTGGCTTTTTGTCCCCCGTTACGCAGTAAATAAGCAGGATGGAAACTAGCCAAAACGGGAATAACCGTTCCGTCAGATAAACGATAATCAAGCCACTTTCCACGCAAGCGAGAAATCGGCTCTCCGTTATCAAGCAATGCATTGGCTGCGCTACCGCCTAAAACCATAATAACTTTAGGCTTAACCAATTCAATCTGACGCCGTAAAAAAGGAAGACAAACCGCAATTTCGCCACTGGTAGGCGTTCTGTTTCCCGGCGGCCGCCATGGCAAAACATTCGTTACAAAACATTCATCTCGGCCTATTTCAATCGCACGCAGCATTTTATCCAATAAATGTCCGCTGCGCCCGACAAAAGGAATACCGCTTCGATCCTCATCTGCTCCCGGAGCCTCTCCCACTAAAAGCAAATCAGCTTCTGCACTGCCATATCCGAACACGGTTTTATTGGCGGTCATTTTCAACGCACAACCATCAAACCCCTCAACCAATGTTCGAAGCTCATCCAAAGTTTCCGTTTTCATACTGAGTTCACGAGCATTTTGACAAGCCGTCAATGTATCCTGAGCTAATTCTGTCGTAGCCGGGCGCACACCATCGCCTGCGGAAGCAAGTTGTGCAACGGGTTGACGAACAGCAACGGCAGGTATAACCGCAGCAGCGGCTTTCTCCGGAGCTTTATCCCATGGCTGAAGGCCACAGGTTTCATCCACACCTGCGGTTATATACCATTCCAAAATCTGCCGAACATCCATTTGGCAGTTATTGCCCGTTTCTTCTGTCATAATACCATCTGTTGTACAGTATTTCTTTTGTTTTGTCATTTAATAATTAATTTTTACACATGATGTATATAATTACAAATTACTGTTGTAGGATTATATTGAATAAGTTACACTATGCGGGATAATTATCATCGGGACATTTTATAATGAATAAATTCGGATACTACATACTGCTTACGTTTGCCTGTTTTTTAACATTCAATTCATGCTCCAATTATTACACCGGCAGCAAATCCGATTCCGTTCATCTGACTGAAAATAAAAACCCAAGTTCTTACGGTGCATATCTGGCCGGAAGAATAGCACACTCGCGCAAAGATTTTGACGCGGCTGCCGACTACTATATGAAAACAGCTCAAAAAGACAAAAAAAATAAAACATTGCTCAACCGCACTTATATTATGTTAGCTTCTCAAGGTCGCATCAGTGAAGCAGCCGCCTTTGCTGAAACGGCACAAGCAGAAAAAGACAACAACGATTTTATTCCAATCATTTTAATGGCTGAAAAAATTAAACAAAAAGATTATTCTGCCGCTTTAAGTGCTTCAAAAAAAAGTGATTCTGTTTTATATAAGAAACTTATTAATCCTTTGGTAAACGCTTGGATTTATACCGGATTAAACCAATATGACAAAGCGATGACCGCCTTGTCTCCGTTAAAAAAAGAGCGTGGTTTACTTTCTTTATATTACTTCCACGCAGGTATGATTAACGACTATTTTGACAAACCGGAAAAGACCAAACATTATTATGAAAACATTCTCAATAATGAAAAAATGGAGCTTTCGGTCAGAACACTTGAAATTATCAGTAATTTTTATCTGCGCAACGGAGAAAAAGATAAAGCCGTTGAACTGACAGCTAAATATGCCAGCGTCGCACCAACTGTCGATATGCTGCAAAAAGTTTATGAAAACATACAAAATGCGGATGCCGATCAAACATCTCCAATTATTACATCTCCGCAAACCGGTGCATCAGAAGCCTTTTTCAGTATTGCAGCCATTGTAAAACACAACCCGGACGCTTTAGACCACTCTCATTTATTTGTTCGTCTTTCGATTTACGAAAATCCGCAAAATGATCTGGCTCGCCTCTTATTAGCTAATATTTTTGAAACACGGGAAATGTATAAAGAAGCTAACGATGTATATAATGAAATAAACAACACATCTCCGGCATATTACATGGCTCAATATAAGAAGTCTGAAAACCTGAGAAATATGAATGATTATAAAGGTTCAGAACTGCTCTTAAAAAACTTGATTGAAGATTATCCCAATGATTATCAAACATTGCTTGATTTGGGAGATACCATGCGTCTTCAGGATAAATTTAAAGATTCCATCAAGTATTACAGAAAAGCGCTCAATAAATTTCCGGAACAAGTCGGCGGCATGTGGCAGTTATATTATGCCATGGGTATTTCTTTTGAACGTATCAACGAGTGGACAAGTTCCGAATTATGCATGCTCAAAGCACTTGAGCTCAGTCCCAATAACGCTCTGGCTCAAAATTATTTGGGCTACAGTTGGTTAAAACAGGGCAAAAACATTGAAGAAGCATTTTCAATGGTTGCCAGTGCGTATAATCAAGCACCATATAACAGCAGTATCACAGACAGTCTCGGTTGGGCTTTTTATCAGTTAGGCTTGTTTGATCAATCAATAAATTATCTGGAAAAAGCCGCAGAAGGAGCTCCTTCCAGTGCTGTCATTAATGATCATTTAGGCGATGCATACTGGCAAGGCGGCCGTAAAAATGAAGCTAAATTTCAATGGAATCATGCTCTTATCCTTAAAGATGACAGCGGAGAAGTAAATAAAGAAGATATAAAAAACAAATTACAAAACGGCTTGCCGCCTATCACACCGATACAATACGACAAAGCCAAAATTCAGGAAATTATCAAACAAATTAATTCTGAAAATGCGGAACAATAAAAAACATATTTCGGTTACGATAAAAAGGATTGCCACATCGTATATATCAAAAGGAAGGCTGCATAATTTCTTATACAGCCTTTTTTTATGAAAAGAACTATTTTCTATTTAGAAGCTATATCTTGCACCAAGCAGAAATTCATGCGAGGTAACATCATATTTTCCGTTTACATTCAACGGTTCTTTCAAACCGGAAACTTTTTGAGATACAGATTCTTTAATATTACCATAATCAGAATATCTGTAACCGGCATCAAGCGATACTTTATCGTTCAAAGCGTACGAAACACCTGCTCCAACATTCCAAGCAAAATTGTTTTCACTCTCACTGCTGCCCAAATTTAACGCTCCGGCAGGTGTTGAACCTGTAACTTTGGTTTTGTTTTTAAGATGAGCGTATCCGATACCGGCACCGACATAAGGCGTAAACTTTGTACCTGTATCAATATCATAATAAACATTCATCATTGCAGAAGAAACAGACAATTCTGTTGCAAATTTATGATTGTAGGTATCTTTTATTTTGAAGGCAAAATTATTAGAATCTTTGGCATCATCATTCCAACCAAGTTCAAATTCGCCTCTAACCTGACCATATTTAACAGGCGTTGCCGCACCGGCTGCAAATCGCAATCCCCATACATCATCTTTATGTTTTTCATTAGCAAAACTGTTTTGATAGTGCGTTACACCTGATGCAGAATAATCAGAAATGACATTTGCATCATTTTTCATTTTAACAAAAGCAGCTTTTGCAGAAACATAAGGATTTAATTCAACAGCGTTTGCATTTGCCGCAAATAATGCTGTGGCAACACTTGCCAACAATAAAGTTTTATTCATTTATAAACTTCCTTTCATTTTATGCATATAAAATTAAATCGCCTTGATGAGAGGCGACTGGAAGTTGATACCTATTTGATAGAATAGTGTAGTGTATTTAGTATATGTATATACCTTATTAACTACCTTCCAGTCATACAGACCAAAAGGTAGCTTTTTACATCCGTGTAACGGATAACTATCAATAGAGGGTATCAAACCTCACTTTGGTAATCAACCAAAGCATAATCAGGTTATTGCATAAATTAACAAGAGTCAAACATTATTAAAAAAATTACAGAACTTTTAGCTGATTGACAAAAAGAATTGCTGCCATAACGAAGCTTTTCGTTCATCTGCAAAGAATTTAAATGCGGCAGCGCTGTTGTTTCGTTTAGTATTTTCAGTATATTGAACAAAACATGAAAAATCTAAATTTTCAATATCGTACGTATCAAACGGCATAATTCCGTTTTGTTGCAGATATGAAAACGTGGAAAGATCGGATTTCACATATAATTTTGCACCTAAAGCAGACGCGGCCAAACAATTACCCACCCCCTGCTGACGATTTTGATTTAATACGACGACGTCCATTCCGGCCAAAAAATCGGTATAGACCTCAGGAGCCATAAAAGTATCAATAAAATTAAATTTATTACCAAAAACATCCTGACCTTTTTTTACAATTTGTTCTTTATATGCCATATCACCATAAGACAAAATTGTATTAATACATATATTTTCACTCTTAAACTTAGATAAAACATCTAACATATCCAAAGTTGTCTTATCACAAGAATTATTAATCAACACCTGCTGAATATCACTCTTGCCTCTTCTGGCATTTCTCAACATATCTGTTGTGATAGGATCAACATACGGCGCATGAAACAATTCAGCTTTTTGAGAATAACGCTGCGCTGCCAATCCCTGATCTCCGTCAATAACCGCAACATATCCCTTAATATTATTACGTACAAATGTATTAATTTCATCTTTGGGCGCATTATATAAATCTCCGCCCCAAATAACCCAATAAGCCTTACATAGGATATCGGGATGTTGATATAAATACATCAAAACATTAACATCAAACAAAGAATGGCAGATAATTTTTTTAACATTGGGAACATCTAAATTAATTTCTTCCAGAGATTTGATTTTAATAACATTTTCAGCATAAGGAAACGGAAAATTCATAGTCTCTCTGCACAGAATCAAATGCTCCGAGGAATTAAAATTTCTATTTAAAAACTCAACATAGGGCTTATTAAATTTATCGTTAAACATTAAATGCACGTATTTACAATGCCGAATACGATAATTAATGATATTATTTTTTATTTTAGAAAAAATTTTTACCATTCTTGCCTTTACCTACATCAATTCCGAAATCATATCCGGAGAAAAAACAGAAATACCGATATTCTCAGCAACCTCTTTTCTTTCCGCAAATGAATCATCAATAAAAATTGAGTTTACAGATTTTATATATGAATATTTATGGTCGTTCTGATTTATATGAATAACTTCATCAAACAAATTATCCAGACGATATTTCTTTAGTGTGTCAACAATATCCTTATTATGTTTAGATAAAAGAACAATTTTTTTACCCTTATTCAAAGCATTATATAAAAAAGCAATCATTGAAACATTAACTTTTGCATCTATAATAATACAATCATCCAAATCAACATATACGGTATCAAAAACACAATCTATTTTAAATTTATTTTCCAAAGCACGATCAATTTCAACAGAATATTTATTTTGCAGCACAGAAACAGACAAACCCAATGCATTATAACAATTCATTAAAGCCAGATTCACACCTTGCATCCGAGCCAAAGCCATTGTTCCTGCAACCCTGGGGGCAATCTCCATTAATACAAGCTCACCGGATTTACGTTCTTTAACCTGAAAAAACCACGTTCCGTGAAAAGGAACAACTTTATTAATAGCTTGCGCATATCTTTCAAAATCAGCATGTTTTACAGGTACGGAATTCACGCTGATTCCATTAGAAATTCTATGACGTTCCCGCCCTTGAACAAATAATAAATTTCCCTCATTATCTGAAAAACAATCTATCGTGTATTCTTTACCGGGCAAATACTCTAATACTAACAGTGAAGGATTATTCTGTAACGCCGCAATGATCTCATTCTGAGAAAAAGCCTTCAAACATCCTTTCGCTCCTTGACCGACATCCGGTTTCAAAAATACAGGAAACTCCGGAATATTACGACTGTCATACATTTTTGGCACAGGAACAACATCTGCTAAAAGTTCATATGTTTTTTTCTTAGAACGGGAAATCTCACAAACCTCAACATCCGGTGCAACAACCTTGCAATGCAGTTTCTGAACATTCTGAGACAAGGTTAATACAACACTGTCATGTGCCGGATAAATTAAATCAATACCATGCTGATCGACAATTTTATTAATAGCTTCAATAAAATCAGGATCATCAACAGATGGAACATTTTCAATATATTTTTCATATACAAATTTTCCATGATCAGAAACTGATGAAGCACCCCACAATTCAAAATGAATATCATAACACATAGCACGATATATTTCTAAAGCTATTTCCGAACCGCAAGGAAAAACAAGGACTTTCTTTTTTATCATGTTTCTATCTCTACAAAAAATTATTTTTCAATTTCACGAATAATAATGCGACAGATTTTTTCCACTGTTTGCAAATCTAAATCAGGATATAAAGGCAAACAAGCAATTCTCACCGCAATATCCTCTGAAACGGGACATTTTTGATATTCAACATAAGGTAAGAGATTCAAACTGGGATAAAAATACCGACGAGCATAAATTTCTTCTTGAGCCAAGGCGGCAAAAACTTTTAATAATTGGGCTTCCGACTGAAAAACAACAGGATAATAAGCGTAATTATATTCTAAACCATCTTGAGGAACCGGACGAACGACCACCTCGGATAACAAACGATCATACAAATCAGATATCGCTTTTCTCCGTACAATAATGTCATTGATATACGGAAAATTAGCCAAACCCATAGCGGCATGAAATTCGGATTGTTTACCGTTAATCCCTAAAAGAAAATGGTCATCACCATAGTGCCCGAACTTTTTAATCAGAGCTAATTTTTCATCAACATCCTTATCCCGAATAATACAAGCTCCTCCCTCCACTGTATGAAAAAGCTTGGTAGCATGAAAAGATAAGGTAGAAATATCACCATAATTTAAAAGGCTTCTCCCCTTATATTTAGAGGCAAAAGCATGAGCTCCGTCATAAATAACTTTTAGATTATATTTGTCGGCAACAGCCTGTATTTTTTCAATATTGCACGCATACCCAAACACATGAACAGCCATAATAGCTTTTGTTTTAGATGTAATAGCAGCCTCTATTTTTTCGGCATCTATTGTAAAATTATTTTTTTCTATATCAACAAAAACAGGTTTACAGCGCTGCCACAGAATAGAAGATGTCGTTGCAACATAAGAAAACGGCGTTGTAATAATTTCTCCGTCATTAATATCCAAAGCAGCCAATGCCAGTTGCAAAGCAATTGTTCCATTCGTTACATACTGAAAATGCTCTACCCCTAAAAAACTCTTTAATTTATCTTCCAATTCAATCAGTAAAGGACCTTGATTTGTTAAAAAATTAGCTTCATATATTTTTTTTATATATTGTTCGTATTCTTGGAAAGGAGGCAAAAAAGATTTTGTTACAAAAACAGACATATTAAAATACCTTGAATTAGCATATTTCAGATGATTAGAAAAAAATTATTAATACGCCAATACGATAATATCTATCAGACCAAAGTCAATAACATTTTATATAAAATCCACTAATCGCACTTTTTGCCTCAGCCATTTAGCCACAAAAAAAACGCCCTCAAAAGAGGACGTTTTTTTGATGGTAGCGAGGGGCGGATTACTTTGGCGCTCTGCTTAAATTGCACAGGCGCTCATATGCCTGACGGCATACCGGCGTTCTCCTGCCCGCCTTTCGCTGGTAGTCAAACCGTCGCCCGACGGTTCGTATCCTGCCTGGCTAAAAGCCACAAAAAAAACGCCCTCAAAAGAGGACGTTTTTTTGATGGTACCGAGGGGCGGATTCGAACCGTCGACACATGGATTATGATTCCACCGCTCTAACCAACTGAGCTACCCCGCCATCGCTATGGCCTATTTAATAATAAAAAAAGATTCTATTGTCAACACCTATTTTATTATCTGTTCTTTTTTTCTGAAATAATCTCATACTCAGCATCAATAATCTTACTTTTATCATATTTAGGTTGATATTTTAAATCTTCAAATTCAAAAGGATAACTTTTTTTAACAAACACCCTCTTCCCCATTTTCCGACGCAAAAAAATATAGATTCCATAAAAAAGCATAACAACAAGCAACAGCGGTAACAACAAAAAAACAGCATAAAACGTAAAAAAGCTGCCTACAGCCAAAAAAGCCAGCAGTCCGAACCATACTAAAATATTACCTGTAAATCTCATAGCGCCATCCTCTCATATCTTTCTGAAATATTAATATATAATATAGAAACAGAAAATAAAAAATTTAACCCTGAGCACAACTCCGATTAATCTTGACTCCTGCAAAATTAGTGTTATTCCAAAACCGAAAAAAATCAGAAAAACACATACAAACGAGGAAAAGAAATGTTTCAAGAATTTAATTTGCAGGAATTTATCAGTGCTTTCGTCATTTTGTTCGCCGTTATCGATGTTACCGGCTCTATTCCGATTTTTATTAAACTCCGCCACAACGGTAAAACCATATTTCCGCTCCGTGTTGCAATTATTTCATTTATCATTTTTTTAAGCTTTTTGTTTGTAGGAGAAGCTTTGCTGGCCTTATTCGGTATTGACGTTACATCATTTGCCGTTGCCGGCTCCTTAATTATTTTTGTACTGGCAGCAGAAATGATTTTGGACATTGAAATTTTCAAAAGCACACCCAATAGTCCCAACGATGCAACACTGGTTCCGGTTTCTTTTCCGTTGATTGCCGGTGCCGGCGGTTTAACTACTCTATTGTCAATTCGTTCACAATACGCTTACTGTAATTTGCTGTTAGCCGTTTTTGTAAATGTTTGCTTTGTATATTTAGTGTTGCGCTTGACAGATAAAATCAATAACTTTTTGGGCGCCAGCGTCATTTACGCTTTGCAAAAGTTTTTCGGCATTATTTTGCTGGCCATTTCAGTAAAATTATTTATTACCAATATAACAATTCTAATCGCCAAATAAACATTAATGATAAATTAAAACATTTTTCATAAAATAAAATAAATATGACTTTATAGGGATTTAACAGCTATGGAAAAAAGTACAGTTATTGGTGTTGTTGGTGGTTTAGCTGCCGTTGGTGTTGGTATGGCTCTTAAAGGAGCTGATCCTCATGCCTTGATTAACCCGGCCGCTTTTTTGATTATTATTGCCGGTACAACAGCTGCCGTATGTAATGCTATGCCGACTCACCATCTGAAAGCATTTCCCAAACTCATAAAAAAAGTTTTCGGCGGACAACAACTTATGCCGAAACAACAAGTTATTGAGTTATTTACGGAACTGGCAAAAACAGCTAAACGTGATGGCAATATGGCTATTGAAAAAAAAGCTAACGAAATCAGTGATCCGTTTATCCGTTCCACATTAACCATGGTTGCCGACGGATTTAATGCTGATTTTATTTCGGAAGTTGTTGAAGCCGATATTAAGAATATGGAAGAACGTCATCACAGCGGTGCTTTGATTTTTGCCCAAGGCGGTATGTATGCTCCAACCTTAGGTGTGCTTGGTGCCGTTATTGGTTTGATTGCCGCATTAGGTAATTTGACCGATATTGAAAAACTGGGACACTCAATTGCGGCAGCCTTCATCGCAACATTGCTCGGTATTTTTACCGGTTATGTTATCTGCCACCCGTTTGCCAATAAATTAAAAGAACTGTCAAAAGAAGAAGTCCTTTTAAAAAAGATGATTCTGGAAGGTGCTTTAGCTTTGCAGTCTGGAGCTTCTTCAATGGCAATGGAAGCCAAACTTCAGGCATTTATTCCACCGTCAGAACGTAAAATTGCGAGAGACTAATTATGGCCAGAAAAAAACAACCGGAAGCAAAACACGACGAACATGCTGATGAAACATGGTTAATTCCGTATTCAGATTTATTAACCCTGTTATTAGCTTTATTTATCGTGCTTTTTGCCTCATCATCTATAGATAAAGACAAAGCCGCACAAATGGAATATTCTCTTGCGGCTGCTTTTAATGCGATTCCGACAGATCAGAAAAACGGGACCGTGTTAAACTTTATGGAAGATGCTGAAAAAATGGGATTAGGTGAAGGTGTAGGTATCGGTGCCGACGGTAAAGGTGCCGTACTGGATATCAACAGCCTGATTTTATTTGACGGTAATTCTATTAAACTAAGAGAAGATGCGAAACCGGCATTAAACAAAATCGCAGAATTACTCTCCAGTAATAAATACAAACGTTTTCAAGTTGTTGTAGAAGGACATACAGATGATGTTCCCTTCCATTCTGCCGAATTTCCTTCAAATTGGGAATTATCATCGGCTCGAGCCGGAACCATTGTCCGTTACTTTATCGGTAGACAGCTGGAACCGACACGTTTTCAAGCTGTAGGAATGGCCGGCGTATCTCCAAAATATCCAAATCTTAACCATTTTGGAGAACCGATTCCTGAAAACAGAATTCGTAACCGTCGTGTGGTTATTCACGTTGAAATCTAACAAAAGAACAAAACTATGGAAAACTTTTTAAATCTGCTTTCACACCATGCTACTTTACCGACATCATGGTTATGGGGTATTTTCGGTGCAATCGTTTTAATTATCCTGTATCTGGATTTATTTGTATTTCATAAACACAGTGAAGAACCAAACTTCAAAAGCACATTAAATCTTTGCATTTTTTACGTATTGATAGCTATTGCTTTCGGTCTTTTTGTCATATACGAGGAAGGTATAGATAAAGGCATGCTGTTTTTTACCGGATTTATGGTAGAAAAAAGTTTATCTTTAGATAACATCTTTATTATGTCCGTTATTTTTGCCAACTTGAATATTCCAAGAAGATATCAACACCGAGTATTATTCTGGGGTATTTTAGGTGCTTTGGTTATGCGCGCAATTTTAATTATCCTTGGCGGTACACTCGTATCCAATTTTCATTGGATATTATATCTCTTCTCAATATTCCTTATTTATACCGGTATCAAAATGGTTATGGAACACGATGAAGAAAATACCGATTTTGAAAATAGCACATTATATAAATTAATCGCAAAATACTGCCATGTAACACCAAAAATAGAAGGAGAACATTTCTTTGTCAGCCATAACGGCAAACATTATATGACTCCCCTATTTTTTGCATTGATTATTATCGAAACAATGGATGTCATCTTTGCATTAGACAGTATTCCTGCTATTTTCTTAATCACACAGGATATATTCATCGTTTACACCAGTAACATTTTCGCTATTTTAGGACTCAGAGCCTTATACTTTTTACTGGCAGAAGCCGTAAACAGATTTACTTACCTAAAATATGCTTTATCAGTCATACTGATATTCATCGGCAGCAAAATTTTCTTACCGCATGTTGGAATTCAAATCAGCTCCACAATGTCTCTGACAATCACTTTTGGTCTGATTTTAGCCGGTATTATCGCCTCATTGATTAAAACAAGAAATAAAACGATATAAAATTAACCGTCTGTCCTAAATGACAGCATCGGAAGAAACTTGTATAGACCCGTTTTTGACGCACCACAACCTCCGTTAGCGTTTCTAAGAATGCACATATCATATCGTTGTTGAGAAGAAGTATAGAAGCAAGCTGTCGGAAAATTCCGATCCCCCATTACATTGGCAACCAAATATTTGGCTTTAAATGAACTATCCATTTCATTCACCGAGGGTAAATACCATTCCGGAGAGGCACAAAAGCTTTCTGAACATGTAGAATAGTTCAAACAATATTCTATCACAGGATATTCATATCCCGTTTGTTTTCCGAATATCAAGATACCGTTCGTTTGTATTTTTCCGGATGTTGATGTATCATGATTGGTTAATTGAGGAAACTCTTGCGTTCCGGCATTAACGTCTTTAGCAAGAGATTTAGACGCAAGAACATAATTGACCGGAACCAAAAAAATTTTATCCTCACTGATATTAACAATAACCCCAATTTCTTTACCATTAAACGTTGCTATATCACCAAGGGTGCACCGAGTATTTTTAATCTTGCAGCTCCAATCATTAATCTCAGCAGTATCGCCGTTCGGATATGTATGCATAAAGGGTGTATTGGTACAATTAGTTACGGGACATTTACGTGCACATACCGTTCCCTTTTTATCACTAGTATTAACGCCTTTTAACACAAAGTCGCTACCGTTGCATTCAACGTATCTGTAATACGTCGCGCCGCCGATTTTACAAATTTCTGTCTTGCCGCGATTCTCTTTATAATAACTTGCGTTTGGTTCAACAGAATACGGATAATCCACCATATCGCAGTCATCCAAATTACATTTACCGATACCACCGTTTGCCCAACCGCCAAGCCAGCCTTTGTTGCACAAAGAATAACCATAATACACCTTATCCTTCGCAACACATTTTTGAACAATCCCGGCAGTATTTCCCGGATGATATGTGTAAGGATACTTTTTCTCCGTATCACACCCGACATCGCAAAAATAATCATTATACAATGCCTCGCCTTTGCATTTGGGAACTCGATAATATGTAACAGCATTATCACCGTAACCGGCCGTACAGGTTTCAAAGTCACCATCCATATAGTCGGTTATTTGTCCTTTGCTCGGAACCGCTTCAACTTTGCCGCCATCTTGATCTATATAATAAAACTTGCCATTTTCCCGAAACAACGGATAACCCTGGCATGAGTCTGTAATACAGACGGCCAGATTTGCGCTGCCGTTGTTCAAAGGGCAGATGAGCGCGGCAGAGCCGGCAGCTTCACAGTCTGATATCCTGGTATCATACCCAAGCGCCAGACATTGCTGCTCAACGGATAACTCGGCCGCCTGCGCCAAAGAGGATAAACTTAAGGAAAATACACTCATAATCAAACATTTTTTCATCTTCGTACCCTCCTTTAATAAGTAAGTATCATCATAGGAACGGCATTATGCAGTTCTGTCTTATCACGAGCCACATTAGTATACTGAAGTCTATAATAAGCCGTATTTGCATCAGCTTCATTCAACCACATACCGGAACATAAACAAAGATTGCCTGTACCCTCTACCCCTCCAATATAGCTCAAAAAATAATCATGAACTTCACTCGCACTATGATTATTCGTGGTCGCTAATGCCCATTTTCCCTGTCCGAAAATCGGATGATTTTTATAATATTCATTTCCTTCGGTAATTCCCGGATAAAAATCGGCAGCCCAAGCCACGGCATCATTCCAGTTTTGCTCAGACTTCGCACCTTTATACGGAAACAGTGTCAAACCTGATGATCCATAAGCGGAAACTCTGGCTAATTTATAATTATTATTACGGTCATCGACCAAAATATCTCCCTCATAACATTTGGACAATTCAGACAATTTGCAATATTTATAACATCTCGTCATACTTCCTGCTCTTTTATAAACGTATTCTCCGTCAACCGGACACGTAAACATACCATAACCGATGCCTTCTCCTGCAAAACTGACTCTCAAATCAAACTTGCCATGTACTGTAAACAAACCATTTTCATTTTTTTTCAATATTACAGTATTTTTTTCATCTACCTCATGATCTAAATTGCTGACAGAATAACATTGATTGCACTGTTCTTCATCACCATTATCACAGCCTGGTATTAACATACTTAATACGCTGTCATCACCTAATCTGGTTCCATCAACAGCTTCATAATGTTTATTCCGCACAATGCATTCAGCTGACTCTTTATAACCAAAATCGGACAATATCTGCTTTAGGTAGTTAACCATCCAAGATGGATACCCATATCTAAAATACCCCATCTCTGTTGCATTATTACATCTTCCCGGCATAGTCGTGTTCATTTGATAGCCGCGATAACATCTTTTATATCCGTAATATGAGCTTTCATTATCAGTGCAGTTTATGCCTTCTCCACGCTTACCGACCCAAAAACCGCTTGTTTCTTTATACTCATCATTACCATACGGCAGGTACCAGTTTTGAGCCGGATTATTTCGGTTACAAATACACATTCTCGGATTTGTATCATCATGTTTCCATGTTTCACCTTGAGAGAAATCATCCTTACAGCTTGCATAACCATAATACGGATCATACATCAAATTAATATCTGTCGAAGCGTTCGGATTTCCCTCATAACAAGTTTCAACCTCGCCGATATCCGTCAACGGATGTTGGCTGTAAGGATATTGTGTCTTGTTACAACTATTTTTAACGCAAATGCCATTGTTATTCATAATGTAACCTAACCGACAGCAATGATTATCATCGCCCTTCGCGCTGGTGTCTTTATTTTGACACTTTGTCTTATCGTATCTGCCGTTCTCCCAACAATCATTACAATCCGGTTCTATATAGCGATAACGATATCCTTGATCCGTACTCGGGCACATCTCAACACGCGCTTTTTGCCCATAGTTCGCATCGTCTATAACAACATCATAGCCCGTGCAATATTTACTGTCCAAACACCAAACCTTACTCGTATCTTGCGGACAGCGTAAAACAATGTCTTTATTATAACAGTCTGCTTCACTCTTCTGATAACCCTGACTCTCACAAGTCTGATAATAGTATTCATTTTCTCCTTTTTTACATAAACCAACCGTCAATTCCGGCGTCTTTATTGTCGCGCCATCTTCTTTATACAAACAGTGCCAGACTTTATTATAAAACTCGGAGTCTACATTGGTTTCTGAGGTTTGCTGACACAATCCTTCACAGTTCGTATCTTTCGTAAACTTCTTTCCG
>CAYTQF010000009.1:0-27557 GCA_964440165.1 uncultured Azospirillaceae bacterium
TGAGACAGTTCGGTCCCTATCTGCCGTGGGTGTAGGATACTTGAAAGGATTTGTCCTTAGTACGAGAGGACCGGGATGAACATACCTCTGGTGTACCAGTTGTTTCGCCAGAAGCAACGCTGGGTAGCTAAGTATGGAAGGGATAACCGCTGAATGCATCTAAGCGGGAAACCCACCTTAAAACTAGGTATCCCCATTAAGACCGTGGTAGACCACCACGTTGATAGGTCGGGTGTGTAAGCACAGCAATGTGTTTAGCTAACCGATACTAATAGTCTGATTGGCTTGATTTTTACGTATAAATAATCTTCTTTAAGATTTTACCTCTTTCGTTGGTGCAATTAAATGATCTGGTGGTTTAGAAAAGGTGTCCCACCCGATCCCATTCCGAACTCGGCCGTTAAACCCTTTTTCGTCCATGGTACTTTGTCTTAAGACACGGGAGAGTAGATATCTGCCAGATCTTTTAATTGCATCATTCCTTCTTATCGTTTTTGCCCCTTCTTCTCGATGGGGCTTTTCTTTTATCTAATTCTAAAAATTGCTCTCTGACTTGCTTATCAACCAACTACTCCAATAATAAATCAAATCTAATCTCTCCTCCTGTCTTAAAAAATAACCCCAAAAAAACAATGTCTTAAATGTCTGTAAAAGACAGTGTGTATTGATGTGAAATACATGTGCCTCTGCGTAAATATAAATGAGATACATAAATTTAATGCACTATAATACTGCTGAAAGCATATCTCCGGAAAAATAAAGTTTACATGTATAGATAATGCTTTTGGACAAAATATAGAAAAATGCTTGAAGCAGCATAAAAATTATGATATAAAAGAAGTGATAAATTATTATTCTTAAATTATTAATTCTCATACATATATGAAAAAATTAAAAGTTTTTCCGTATCGTTTGGAAATCCGCTCAGCTGAATTTCCGGCAGAAACCTCGTTCAAAGCCGTGAAGCTGTCTTTCAAAGAAGCAATGGATTTTAAGGACAACGGTCAGTTTCATTCAATTGAAGACCTCATAGCCGTTTATGGCGCCGACAAGGTTCTCAACGCCAATGAATCTTACGATGGTTATATTGCTGTCGTTTATTCATGGGGACGTGCGAATGTGGTTCGGATGAATGGCTTTGTAACTAAAGTTGATCCGAAATATGCCTGTGGCTGTCTCAATAGCTCCTATGCGGAACTTATTCGCGACGGTCGTGCTTGGGAAGTTTGTTTTGCAACGAAAACCGGTACGACAGTTGGCGCTTTCCAATATGTCTGGACATTCAGAGATTGCTGTTTTCAAAGCATGATTGTTCGTGAACATGAACAGGAAACACGTTCTTATAAAGGCATTGATGCCGAAGTTATGGACAAGACATTGAAAGATAAGCTTGTTGCCGCACTGGTAAGCTCTGATAATGTTATCGAATTGACAGATGAAGAAGACATGGTGCTTCGACATTATCTGGGCAATTACTACAAGCAGTTCTTTGCGGAAGTAAACTAAACAATATCCCCGTTTGAACATTTTGTTCATTCGGGGATATTTTTTTGCCTGTAACAAAAGTTTCACAAAAAAGTTAGTGAAACATTAAGAAATACATGCTATCGTAATAACAGTTAATACTTATTAACTGAAATTATTTTATAAAATAATTCAAGGAGAACGATGATGAAATTTTTGAAGAATAATATGTGGACACTGTGCAGCTTTGTCATTATGTTTGCAATGCTCGCTGCAGGTGATGCCTCTGCGCAGACAATGAACACCAGTGGTAGTTCAATTATGGATGCAGCAGCAGGTAAAGCCCGTAACGTGTTTACATCCGTAAAAACCATTACCTTTATTTTAGGTGGTTTCGGTTTGATTGGTATTGCTTATCAAGCAATTATCGGTAAAGTTAAATGGGCATGGTTTGCCGGTTTGGCTGTAGGTTTGGCTCTGTTGGCCGCTGCCGGTGCTATCGTTCAGTACGCAACAGGTTCCAGCGATGCTAACATTGAATCTACATTCGGTCAGGATTCTGTGGGCTAATCTTAGCGTAAAAAACAAAAAAAGCAGATGTCTTCGGGCATCTGTTTTTTTTATTTGAAAGAGAAAAAATGAAACCGGCAACATTATATATTATCCAAGGTTTTCTGGGAGCAGGTAAAACGACTTTTTCCCAAAAATTAGCCGCAGATACGGAAGCATATCATCTCAATCCGGATGAATGGTGTATGCGTTTATTTACAAAAGAAGAATATGAAACAAATTGGGAAAAATGTTTTTCTGCAACCTTGGATATTTTATGGCAAAAGACGAAAGAATATCTAAATCAAGGTGCAGATGTTATTTTCGATATGGGATTCTGGGATAGAGCCTCCAGAGATTATGCCAGACAAATTGCACAAAATTGCTCAGCAGTGTATAAACATTATTACCTGTATGTACCGGATGAAATTGCTAAAGAGAGAATATCTCGACGTTCGGGAAAAATAGCGGCAGAAAATCTTAAACGCTTTAATGAAATAAAAAAATTTTTTATTGAACCTGAAGAAGATGAGAATGCAATTGTAATCAATAATTACTAAAAATAAAGGGGCTGTTAAGAGCCCCTTTGTGCTATTGTCCGGATTTAATTCTTTCAATTAATTCCTTAACAGACGGAATACCATCACGATATAGTGGATCTGTCGCAAAACGATATACCTGATGTCCGGCAAACAACAGATTATCAATAATGCTGCCGTTATGTCCGACATCATACAGCGTCTTGTGAATGCAATATGAACGAGGATCAGGAAGTTTTCCTGTTGTGCCGTTTGCTTTTGACCAAGTTGAAAATTGGCATTGAGATAAACAACCGACACAGTTGGCGCGGTCAAGTTTCATTTGTTTCCATTCTTCCGGTGTCATAAATACAACTGTATTATCCGGTGTTTCCTGAATGGTTGTAAAACCGGCATTTAACTGACGATTTGCTTTTTCGGCATCAGCTTGTTTAATATACACTGTTTTAACGTCATTCAATTGTAACGGATATGAATATTCTTGTGTTTGTTCTTTGGAGAAAGCAATTTCGCCGTCTTTGCGGGCAATCAGTTTTTCCAAAAATGTATTTTTAATCGCAGAAGAGAAAAATCCCGTCGGACTGAATTTTTGCAAGATTACATCACCCTTTTTGACTTGTAGCATAAGCTTTTTCCAAGCATCACTGATAGGGCTTTCTTTTGTAATCATCGGACGTGTGCCGAATTGGAAGGCGATTTTGCCGATATCGGGATTGTTGATATAATCTTTCCATTCATCCAAGGCCCAAACACCGCCGGCTAAAATAATCGGTAGGTCATCTAAGCCCAGATTACGCAACGTTTTTCTAAGCTCAATCAGTCTGTAATAAGGTGATTGCGGCTGATTGGGATCTTCTGCGTTTGATAAACCGTTATGACCACCGGCTAACCATGGATCTTCATAAACAACGCCGCCCAAATATTCTTTGAAATTAGAATAAGCTCTTTTCCATAAAATCTGAAAAGCGCGAGCGGAAGAAATAATAGGATAGTAATAAACACCGAATTTTGAAGCTAATTCACCCAAATGATAAGGTAATCCGGCTCCGCAAGTAACACCGTTGATTAAACCTTTAGCGCGCTCCAAAACACCTGTCAGAATTCTTTCGGAATCAGCAAGTTCCCACAACATATTCATATGAATACGACCGTTACCGCCGGAAACCTCATGTGCTACCTGTGCTTGAGCAACGCCGCCGCGAATAGCATATTCAACCATTTCTTCGTGTCGATCGGCGCGAATACGTTTTTTGAATGTTTCAACAATAACGTTTCCTTTTTCGTCATAGAAGTCGGGACTGACACCGGAAAAAGTTCCGACACAGTTTTCATGCGCCCACGCGCCGCAGCTGCGTCCATCGCTGGCATTAATCCCTTTTCCACCTTCAATTAACGGCAGAACTTCTTTACCTGAAAGCATAATAGGAGTTAAATTAATCACTATTTTATTCCTTATAAATTTATAATCATTCGCACCATAACACGTTTTTTTTATTTTGTAGAGCAAAATATAGTGGTTATTATATTTTTTTACTCGGTTAATGCGAAAATTTCCGGCGGCAAATGATTAATTGATACAAAACTGATAATCAAACAAATAACGGCATAAACCAATAACATATTTAATACGGCCCGATTTTGCAGATAAGGTATTTTTTTCTCAAGATATTTAAGAGATTGATTGATAAGACACATAAGAAACAAAATAACAATAACTTGAATGCCGATACCTTGTTCAATTAAAAAATCTTTGGCGGAACGTAAAAGAAGGGGTAATGTTCCGAAAAATATAAAATACAGTATGGCGCCGGTCAGCGAAAAATATTTGAGTTTTTGATCTTCAAGGCGTTTTTCTTCTTTATCTTTTTGATATTGTTCCGTAGATATTTCAGATAGTTCCATTCCGCGGACTTTAACCGGTTCGGCGGCTTCTTGTTTGACTTTTGTCAGGGTCTTGACAAGCTTTTCTTCGGCTGCGCATAAACCGCAGCCTTTGGCTGTAAAATAAACGTGGTTGGAATTTTTTTTGCAGGCTTTAAGATTGTGTAACAGATACCATAAGTGTTCTTGCCATTCTTTTGCCGTCGGGCGTTCTTGTCCGCACATAAAAGCACGATCAAATAAATCCAGCGTTTTTTTATCAAAATAACTATGCAGTGAATAAGGATGCGGTGCTTGATATCTGTCCATCCAGGAGCCGTAAGCGTAATGATAATCCTCAATCCGCTGTTGAATTGTGAGCATATCATTATTTTTGCGCGGAACACCGGAAAATGGATGAATACCGTTATTTAAAAGCTTAAAGATGATGACGGCCAACGCAAACTTATCCTGTTCTTCACCCATTTCATCACAGGAAAGTTCCATACCTTCGGGATAGATGTATTCTTCACTGACAAATTCCGCCGGATAGCGATTGTCCCGTTCTCCTTGGATGGAAAAGCCGTCGCAGTCGACCATGGCAACAATCATTGTATCTTTATATACGGAAACGTTAGATGGTTTTAAATCCACAATATAATGCCGGCATTTATGTAATGCGGTAACCATAGATGCAATATTGTAGGCTGCAAAAAGGCGATAAGTGTATTTTTCGGATAACCCTAGTTTTTGCCGAATGGATTTTTGCATTAAATGATCTAAAGAAACGGCTTTTTCCATATTAATCAGCGGCATTAAGTAGCCGACGCAAAAACCGTTTTCATCTTCCAGCAGGGCCGTCGGCCAAGCAATTTGGACATACTCAATACCATCTTTTACTGTCGGAGGAAAATTAGGAGAATTAAGCAACATGGCTTCAAGCTTTTGGCGATTAGTGGCGCTTTTTGCCAAATTATGAAAAATTTTAGCCACGCTTTGCGGTTTGCCTTGAACTTGATAAATACGCCCGGCAGCACCACCGCGGTTTGCCAATTCGCCAAGTTGTATTTTTTCAAAATGCCCGTCTGCATATATGGCATTTAAAATAGAATTCTCAGCCATTAAAGTTTTGCCCATAAAAGAGTTTTATCATCAGAATTTAACTTGGTTGCCTGCGGTGTTTGCAGAGTATTGGTTAATGCCCGTAAGGCTTTACTTTTATTGGTTTCTTTATTTAAAAAATCGCCGATAGGCTGCAAAAAACCTTTCTCGATATCTTTATAATCACGGGAAAAAGAAAAATTTGTCAGACCATCACTCATCAAGAAAATAGTTTGCGCGTTTTCGAAAGGAGTGAAACGCAGAGAATCTTTCCAATCATCCATCGTATAAAAATAAGTTTCACAGGAAAAGTGTCCGTTTTCCGGACGAGAAGCCGTAAAATTTTGGTATTTTGTATCATGAAAGGCTAAGGCAGCACCATCTCCGATATGAAAAAAAATCCCCTTGTTTTTATGGCAGATAACGCCGACTAAGGTTGCTGCAAAATCAATAAGAGACTGCTCGTCTTTACTTTTATTCAGGCGATGTCTTATAAGTTTGCTGCGTGCTATAATGATGGCTTGTTGTACAGCTTTTCGCGCTTCTTTAAAATCAACGTTTTTTAATAAATCGGTTAGTGTTTCACAAATTATTCTGGCCCCGATTCTTCCGTATTTTGCCGATCCCGCGCCATCAGAAACAATCGCAACAAAATTGCGTCCGTCAGTTTGATAATGACAATAATCCTGACAAGGTTTTTGCTGCGACGAATGAAGCGTTCCTTTGACGCTTGCGGCCAAAACGCGTATATTTTGATTATTTATCCTCATCCCAATCTCCGGTGTCTTCCAGTAGGTCAGGAATATTCGGTGCCGCTTTAGAAATGCAAGATACGCTGCGGCTTAACCATAAGAAAAATTCGGTAAATTTTAAGCCTGTCAGACGCTTGGGGCTCAGCAACGAAAACTTTGCAAGCTTGTCCAAATTAGCGTCTTTGGTGCCGACGGCATGAATAACAACTTTTTTATTCTGTTGCGCATAGCGACATTGTTCGGCAACAATTTCCCAATCATAATCGGTCGGCTCGCCGTCGCTGATTAAGAATATCCAAGGGCGTTTAGAGGTAATGCCGCAGCTATCATACAAACATTTTTGTTCTTCAATCTTTTTTAAGGCTAAGTCCATGGCTTTACCGAGCGGGGTCAAGCCGCCGGCTTCCATTATCGGAGCCTCAAAGTTCATCGCATCTGTCCAATCTGATGACACGATAGCTTCATCTTTACCGAAAGCTTTGATAATCAGCAGCTGTACGCGTGAACTGGCATCAATATCTTCTTTGAGTTCTTTTTCCAGAGCTTTTAAGCCGGCATTAAGTTGTTTGATCGGTTCGCCGCGCATGGAACCGGAACAGTCCAAAACCAAAACGCATGGTGTACGTTCATTAGCATTGTCTGCAAATTCAACATAAGGAATAATTTCATCATTATTGTTATGTACGGCCATAATAGAGTATCCTTAGCAATAGTTAATAACGAGGGTAATTGTGCGGATAACCGGAGCCTTCAATCGTGTATGGAGAAGATACTTTACCGCATGCAGCCAAACCGGCAAATAAAAAACAGAGCATAACAATTTTAAAAATATTTCGCATTTTGTTAACCTTTTTATGCTGAAATCAAGAATACTAAAACTATACTCTTAATACAGATTAATTTCAAAACATTAAAAGCAGTTATTAATAGAAAGATGATAAAAAAATATGCGTTTATAGGGCTGATGCTGTTCAGTTTATGTGGTTGGGGAAAAGCGTCTCCCGTAAATATTTTTGACGAGCCGCAGGATTTGCCTGATCGTAAGATATTTTATCGGGAAGAACATGGTAAAGCAGCCAAACTCAGTGAATTTTACGGAGATTTTGTAATAGCAATATTTTGGTCTCGCTATTGTGCGCCATGTATTCAGGAACTTGAAAAAATCAGTGCATTTCAGAAAAAAATAAAAAATACAAATATTAAAATTGTGATGATATCACCGGCCAGTGAATGGATTAGTGATGTGGAACAGCAGAATTTTCTGGATAAGTTTAATGCCGGAGACTTAGATTTCTATGTTGATAGAAAAGGTGATTTATCTGCGGATCTGGGAATATTTACCAGTCCGAATACGGTTCTTGTTAATACCAAAGGACAAGAAATCGGTCGCATTCGCGGTACCGTTGAATGGGATAAGGATGCAATGGTTGAATACATTTATAATATAAAGGCCAAACAGGAGTAAGATTATGGCTGACAAAATTTATGTGAATTGGGATGAATTTCACAAACACGCCAAAGAGTTGGCTGAAAAAATAAAAGCATATCGCTCTTTTGATAAAATTGTAGCTGTTAGTCGCGGGGGTTTGCTGCCGGCAGGAATTATTGCCTATAATTTGGGTATTCGTAATGTTCAAACGATTAATATGTCCAGTTATGACGACGACGTTCAGCGTAGCGATAATGAAGTTGAAATTTCCGCAGATATTGGTTCGGTCGATGAAAACACGATTATTATTGATGATCTGGCCGATACCGGAAAAACATTCCAACTCCTGCACCGCATATATCCTAAGGCTGTAATGGCTGCGGTATATGCAAAGCCGCAAGGCAGCGTATTCTTGGATATCTACGCTCGTGATATTCCGGATAAATGGATTGTGTTTCCTTGGGACTAATGTTGCTCATTTAAGGCGGCGGTTAAAAAGCCGTCAATACCCTTAAAGGCCATATCAATATAGTTTTTATCTTTTGCCGAATTGGCATTGTAATAAATGCGAGCTGTGGCCATACCAGTCTCTTTTGCAAATTCCAAATTAGAATAGCTGTCATCTACAAACAGGCAGTCTTCCGGATTTTTATTGATTTTTTTGCAATATTTCCGATATACGTCTGCGCTTTCATTCTTTTTATATACGCCAAAGTCTTCCACAGAATAAAATTTATCCTTAAACATCTCGTATAAACCGATTTGCTTTAAAATGCGCTCTGAAGCGTAGCGATTGCTGGCTGTAAAAACAAACTGTTCAGCATCAAGTTGAGACATTCTTTCGGCCAAGTTTTCATAAGGAACGATTTTTTCAACGGGTTTTCTTAAGTGATAAGCATCACTAAGCTGTTTCGGGGTGATATTATATGCTTCGTAAAAAGCCTCTCCGCCGTCTCTGTGAATTTTATAAGATTCTTTAACGCGGGCTTTGCATTCAGCCAAATCCAACGGCACACCTAAGTCTTCAACCAAAGCAATAGCCATTGTCTCATCCAGCATATCGGCAAATTCAGGGGTTTCCCGATACAGTGTGTTATCCAAATCCCAAATAATTACTTTCTTGCCAAAAACCACGTTAGTATCTCCATCTTATATCGCATTTCAAACCTACATATCTTAACCGATATAAAATAGCTGTCAACAGCTTCCGGTCGTTAATGAGGCGATTTCTGCTCGAACCTCATCAATGCCGATGTTTTTTTCAGAACTCGTTGTCAAAAGTCGAACGTATGCTGCAGGGTGTTTAGCGATGGTCGCTTGCGTGTTTTGAATAACAGCATCTAATTGTTTGTTACTGATTTTATCTGTTTTAGTCAGAATGATTTGATATGTAACGGCCGCTTTATCAAGCATTTGCATAATTTCTTCATCCACTTTTTTGATACCGTGTCGGGAATCAATCAAAACAAACACGCGTTTCAGATTAACACGTCCTTGCAAGTAGGCAAATATCATTTTTTGCCATTGCTTAACCAATTTTTCCGGAGCTTGGGCATAACCGTATCCCGGCATATCAACCATCAGAAAATGATTGTCGGCATTAAAATAATTGAGCTGTTGTGTTCGCCCTGGTGTGTTAGATGTTTTAGCTAAGCCTTTTTGTCCGGTAATAGCGTTAATTAAGGATGATTTGCCGACATTTGAGCGTCCGGCCAATGCAATTTCGGGCAAATCAGTTAAAGGCAACTGAGAAAGATCTGCAACACCAAGCATAAAGGTTACGGGCGCTTTAAAAAGCTCCCGCCCTTGCTCCAATAACTCGGCACTATATGGTTCAGCTTCAAACGGCATATTATTTAACCCCGTTTTTTGCCATGATTGCCTTTTGTTGAATGATAGAAAGAACATTGCTGAGTGTCCAATAAATCACCAATCCGGAAGCAAAATGTCCTAACATAAACATAAAGATAAGGGGCATCAGGGCAAAAGCTCTGGCTTGATCTTTATTGGTCGGCGCCGGATTGAGTTTTTGTTGAATAAACATTGTCAATCCCATAATAATCGGCCATACACCGATATTAATCAATCCCGGAACCGGTAAATGAATAATTTGCGAAATTGTTAACGGGTCTGGTGCTGACAAGTCTTTAATCCAGCCGATAAATGGGGCATGACGGATTTCAATTGCAATATTTAAGACTTTATATAATGAGAAAAATACCGGAATTTGAATCAGCATAGGCAAACAGCCGGCAGCCGGATTAATTTTTTCCCGTTTGTACATTTCCATCACAGCTTTTTGTTGCGCAACTTTGTCGTTATTGTAACGAACTTGCAATTCTTGCAGTTTAGGTTGGATTTTCTTCATCTTAGACATGCTTTCGAACGATTTATTCGCTACCGGAAACATAACCAGACGCAATAAAGCCGCAAATAATAAGATTGCCCAGCCCATATTGCCGATAAAATGATATAAAGCATCTAAAATATAGAAGAACGGTTTGGTCAAAAAGTAATACCAACCAAAATCAACCGCTAAATCAAATTTATTGATATTGTAATTCTTTTTATATTGATCCAACAGCTTAATTTCTTTAGCTCCGGCATAAATTTTAAAGTTATTTGATGCGGCAGCGCCGGCAGGAACATTAACGGCATCTCCGATAAAGTCTGTTTGGAAAGTTTTTTCTCCGGTCTGAGCAAATTTAACAGTGTGTTTACCGTCATTATCCAAAATAAAGGCGGAGAACCAATATCTGTCGGAAAATCCGGCCCAAGCTGCATCTGATTTGAAACTTTCACTCTTGTTTCCTTTCAAATCTTTGAATTTGATTTCCTTCAGAGTGTTATTGACAACCCCGATAAGTCCTTCATGAACGACAGAACTCGGTAAGTCTGTTACAGCTACTTTTCTGTTAATTAAGGCATAAGGGTATAATGCAATGTCTTTACCGCTGTTATTAATAACATCTTGCTGAATGTTGAACATATAATTGTTATCCAAACTAATACGGCGGATAAAACGCAGTCCTTGTCCGTTATCCCATTCTAAAATTAATGGCACCCCCGGTTTCAGTTCTTTTTGATTGGAATGCCATAATGTGTTGGCATCCGGCGTTTTAATGTCAGAATTTGTGCTGAGCCAGCCCATTTCTGCATAGTATGGTGTTTCTGATTTTGCCGGTTGAAACAGTTGAACATCTCCGCTGTCCGGCTCCAGAGTAACCGTGTATTTTTTTAAGGTCAGATTATCAAAGCGTGCGCCTTTAAGACGGATAGAACCGGATAAAACATCATTATTAATGTTGATGCGGGCATCTTGCGGTAAAATATCTTCAATATTTTTAGGCAATTCAGCTAAATTTTCATCAGAAATTTTTTCTTGTTTCAAATTTTGAACGGGAGCTTCTGTCTTAAGTTCGGGAGCAGGTGTTTCCGGCTGAACTTTTTTTGAAGGAAACAACATATTAATAAAAAACATTGAAAATAACGCCACAATGATGGCAATATAGAGGCGTTTAGTTTCTTCTTGCATTATATACTCCTTAAAATAAAACAGAACCACATAATTTTTACCTGATTATTTATGCGCTGGCAAGTGTTTATCTCAGTTTATTATCAGCCTTTGGCGGAACAGGGTCATATCCGGAGCCACCCCATGGATGGCAACGTAAAATTCGTTTGATTCCCAGCCATACGCCTTTAAACGGACCATGAACGGCAATAGCTTCAATCATGTATTGAGAACATGTCGGACGAAATCTGCAAACGCCGGGGCACAGTGGGGATAAAAATTTTTGATAAAATCTAATCAGTGCTGTCAGAAGCCGGCTGAGGAACATTTGCATGAGCCTCTCCATATAAGGTTTTGTTGATTTTTTTGAGGGCGAATTTCAAATCTTTTAACAAAGTTTCAAACGGACACTCTGCCGTAGAAAATCTGCCGATAAGAACATAATCTGTCCGTTCATGCGCATGTTGATATAATGCTTGAACCGCAGCGCGCATGCGGCGTCTGGCGCGATTTCGTACAACGGCATGACCTATTTTTTTTGTTGTGGTATAGCCAAATCTCGGCTTATCTTCTGAGCAAGATAAAGCAGGAGCCGCCTGCAGAACAAGAGAGGTTGTAACCACTCTGTTGCCGCGTTTGGCGACTCTCACAAATTCTTTTCGCTTTTTTAATTTCAGAATTTCTGACATTTTAATTAAGCAGAAAGTTTAGCGCGACCTCTTGCACGGCGTGCTGCTAATACTTTACGTCCGCCTTTGGTTGCCATACGAGCGCGAAAACCATGACGACGGGCTCTTACTAACTTACTTGGTTGATAAGTACGTTTCATTTTATTTCTCCGGTTATAACCTCATGAGAGGTGTTAATTTATTATTGATTATTTAAGCCTTTAATATTCTAAAGGCCTCGGACACTTTGCTTTATAAAAGAGAATGTTTGATATGTCAAGCTAAATGATTATAAATTTAGACAAAAACAGGATGTTTAAGCGGTGTTCTTTTGAAAATTGATTATATAAAAAACACCGCCTGAAAATCAGACGGTGTTTTTATACTTTTTAAGAAAATTATTTGCTCAGTTGAGCGGCAACTTCAGCAGCAAAATCTTCTTCTTTTTTCTGCAGACCTTCGCCTAAACGGAAACATACATAATCTTTCAAAACAATGTCTGTTCCAAGCTCTTTAGCAGCATCAGCGACAACCTGTTTAATTTTCTTATCCGGATCCATGATGTAAGCCTGTTCTTCCAAAACAACTTCGTCATAATATTTTCTGACGCGACCTTCAATCATTTTTTCGATAATGTTTTCCGGTTTGCCTGAAGCACGAGCTTGTTCGGCATAAATTGATTTTTCATGTTCAACATTTTCTTTAGAAACGCCGGCAATATTCAGAGCAATCGGGTTAGATGCGGCAATGTGCATAGCCAGATGTTTGCCGAGTTCAGCCAATTTAGCGGCATCGCCGTTAGATTCCAAAGCAACCAATACACCGATTTTACCAACATTCGGACGAGCGGCATTATGGATGTAAGCGGCAACAATACCGTTGTTTACTTCCAAAACTTTAGCACGACGCAAGTTCATGTTTTCGCCGATTTTTGCAATCATGTCTGTTAAACGTTCTTCAAAAGTTTTACCGCATTTCGGGCAGTTAAAAGCTTTCATTTCACAAATTTCGCCGTGGTTCATCAAAGCAACTTTGGCAGCATCTTCAACATATTCTTGGAAGATATCGTTTTTAGCAACAAAGTCTGTTTCGGAGTTAACTTCAACAACGGCACCTTTATTTCCGTCTACGGCAACGGCAACCAAACCTTCAGCAGCAATACGGCTGGCTTTTTTTGCAGCGCTGGCCAAACCTTTTTTACGCAACCAGTCAACAGCTTTTTCCATATCGCCGTTTGTTTCGGTCAATGCTTTTTTGCAATCCAGCATACCGGCACTTGTTGTTTCTCTTAATTCTTTTACCATAGCGGCTGTAATATCTGTCATATAAGTATTTCCTTATGAAAAAAATTTTTAAACCATTGTGGCGATATTTAAGGAAAATACCGCCACCAGTTTTTTTGCAACAACTGCGCGATTTAATTATTCAGCGCTGGCTGCTTCTTCCTCTTTGGCTTTTTTAGAAGCTCTTTTTCTGGCCGGTTTGGCTTCAACAGCTTCAACGTCTTCTACTTTGAGGCCTTGGGCTGCAATTTCAGCCTGCATGCCGTTCAAAACAGCAGAAGATACCAATTCGCAATAGAACTGAATAGCGCGAATAGCGTCATCGTTACCCGGAACAGGGAAATCAACAGCTTCAGGATCTGCATTTGAATCGCAAATACCGATAACCGGAATACCCAATTTTTTAGCTTCTTTAATAGCCAAATCTTCTTTTGGAGTATCAATAACGAACAACAAATCCGGCTGACCGCCCATATTCATAATACCGCCAAGTTCAAGATTTAATTTTTCTTGTTCTTTTTTGATATTCTGCATTTCTTTTTTGGTATAACCTTCATAGGCATTTTTTTCAGCCATTTCGTTGAGTTTTACCAAGCGAGAAATAGATTTGTGAACTGTTTTCCAGTTTGTCAGCATACCACCGAGCCAGCGGTAGTTAACATAATACTGTCCGCATCTTTCAGCGCTTTCTTTAACAATATCCTGAGCCTGTCTTTTTGTGCCGACAAACAAAACTTTACCGCCTTGGGCAGCAATTTCGCTTGCAGCGTTCAAAGCAGCATAAAGCATAGGATAAGTTTTTTGCAAATCAATGATGTGGATGTTGTCTTTTTTGCCGAAGATAAACGGAGCCATTTTCGGGTTCCAACGGCGTGCATGGTGTCCGAAGTGAACACCGGCTTCAATCATTTGACGTAATGTAAATGTAGGAAGTGTCATTTATATATCCTTTTTTCCAGTTAATCCTCCGCAGACGCCAAATCCGAAAATTTCGGACACCGGAGCGAAAATTAAATAAATCTCCGCCAAGTCTGCGTGTGTAGTTAAATTAAAATCAAAAACCGCCGCAGCAGTTTTCTGAGTCCTTTTATACGCCTTTTATCTGTTTTGCAAGCATTTTTTTTATTTAAAACAAAAAAAAGCGTTCCCGTTGAGGAAACGCTTTTTTGCAAGAAAGATAGAATTACTTTTTTTCAATCCAGACAAGTCCGTCAGGAATTTCCGTTCGATAAATACTGTCGCCTTTGGCTAGGATGGGTTGTTGTGTGTGGCAATGTTCTTTTTGCTGCTCCAAACCAAACTCTTGTGTAACGATGTAATTGTCTTTAACGTCAATAAGCACAATAGGCGGATTCTGTTTAGCCTGCAAGGCGTGTTCATGCTCAATGATATTTCCGCTCAGAGATATATGTGCGGCACCAAAAGCCGATACAAGCGTAATCAGTATGACCAATATGCCCATGATGGACAGATAGCGTTCATTGCGGAACAATGTAACAACAAGCAATGCTGTAATAACAGAGGGAACCACAAAAGGAATTTCCCAGCGGCAGGCGTATATATTGCAAATGATATGAGCCCATGTCGCTATATAAGCATAGTTAAGGCAGCTCTTTCCGTATCTATATAACGTTTGTCCGTTCATAAATACAATCAGGCATGCTAAAACAGATATCATACTGCTGATAAAATACGCTTCCGAACGATACCAAAGACTGCGTCCGTCAGTACGAATTGGCGGAAAGTCAAAGAATAGGATTAAAAGCAGAATGATGAACAAACCCCATGCAATGAAGGATGATGTTTGCTGTAATTTTTCTTTCATAATTAAAAATTTTAATAGTACAACATAATAGGATTTTATCTGAAGTTTGTATATAGTATCTTTTTTCAGAGTCAATATAAAATATGATTTGCCAATAAAAAAAACCGGATATGTACAATCCGGTTTTTTTGTTTCTTAACAGAGGGAATACAGCCAATTTGCTATTTTCAAAAAAATAAAAGGCAACCCTGCGATGTAAGAAATGAGAACACCTTTAAAGAATCTCATGCCGATGATGTCTTTAGAAAAAATAAAGGCGTGTAATATCGCGACCAGAGGCGGCAGCAGCCAGAGGGTATCAAATTCTTGGCCAAAAACAGAAATGTGAGAACCAAGCAGGTGCCAAAGACAAACCTGTAATAAGACACCGATCAGGATAAAATAGATACCTGTCTTTTTAGACCTTGAGACGCGAGCGGTAAAAAATCCTCCGGTTGCAAGAATTGCAGCTAACAGTACCCATTTGAATATGTCAACATGGGGTGGATACATAGCCAAAAAAGCGGCTGAAATTGCACTCCATAGGATAATAATCCAGTGCTTGCGCATGGCATTGATAAAAGTAGATCTCGTCATAAATAATGGTATTAATAATTAGTGTTTAGACAAAATATAATAATTTTTTGCTAAATAAGCAACAGTTTTTTTGTTAAAAGACAATTTGAGCAATTCGTTAGCTTAAAATTTCTGTTACAGACTCGCTTTTAAAACTTGTCAAAACCTGTGTTTTATCTTATTTTAAGGCATATTTTTAGCGAATTTTAAGGTAAGACATGTCAGATTTATTTGAAAGCACAGCCCCCAAACAGGAAACTTATTCAGCTCAGGATATTCAAGTTCTTGAAGGCTTGGAAGCAGTTCGCGCCCGTCCGGGGATGTATATCGGTGGTACGGATGAACAAGCTTTGCATCATTTGGTTGCCGAAATATTGGATAACTCTATGGATGAAGCTGTTGCCGGTTATGCTAATCGTATTGAAGTCCGAATGAATGCCGACTATTCTGTAACGATTACCGATAACGGTCGCGGTATTCCTGTAGATCCGCACCCGAAATATCCTGATATGTCTGCATTAGAAGTGATTTTAACCATGTTGCACTCCGGCGGAAAATTCGGCGGTGGTGCTTATAAGGTTTCCGGTGGTTTGCACGGTGTCGGTCTTTCGGTTGTGAATGCTTTGTCCGATAGCCTGACCGTTGAAATTGCGCGCGACAAAAAGTTATATCGTCAGGCTTATGCTAAAGGAAAACCGTTAACGCGTCTTGAATTGGTCGGTAATGCGCCTAATCGTCGCGGAACATCAATTACGTTTCATCCGGATGCCGAAATTTTTAATGCGGTTTCTAATCTGAATCCTAATCGTGTTTATCGTATGGCTCGTTCTAAAGCCTTCTTGTTTAAAGGAATTCATATTGATTGGAAATGTGCTCCCGAAATTTTGAATGAAGGTGATATTACACCGACTGAGGCTGAACTGCATTATCCCAATGGTTTGTTGGATTTCTTGAATTATCAAATCGGAGCACGAACCACGATTAACCGTGCGGCGTTTACCGGAGATGCCGAATTGGCAAATGATGAAGGACGTGTCGAATGGGCAATAACCTGGCCGGAGGATGAAAACGGTTTTTGCTATTCTTATTGTAATACGGTTATTACCCCTGATGGCGGTACCCATGAGCTTGGTTTCCGTTCCGCATTAATTCGCGGCTTAAAAGAATACGGTGAAATGGCAAATATCAAAAAAGCGTCATTAATTACGGCGGAAGATTTTTTGAGTGATGCTTGTATCATGCTTTCTGTCTTTATTCGAGATCCGCAATTCCAGGGGCAAACCAAAGATAAATTAACATCAACCAAAGCTGTTCGTTTGGTAGAACAAGCCGTTAAAGATTCTTTTGATCACTGGTTGACAAGTGATGTTGAAAACGCTTCCGCATTAATGGAATATGTGATTGAACGCGCCGAAAGTCGTCGCAAGAAAAAAGAAGAAAAACAACAAAGCCGTAAAACGCCGACCAAAAAACTGCGTTTACCCGGAAAACTGGCAGATTGTTCACAAGCTTCTGCTGAAAATACCGAAATTTTTATTGTTGAGGGAGATTCCGCCGGTGGTTCAGCCAAACAGGGACGAGACCGTTTTACACAAGCTATTTTGCCTTTGCGTGGAAAAATCTTAAATGTAGCCAGTGCCTCATTGGAAAAAATTACGCAAAACCAAGAAATCAAAGATATGATTGAAGCCTTAGGCTGCGGCATTAAAGATAATTATCGGGAAGAAAATCTGCGTTATGAAAAAATTATTATCATGACGGATGCTGATGTGGACGGTGCGCATATTGCTTCTTTGTTGATGACGTTTTTCTATCAACAAATGCCGAAACTCATCGAAAACGGTCATGTCTATATTGCAACACCGCCTTTGTATAAGATTGTGATCGGAAACAAAAACTTTTATGCGATTGATGACGAAGATAAAGATGCAATTTTGAAAAAGGAATTAAAAGGTAATACCAAACCGGATATCAGTCGTTTTAAAGGTTTGGGAGAAATGAGCGCTCAACAGTTAAAAGAAACGACTATGGATAAAAACAAACGTACATTGTTGCGGGTAATGCTGCCAAATCCGAATACCGAAGAAGGTAAAGAAGAGTGTTTTGAAACCCGCCGACAAGTTGAACGTTTGATGGGTAAAAATCCGGAAACGCGTTTCAAGTTTATTATTGAACATGCAAAATTTGTTGATGAACTTGATATTTAAGATAAATTTGTTTTGTTTTGCATACCCGCTTTGTGCGGGTATTTTTTTACCTGCGGTTCGATCCTGAACGGGTAACCAATAATTAAGAGATTTAAGGTTATATTGGCTTTCAAAGTGAGGATGTATGCTGAAACAATTGATTAATCCGTTAAAAATATATTTTGACCGCCGAATGCCGGTCATGCTGGCGTTAGGTTTTTCAAGCGGTTTCCCTCTGGTTTTGGTTTTCAGTACCTTAAATTTATGGTTGAAAGAAAGCGGCATTTCTTTAACAATTATCGGTATGATGTCTCTAATCAAAACCCCTTACAGCTTCAAATGGCTTTGGGCGCCGTTTGTTGATAGAATTCGTCTGCCGTTGTTTGGGCGTCTCGGTCGTTTAAGAAGCTGGGCAGCCTTATCGCAAATTTTGCTGCTGCTGAGCGTTTTGGCAATGTCCGCGGTGGATATAACAAATTTGCGTTTGGTTGTCATTTTGGCTTTATTGATCGTTTTATCTTCAGGAACACAAGATATTGTTTTGGATGCGTATCGAGTAGATCGTTTTGATGTCTCGGAACAAGCCGCCGGTGCTGCCGTATTTATTTTAGGATATCGTTTGGGTATGATATTTTCGGGAGCAGGGGCTTTATTTTTAAGTGATATTGTCGGCTGGCATGTTGTATATGCTATTATGTCTCTCGGAGCCTTAGTCGGTCTGATAACGATTTTGCTGATTAAAGAACCGGAAAAAATTCCGGAACCTAAAACCACTAATTTCAGAAATTTTATTCGTCAGGGGGTAATCGCACCGTTAAGAGAGTTTTTGGAGCGCCGCCACTGGCGTACGATGGTTTTATTTATTTTCTTTTATCGGATGAGTGATGCTTATATGGGGCCGATGGCATATCCTTTTTACGATGATATCGGTTTTAGCCGGTCAGAAATCGCAGCAGCGTCAAAAATTTACGGTATGATCGCCACAATCGCAGGGAGTTTTGTCGGTGGTATGGTTCTCAATAAAATGGGAATGTTTAAGGGCTTAATGTTATGCGGTATTTTACAAAGTTTAACCAACCTTGTTTATGTGCTGCTCTCGTATGTCGGGCATGACTTTGTAATGCTGTCCGTAACAGTTGCTGTCGATAATATTGCCGGAGGTATGAGCTCAATTGCTCTGGTTGCCTATTTATCCGCACTGTGTAATAAAAAATATACCGCCACACAGTATGCTCTGTTATCGTCTCTGATGACGTTTGCCCGAGACATCTTCTCTGCGACCAGCGGTTATATGGCGCACATGGTGGACTGGGAAGAATTCTTTATTATTACAACTTTCATGGGAATTCCGGCAATTTTACTGCTGATTCGGCTTATGCGTTTTAATCGTCGCGGGGATTTCAGCCGCAATTAAACTTTATGCGGTAGTCGACCATATATCAGATTGCTTAAAACGTTGGGCAAACAGGACATAAACCAAGATGTTAAGCGTAACGGCCATGGAAAAGCAATAATTCCTTTGTTTTTTTCAAGACCTTGAGCAATAATGTCCGCGGCTTGATCTGCTTCCATAAAAAACGGCATCGGACAGGTGTTTTTATCTGTAATTCTGGAACGGACAAAGCCCGGACAAATAACGCTGACTTTAATCTTATTTTCTTTTAAGTGTAAACGCAGAGCTTCTCCCCAAGCTTTAACAAAAGCTTTGCTGGCGCTGTAAGACGGACAAGTAGATAATCCGTGATATCCGGCGATAGAGCTCAGCATAGCAATTTGTTTGGCATCATCGGTTCTTTTTTTATAAATCTCAATAGCCGGAAGGATTGTGTTTATAACGCCATTAACATTGGTTTGTATCGTGTTGCGCACATTGGTCTCGTTTTCTTCTCCCGTAGAAACGCCGGCATTGGCAATTATCAAATTTAAAGGAGCTGTATTTTCACACTCTTTTATCCAACTCTGCATTGCGGAAGCATCGGTTACGTCAATAATTTTCGCATAAACCTGAATGCTGTTTTTTTGACAAGCTTCGGAGATTTTTTGTAAACGCTCATTATTTCGTCCTGACAAAAAAAGGTTTTTAGCCCCATGTTGAGCATAGTATAAGGCCAGAGCTTCTCCGATGCCGGAAGTCGCACCCGTAATCAGAATATTGGAATTTTTTATCATTGTTTTTTCCTAAATGTTAATAAATATGTTTATATTATAAGTATTATTACGATAAAGCAATACGGAGAAAAAGATATGGATAAAATTATTGATAAGCTGAAAAAAGTTCGCAGAGGAGCCATGTTTATTATTGAAGCACCTTCAGGAACCGGCAAAGGAACAATTGCTAAAGAGCTTTTACGTCAGGATAGTAATATAAAATTTTCCGTATCCGTAACCACACGAGCACCGCGTCATAATGAGGTTGATGGCGTCGATTATTATTTTATTGACGACAAACAGTATGATGAATTTTTGGCTCAGGACGCTTTTTATGAATATGTAGATTCTCAATACGGCAGTCGTTACGGTACTTTACGTTCTGAAGTAGACAGCTTTATCAATGTTGGCGAAGATGTGTTGTTTGATATGGATTGGGAAGGTGCGCGTCAAATGAAAGAAAAAGCACCTGACGATGTGGTTACAATTTATCTGCTTCCGCCTTCCATTAAAGAGCTGTATGAGCGTTTGGTAAATCGGGGAACAGACAGCGAAGAAGTTATCAAAAAACGGATGCATTTGGTTTTGGATAAATTAAGTCATTGGAACGAGTTTGACTATGTTATTGTTAATGTAACCTTGGAAGAGACCGTAAAAAAGATTCAAAAAATCATTTCGGGCGAACGTATGAAACGTGTCCGTCAAACAGGTCTCAAACAATTTGTTAAAGAATTGGAAGACGAAGCAAAGACAATTATTTTTTAGTTTTCTTTTTTGATTTTTTTATTTGAGTATCCAAGCGTTCTTCTTTAATACCGACAGGATCCTGATGGATAATTATTTGAGCGTTTGGATATTCTTTCATTAGAGCTTTTTCTATGGTTTCCGTCAAATCATGAGCATCATAAAGTGTTAACTCGCCATCAAGCTCCAAGTGAATTTCAAAAAGATACATATTTCCCATACTGCGTGTGCGCAAATCATGTACACCATATGCAAATTTATGAGACATAATAATGTTTTTGATATTTTCCCTTATATCATCGTCCAGTTCTCTGTCCAGCAGCATGGCGATAGCTTCCGCGGCCAATTGATAAGCATTAAATAATAAATATAAAGCAATGGCAAATGCGGTTACGGTATCAAACCAGTCGATATTAAAAAATTTGACCAACAGCAAACTGATAATGATTGAGGCGTTTGTTAAAATATCAACCGTATAATGCGCGCTGTCTGCTTTTATTGCGGTGGAATTTGTTCGAACAGCCACATAGTGCTGATAAGCAATTAAAATAAATGTTGCAACAAGACTGAACAACATAATTCCGAGAGCCGTTGAAGTCTGGGAAATAACTTTGGGTTCTAATAGTCGTTGAATACCGTCATACATAACAAATAAACCGGAACCGGCAATAAAAGCGGCTTGTATCAATGCGCTGAGAGCTTCTGCTTTGCCATAGCCGTAACGATGATCATCGGTCGGATCTTTTGCGGAATAACGAATAGCCACGAATGTGATTGCAGATGCAAATAAATCGGACAAACTGTCAATCATGGAAGATAAAACGGCCAGAGACCCGGAATATATGGAAGCAAACAATTTCAGACATGTCAGAAAAGACGCCAAAAATATACTGGCAGCGGCCGCTCTTTTTTTTAGTTTTTCAGCGTGTTCTTTACTGATTTTTGGCAAAGACATGATTGATTTTCTCCATATTGGTTGGCTCAATTTTATAGAAACGTTGCGTAGCATACTTTGCAAATAATTGCAAATAATTTCCTTTTAAATCCGGAGCAAAAGTATATTGCAGAAAATAATCATTCTGGTACTTATAAAAATGTAAAGTCAGACTATCACCGTTTTCAAAAAATAATTCTATTGTTCTGATTTGCCGGAGTTTGCCTTCCGGTTTTGTTGTTTCTGCCAGCGGGGTATTCAAAAGTTCTTTATATAAATTAGCCAGAGTATCAGCATCGCTTGTTTCTGAGGTTTTGAGTAATCGTCCGTAACGCAAGTTCAAAACGGAACTGAGTGTCCAATCTTTCCAGTCCGTAGACAAACTGATAAAGTCGGCGGAAATCAGCCAAACCAAAAAACGGTCCGGAAATTTGATATAAGCAGCTCTGCCGCCGCGTCCGATTTCAACATCATAGCGACCGATTTCAAAATCTGTTACCACGTTGCCATTATTGTCTTTTAATATAATTTTAGTTGTAGGAGACGAACTTTCTTTAAGCGGAATAAAACCATAGCGAGAAAGATAAGCAGCCCGAGCGCTTCTTTTTTCAAGGTATCGGGCATCAATCAGGTTTGTCAATAGATTGTGAATACGCCGTTGATATACCGGAAAGTTTTCATAGCCGCGCAGCGTCCATATTCCGTCTTTTTTATAAAATACAAGTTCTCCGGCATGATTTTGCAGAGTTATTTCTTGCAAAGCATTAATTTTATCGGCTAATTTCGGAAATGCCGGTTCATTATAATAGGCATTTTGATATTGCTGCATTTCTTGTTTTGATAACCATAATCCCAGCGATAATAATATGAGAGATGCCGCCAGCAGGTATAAAAATTGACGATTCAACACCAGCTTTTTGTTGCGGATGGCAAAGCTTTTTCTCTGTCGAAGAAATATAATCAGACAAACGCTGATAATGAGCAACGGAATGGGATACAAATTAAGAAAAGCAGCCCAACTTTTTTGTTTGTTTATATTTTTGTTGAGATCAATGCGAATGGCAGACAGTTTTTCTCTTAAATGATTAAGATTTTTACGATAAGAGGCGATGAGAGCTAATTCGTCTGGTGTAAATTCTTGGCGTTCTTCAAAATCTTTTTTACGCCAAATATCGCTGAGTAGGGTTTGGGTATTGTTAATTTCTTTGATAATATCCAATTCAGCGAGTTTAAATTGCAACAAATTTTGTTTTCTGATTTGTTCCCAATTTTTGTATTGCCGAACATACGGCGTTTTACTGCGTAAGGATATTAAACTCGGCTGTTGTCGACTTAAAGTATCCAACGCGTTCAAAATGAAGTCGGCGTTGTTATTCGTTTCGACGCGATATGACGTACCGTTAAGCGTTTTGAATTTACCGCGGAATGTATCATACATAAAATCACTGTCGCCGATAACAATCACTTCAAACGGCATTTTAGGATTTTTGCTGATAAATTTGGCCGCCAGTGTTTTTTCTTCGCCGTCGCTTTGGAATTGAGCGAGAATATCTGCCGGATTCATATTACGTGTTACGGCATATGCAGGAAGCCGAGCAGAATTAGTACTGGATTTGAGCAACGGAATATATTCAATATTTTTATCTCCGTTATATTCAATAGGCGTTGCCGATACTAATAAAATTTCTTTCAGTTGTGCTGTTTCCGGTTCGTTTGAATTCAGATTATCGTGCAGTAGCCTGAATTGAACAACATCCTGCGTAAAGTTAGCATTGTGTTTATTATGTCCGGCGTCGACCGTAATTGAATTTTCTAAATCAGCGGCAATAACATACGGATTATAAGCCAATCCCCAAAGTTGTGCCAGTGTACCGATATTTGAGGGTGTCAACTGTTGGTTTATCGGAGAAAACAAACGAGGTGCCTCTGCGGCCACATCCAGAAGAACTAAAATTTTACCGCCATGTTTTGTATATGAAACTATGGCGTTAACCATATCATCGGATAGATTTTGCGGATGAACCAGCATCAAAATATCAATATTTTGCAAATCTTCAGGCACTTGAATTTGTTTAATTTTATAAAGGGCGGAAATATCATTGATAATAGCCCAAGTTTCACTGATAGTATTTTGTTCAACGGCTTGTCCGAAAATAGGGAGAGCTGATAATAATCCGACAGTTTTTTTTGTTGCCGAAAGTTCGTAAATACTTTGAGTAATTTCTTGTTCGATTCTGTCTTGATTTTCAAGAGCAAAGAATGGAATAACTTTTTTATTGTCGGCTTCGTCGCTGATCACCATACCCAAAAACGAGTTTTGATTAAGATCAGGAAGCGGAATCGGTGTCAGACCCTCACTGAGAGCTTTATCTTCTTCCGTGTCAAAACTTTGCGGATAATGAAAACGATAAGATAATTTATCTCCGGCCAGTGCCTTATATTTTTGCAATAATATCGTTATTTTTTCAACAATATGACGAATATCGGGATTTCTTTGCGCCAGTATCGGGGAATAATAAAAGTCAACAACAACCGGTTCTTTGATATTTTGTAATATATCTTCGGTTGCCGGTGATATTGTAAATATTTTTTCTTCCGTGGCATCAAATTGATACTGCTTTAAGAGTGTGTTAATCAGCATGTTAAATCCGGCAAAGCCGATAATTAAAACCATAATTACCGCTAAATAATATTTAATTTGCGTGGAACGAAACCACGGTGTTGTTCCGGCTGTGCGCATGCTCAGAATTAAAATGGATGATACGTTGAACAAGATAATGATACTTAAGAAAAACAAAATATCTCTGGCATCAATTAAGCCCGAAATAATTTGTGAAAAATGCGATAAAAAACTGAAAGACGCGATGGTTTCAACAAGAGGTAAGGGTAAAATTCCTCTGAAAAATCCCAACACATATTCAATGCCGCTTAAAAAAAACAATAAATTGGCAAATACGGCTAAAACCAAAGCAATAACTTGGTTTTTGGTCAATGCCGACATTGTTTGAGAAATAGCAAGCATACAACCGCTGAGTAAAAAACTTCCGAGATAACTGAGAGCAATGACTTGATTGTCCGGATTGCCTAAAATGTTTACGGTCAGCCAAAACGGACAAGTCAGCAGTAGGGCGATTGAGCAAAACAGCCAAGAAGCCAAAAATTTTCCCCAAACTAATTGGGAAAGCGATACCGGCATGGTAACGATCTGAACAACGGTTTTATTTCTGAATTCCTCTGCCCACAAACGCATTGCAATCCCGGGAATAAAAATCAGATAAATCCAAGGCTGGTATGAAAACATAATCTGCAAGGATAAATTATTTCTTTCCAAGATATTGCCAAGATATAGAGCAAAAGAGGCGTTCATTAACAAAAATGCCGCCAAATAAATATAAGCCAGTGGTGAGCCGAAATAACGTTTTAATTCGTTTTTAACGATAATCGCCGTCTTATACATTATTCCTCCGCTGTGAGTTTTTTGAAAGCATTTGCCAGTGTGCGAGAATGAGTATTCTGCAAAATCTGCTTGCAGCTGCCGTCGGCAACAATTTTACCATGATTTATAATCATAATGCGGGAGCATATTTCTTCGGCATCTTCAAGCAAATGAGTAGATATGAGAATAGTTTTATTCTTACCCAGATGGCGGATAAGCGAACGCATATGTTCTTTTTGGTTAGGATCAAGTCCGTCTGTCGGTTCGTCCAGCATTAAAAGCGGTGTGTCCGTTAAAATGCTTTGCGCAAATCCCACACGACGCTGATAGCCTTTTGACAGAGTTTCCGTTTTATAATGCAAAACATCATTAATTTGTGCCAGATCGCACACTTTTTTCAGCCTCTCTTGCTTTTGCGCTCCCTGAAGCCCTCGTAATTCAGCCATATATTGTAAAAAGTCTTTCACACTCATATCCGGATACAAGGGAGCACCTTCCGGCAAAAAGCCGATAAATTCTTTGCTTTTTTCAGGAGATAAGGCTATGTCTTGTCCCATGACTTCAATTTTTCCGGCAGAAGGTGCCGTAAATCCGGCAATCATATTCATCAGTGTAGATTTACCCGCACCGTTTGGACCGAGCAGGGCAATAATTTCATTGGTATCCGCGCAAAAAGAAATATTATCGACGGCACATGTCTGGGCGTATTGCTTGGTCAGATTTTGAATAACCAGTGTGTTCATGCTCTATTCATCTCATATAGGGTTACAGCAGCAGCAGTCGCAACATTTAAACTTTCGACTTTTTCTGAAATCGGCAGCCGCACGGTGATATCGCAGCTTTCTTCGATCAATCGGCGCATGCCTTTACCTTCAGAACCCATAATGACGGCATTTTTTCCTTTTTTGTTGATACCGTCAATTAAAGTTGTGGCATAACCATCCATGCCGATCGTCCAAAAACCTGATTTTTTTAAGATTTCTATGGCACGTGATAAATTTGTAACACGGCAAATCGGCAGTTGTTCAATCATACCGGCGGAGGCTTTTGCCATAGCACCCGATTCTCCCGGAGAGTTTTTATCTTGCACAATTAAGGCCAGTGTATTAAATGCCACGCAGGAACGAATAATGGCGCCGATGTTTTGCGGATCCGTAACTTGATCCAAAATCAAAAGATGACAATTTTCATGTTGTTCGGCCAACACGCATAATTCTTCAATACTAATGGAAGGCAGCTCTTTAACGACCGCTGCAAATCCTTGATGTACGGCCTCAGGAGGGAGCAGGCGTTCAATCTCTTTTCGATCTGTGATTCTGATTATATTCGGATTGCGTCCGTATTTCAGACACAGAGTTTGTAATTCTTGAAAGTTTTCAGAAGTGCAGAGCAGGGAGATAATTTGGCGTTTGGGATTGGCTACCGCGGCACAAACAGGATGTCGACCATAAAAATAAAGGTTTCCGTTTTTATTGGATGAGTTATTTTTGTTATTGTGTTGTTTTGCCATCAGATAACCTTTCTTAAAATACCGCCGGCTTTGCGCAACGATTCTTTCGCTTCGGCTTTGGTACAATTTTTTAGAGCCATAACACACGCAAGTTTAACATCCTTTCCGCTTTTTTCAATATATGTTTTAGATTCTGCCTCAGTAAGTCCGGTAATTTCAGAAACAAAATGAATAGCTCTATCCATTAATTTGTCATTGAGAATTTTTAGGTCGATCATATAATTTTTGTAGGTTTTTCCTATTTTTATCATGGCACCGGTAGATAGCATATTTAAAATCATTTTTTGAGCGGTGCCGGATTTCATTCTGGATGATCCCGTAATCACTTCAGGGCCGACAATCGGATTAATGAAAATATTTGCGTCTTTGCCAATAGCTGCTTGAGGATTTGAACTTATGGCAATAGTCTGAATATTGCGCTTTTTTGCCTCACGTAAAATACAGCGCAGGTATTCGGGATTACCGTTGGCTGAAATTGCAATGATAACATCTCCGCTTTGCGGCGAAAAAATATTAAAATCTTCCATGGCGAGATTACGGTTATCTTCGGCATTTTCAACGGCATAACGCAAAGCGGTGTCTCCTCCGGAAATAAAGCCTTGAATGATACCGTCGTCTAGACCGAATGTCGGATATAGTTCCGAGGCATCTAAAACACCGATTCTTCCGCTGGTTCCTGCGCCAAAATATGCAGCTTTTCCACCGTTGAGGATGCAGGTTGCCAACATGTCTATTGCCTGTGCGATATGAGGAAGCTCTTTGGCAACGGCTTCTGCAATTTTGCGGTCTTCATCGTTAATCGTTTTGGCGATGTCCAGCGAGCTCATCAGATCAATATTTTCTGAAGCCGGATTGGACATTTCTGTAATAGAAAGTTGTTTCATTTTTCTAGATTCCCGAAAATAAATGCTAAAATTGAGGATAAGTTAAATAAATTAAGAAATATCTAAAAAAAAGGTTGACAAAGACGCAAAAATACGTTTATTTGCCAGATAGTGATCACGAAGATGGTCTTTCCTGTTTTTACAACGGAGGGGTGGCAGAGCGGTCAAATGCAACG
>CAYTQF010000010.1:0-7947 GCA_964440165.1 uncultured Azospirillaceae bacterium
AATCAAATAAAAACGCCCTCGGCTTTGAGGGCGTTTTTAACTATAACTAAGCGGCTTTGCCAATTTTTGTTTTTCCGCCCATATAGGGTTGTAATTTTACCGGAATATTGACTGTTCCGTCGGCATTTTGATGGCATTCGATAAACGGAACCAACGCGCGTGGTGTTGCAATACCCGTATTATTTAATGTATGTGCAAATTTAACTTTACCGTCTGCATTATCGCGATAACGCAAATTAGTGCGGCGAGCCTGCCAATCCGTAATGTTAGAGCAGGAGTGGGTTTCACGATAACAATTTTGAGACGGAACCCAGGCTTCCAGATCGTATTGACGATATTTCGGAGCGCCCATGTCTCCGCTGCAAATTTCCAAAACTTGATACGGAAGTTCCAAATCCTGTAAAACTTCTTCCGAGAGTTGCAACAGTTTCTGGTGCCATTTTTCGCTTTCATTAATATCATTTTTGCAAATAACAAATTGCTCTGTCTTCAAAAACTGATGAACCCGAACCAAACCGCGGGTGTCTTTTCCTGCGGCACCGGCTTCACGACGGAAACATGGCGAAAATCCGGCATAGAGAACCGGTAAATCATTTTCGCTTAAAATTTCATCGGCGCGTAAAGAGTTCAAAACCAGCTCGGCTGTTCCGGACAAATATAAGTCATCCGCCGGCATATAATAAATTTCATCTCCGGCAAACGGAAGATAGCCCATACCGTACAATGGTTTTTCTTTTGCCATGGACGGAACGGTAATGGTTGTAAAGCCATTGGCTGCCAGTTTGTCTAAAACCAGCATATGGATTGCTAATTCCAAGCGAGACAATTCATTCTTTATGGCATAAGTGCGCGCACCGCAAACTTTGGTAATACGCTCCATTTCGCTCCAGTCGTTCAATTCCATCAGTTCCATATGATCTTTTGGGGTAAAGTCAAAATGCGGAATTTCACCGATTTTGCGAATAACGACATTACCGCTTTCATCTGGAGCTACCGGCGTATTTGGGCTGGGCAGATTAGGCATTCTCAGCATAATATTATCAAATTTTTCCTGTTCTGCCGCCAATTCTTCCTGCCGTTTTTTCAATTCTTCGCCCAAAGCTTTACTTTTTGCAATAATAGCCGGACGTTCTTCCGCCGAAGCAGATTTAATAGAATTGCTGAGTTTATTTTTTTCTTCGGCTAAAGCTTGAGAAGATGTTTTAAGTTTGGTAATACTGGAATGCAATGATATTAAATTATCCAAATCAATTTGAGTATACCCTTTTTTATTAAGCCCGTCTTGTACAAGCTCTTTGTTTTCGATAATAAATTTAATATCAAGCATTTTAGTTGTCCTGTTTTGTGTTAATTATTAAACCGTGTAAAAACTAGCAATATTCCGCTTCAAATACAAGAATTTTTTTAGAAATCAGCTTCAGAATTCTTAATTTTGCGAATATAGCGTGGATTTTTGCCGATACGGGATAAAATTTCATAACTGATTGTACCCGCATCAAGGGCAATATCATCCAATGTATAATAAGAAGAGATAATATCAGCCATGTCTCCTATACGAAGATTGTCAATTTCCGTAACATCGCAGATGATATTGTCCATGGATATTCTGCCGATAATATGAGCTTCATGCAGTTTGTCGCACAAGTTAAAGAAAACTTTACCGACATTTGAAAGCGAACGGGGAATCCCGTCTCCGTAACCGATGGAAACGATGGCGATTTTACGATTGGTCGTGGCTCGATATGTGGCGGAATAGCCGACAAAATCACCTTTAGGCAAATTGGTAATTTGTAAAACCGGAGCTTTGACTGAAACAACGCTTTTCATTTGATTTTTACGATATGGAGCCGTATTAATGCCATACATAGCCGCCCCCAGACGAACCAAATCGAATTGGTATTCTTCCCCGAGTAAAGTACCGTCTGAAGCAGAAAGAGACGCAGGCAGTCTGGGAAAATAAGTGTCTTTGAGAAATAGAAAAGCCTCCAGCTGATGCTTATTCATAAAGTGTCCGAGGCTGTCTCCGCAGGCAAGATGAGACAAAACCAGCGAAAATTCTTTAATATCTTCTTCGCGGAGTTGGGATAAGTCATATTCTCTAAAACCTAATCTGTTCAAACCTGTTTCAATCTGAATAGCCGGACGGATACCTTCAATTTTGTTATTTTTCCAAAATTCAAACATATCCGGAGAGGATATAACCGGAATTAAATGTGCCTCATTAAATTCATTCAAACTGTCTTCACCGATTCCTTGCAAAACAAAAATCCGAGCGTCAGGAACATAAGGACGGATTTTTACACCTTCACAAGCATGCGCTACAAAAAAACAGCGGCAGCGTGCATGGTCATACAAATGTTTGGCAACCGTTTCCGCACCCAAACCGTAGGCATTATCTTTAACCACGGCCGCCGCTTCAGCTCCTTTTGCCAATGATTGTAACAGGCGGTAATTGTCTGTCAGATTATCAAGATTGATTTCTAAAATTGGTCTTGTCAAAATACTCATAGCAGAATATTATCCTCTCATATTTGCATAGGAAAATTATATGGATTTTATCGACACGCATCTTCATTTGCAAGATTATAAAACAAGATTTGCAACGGATATTGTTCAAGAAGCGCAAGCTGCCGGAGTTATTAAAATGGTTTGCGCCGCTACCGGTTTTTGGGATTGGGATAAAGTTGCCCGTTTTGCTAAACAATATCCTGCCGCTGTTATTCCGGCTTTTGGGCTTCATCCTTGGTATGTTAGGGAAGCAAAGCCCGATTGGCCGCAGCGCTTGGCTGAATTTTTAGAACGGTTTCCGAATGCTTTGATTGGTGAGTGTGGGTTAGATAGCGTCAAAAATACAGATGATGAACCGCAAAACTCAATATTTTATCGCCATATTCGCTTGGCAGAGGAATTTAAGCGACCATTGATTATTCATGCGGTTAAGGCACAGAATTGGCTTGAAAATTATTGGGATATCCTGCCGGAAAAATTTGTTTTTCATTCTTATAACGGCAAACGTGAGGTTTTGAAAAAAATTATTCATACGGGCGGCTATGTTTCATTTTCTTTTTCTGTTTTGCGTAATAAAGATTTTGAAGAATTGGTCAATATGGTTCCGAATGATAAGATTTTATTAGAAACGGACGGTCCATACCAAAGTCCTGTGCAAAATGAGGAGGTAATGCCCTCTGCGTTACCTGTTTTGGCAAAACATGTTGCTGCAGCTCGTCATGAAAATTTTGAAAATTTCTGTGCGCAGATTTATAAAAATTCATTGGAGTTTATTCATGTCGGAAAATAATCAGAGAATTATGCGTACCGCCTTGCTGTTAGGTGAAAAAGGTATTAAACGCCTGCAAAAGGCGACAGTTATGATCGTCGGTGTCGGTGCTGTAGGCGGATATGCTTTGGAAGCAATAGCGCGTTCCGGTGTCGGTCATATTATTGTTGTTGATTTTGATGTGTTTGACGAAAGTAATATCAATCGTCAAATTTTAGCGCTGGGATCAACTGTCGGACGCAAAAAAACAGAGGTCGCCAAAGAACGGGTGGTCGACATTAATCCGAATTGCGTTGTAACGATAAAAGATATGTTCGTAAACCAAGAAACGTTACCAGAGTTGTTTACCGAGCCGGTGGATTTTGTTATTGACGCGATTGATTCACTTAACTCTAAATGCAGTCTGATTGAGGAATTGATACGGCGGAATATTCCTTTTTTGTCATCTATGGGAGCCGCATTGCGTACAGATACGTCTTGTATTCATCTTGATACGTTGGATAAGACTAAAAACTGCGGATTATCTAAGTTGCTGCGTCAAAGGCTGCGTCGTCGCGGTATTGATATTTCACGAATAAAATGTGTTTATTCGGATGAAGATAACAATCAGCAGCGTAAACAGGCTCTTTGTCCGGCAAATAAAGAAGGCGAGCGCAATACGTTGGGATCCCTGCCGACAATTACAGCCATCTTTGGACTGATATTAGCCAATGAAACAATAAAGTTTTTAAGTAAAGATTAGGATTATAAAAATGTTACAAGCAACGCCGAAATCATTGCGTTTACATATTGCCCTGCTCGGACGTGTGAATGCCGGAAAATCAAGTTTTTTAAATTTGGTTACGGGGCAGCAGGTTGCCATAACCTCGAATGTGGCCGGAACAACGACGGATGTGGTTGAAAAAGCGCAGGAACTGTTACCTATCGGTCCGATTGTTTGGCTGGATACGGCAGGTTTTGGTGATGATACGGAACTTGGTGCGAAACGTCTTGATAAAACCCAAAAAGTTTTAGATCGGGCGGATATTGTTGTTTTGGTATGTGAAGGTTCTCGGCTCGGTGCTGAAGAACAAAGTATTATTGACGAAGCGTCTAAGCGGAGTTTACCGCTGATTAAAGTTTATAATAAAGCCGACTTGTTCCCCTGTGAAGAAGATGGAATTAAAGTAAACTCTATGGATAAAAACAGCCGAAACAGTGTGTTAAACCAATTAAAAACAGCCCTGCTTAAGGTTGTTCCCGAAGAATTTATCAATACGCCGGCGTTATTGGGAGATTTAGTGCCGCCGCACAGCACAATTGTTATGATTATGCCGATAGATAAAGAAGCCCCGAAAGGACGTATTATTATGCCGCAGGTGCATGCCATTCGGGATGCTTTGGACTATGATAATATTGTTATTGTGGTTAAAGAAAATGAATATAAGCAAGCCTTGGCAAATTTGAAGCAAAAACCGGATTTGGTTATCTGTGATTCACAAGTCGTGGATAAAATGGTTGCCGAAACACCTTTAGACATAAAATGTACAACATTTTCAATTTTGTTTGCTCGTTTAAAAGGTGATTTGTCTAAATTGGTCGAAGGTGCGGCCGTAATTTCTTCTTTACGGGAAAATGACCGGGTTTTAATTGCTGAATCCTGTACGCATCATGCCATTGACGATGATATCGGAACTGTAAAAATTCCTCGTTGGCTACAACAAAAAAACGGTTGTAATTTGGCGATATCACATGTTTCAGGATGCGATTTTCCGAGAGATTTAGCTGAATATAAAGCAGTTGTTCAGTGTGGCGGCTGTATGCAGAATCGTCGGGAGATCCTTTCCAGAATCAGTAAGTGTGAAAGTTGCGGTGTTCCAATTACTAATTATGGCATCTGCATTTCTGAGTTAAAGGGAGTTCTGGAACGGGTTTTATCGCCTTTTCCGGATATTTTACGCCAATATCGATTAAGCAAAAAAGTCAGATAACTTGTTAATATAACCCTGTTTTATAAAAAATATAGACAAAACTCTCCGCTTATGGTAGGATAAATAAATATTAACCTTTGGTATGTATGCTTAGTCCAAAGATTTTAGGAGGGCAGGGTTATGACTGATGAGAACACTGAAACCGCACCGGTAGAAGAACCGGCAGAAAAACCAAATGAAGAAGCTGCTGTTGATGATGTTGCTCAAGATGAAGCAGCTCAGCAAGATGATAATAAAGAAAAAGGACAGGAAGGTTCTTCTATGTTTAATGGCTCATTGAGCTATTATTTCAGTGTCGGTAAAAAATTTGGAAAAGCAAGTTTTGATTTCATATTTAAAAAACTCCCTAAAAAAATTAAAAATGGAGCAAAACGCGTTGCGAATGGTGCTAAAAAGATAAAAAATGCCTTTATGGAGGGTTATCGCGCTAAAGAAGGCAAAGAAACCGCCGCAGCTCAGCCGCAGCCGGTAGAATCCGTTATAACACCGCAAACTCAGGAGAGTAAAACGCCGGAACAAAAAGATCCGTTAGCCGATTTAAGTCCTGAAAAACGTACCAAAATAGACAAAGAGCTGGCGCAGCTGAGAGAATTTCATCAAATGGATATTTCTCAGGATATGAAAGACAGCTTTACGCGTATGTTTGAAAATGAGTTATCTGCTACAGGTAAAGACGGTTTTGGTTTGAATGAAGAGCAGGTTAAAGCCATAAAAGAGCAAAATTCGGATTTATTCCCTAAGAAAGAGCAGGCAAATAAAACTAATGGACAAGAAGCAGCTCCGACAGATACCGGTGCGCCGCAGGATAACAGTCTTAAAAATGAAGATAAAAAAAGTAAGCTTGATGAGGCTAAAAAAGAAGGGGAGAAACCCAAAACAGCAGAACCGCTTCATGAACAGCTTGCCAGCGAACATCAAGCAGATTCTGTAAATGATAATAAAATTAAAGATGAAAAAGCTAAAGAGGCAGCCACACCTCAAGCGGATGCGGAAGCTTCTAAAACAGAAGAAACACGAGCTTCTGAAGCAGAAGTGAAAACAACTCCGGAGCCTGTAAAAAAAGATCCGTTAGCTGAACTCAATCCTGAAACACGTGCTAAATTGGATAAAGAAATTGCCACGTTACGTGAATTTAAGGAAAAAAGCGGTAATCCGAAATTATATGGTGAATTTTCAGGCATGTTAGAAAAAAGCATGGCAGAAAAAGGTAAAGAAGGGTTTGGTCTCTCTCCGGAACAAATTCAAGCTGTTAAAGATCAAAATCCGGGATTGTTCCCTGGCGGTCCGTCTAAGAAAAAAGACGAACAGACCAAGGATAAAAAAGCTGAGAACAGTAAAGAGAAAGATACAAAAGCTAAAGAATATGACGGCAGCCGGAAGAAAGATCGTGGCGGACGTAAGAGCGGAAAAGAAGACAAACCTAAAGGTCGTCCGACCTCAGCCAAGGAACGTCGCGCCGCTAAACGAATGGCTCAATTGAGCGGACGTGTTCCACCGGTACAAAAATCTGCCGTAAAACCGCAGCAGATGAATAGCAATGTTATGACAAGTGTCTTGAGTAATGCGCGCCAGAAGGATTAGAAAGTTAAAGGAGAAAAACAATGGCCGAAGAATTATCTTTTGATGAATTGATTAGAGACTACAATCTTGATAGAGAAGAGATTGATGCGCTGCGAGCCGAAAATGAATCAAATGCTTTTACTCAAGAAACATTAAAACGTCGCGTGGCCGAATTGCAGGCGATTAAAACAGCATCTAAAGATCCAAAAAATGTATCTTTTGACGAGATTCAGGATGCTTGGGATGTTCTTAAAGATGTAAAAGATGATAATTCCGATGAGCGATTGGTAAAAGCTAAAGCCGATATGCAGAAAACATCTGAGCAGGTTGTTCAAAATGCTTTGGAAACAGATCCGGCTAAAAAGCATTTTATGACGGACAGTATGGAAACGGCTCCTGAGCTTTCTGAGTGGTTAAAAATCAATGATAGCTTAGGTCTTAGCGAAAATAAGGAAAGAAATCAGGATTTAGGCGCTCGTCTGGATGCTTTTTATTCCCAATATGACAGTGAAAACGGTTTAACCGGTGTTACGGCGGAACAATCTGCTCAAATTGCTGAAAACAGAGCAAAACTTGAACAGCTTAGTGCCGCTTTTGATCCCGAGGCTAAAGGACCGGATGGAAAACCGGTATATGGCGGATTGGCTGCCATGTGCGGATTTTTTGATCGTTTAGATATTGTTTCGGCTGCCGACGGCGGAGAGAGTATTGATAGTCAGACCTTAAAAGACAAAATGCTGAAATTGGCTCGGGATGAGAGTATTGCAGAGCTTTCCGTTGATAAAGAATTTGCCTCGCTTTCACCGGAAGATCAGGCTAAAAAGTTTATTGAAACTTATAACAGCCGCGCCCAAATGGGTATGGTTGCCTTATTAACAAACCACTATACGAATGGTGAAACCGGAAATTTTGCCCAATTAGATGGCGCTAAGCAAGAAGAAGTAAAAAATTTTATCAATAACAGCGTTAGCGGCAACAACCGTATAGCTGTTCGTAGTGAAATTGCGTTGGCGACATTGGCTACAGCTGAAAATACGGATAAAAACTTTAATAAACGTATTACACAGAAAACCGGTGTAAGAGGTTTTTTTGCCAAAGCTAAAGAGCGTCATGCAAAATTAGCCGCAAAGTATCCGAAAA
>CAYTQF010000010.1:8047-27191 GCA_964440165.1 uncultured Azospirillaceae bacterium
AATGGTTTAATCGGACAATCTATCAATCATGGTTTCAGCGCAACAATGGATAACTTTACATCCGGTATAACGTCGGTGTGGGATGGTGTAAAAGACAGAGTTACCGGATTATTTTCCGGTAATGCAGGGGATGCGGCTGTTGCTGCAGCAGATGCAGCCAAAGAAAGTGCACCGTGGGATACGATGAAAATCGTCAGAGTTTCACGAACCGCCGCCGTTGGTGTTGCTACTTTTGCATTGGATATGAAGGATGTTTTCAAACCTGAAAATAAGGGAAAACGTTGGAAAGCATTTACAAAAGCTTTATTTAAGTCAAGTTTGATGGGTGGAGCTATTTATGCAACAACATCTACAGGATTTGGTGAACACAATTCAGCAGCGCATGACCACGTTTCTGCGAACGAAACGACTCATACTCCGGAAACACATGATACCGCACATACCTCAGACGGAGCTGAAGCTGCTGCGGACACCATGGATTTTAAGCATGCCAATGAAACACAGTTGAACAGAACTTTTGATGCGGACCCGAGAGGTGTCAATGCTATTTTGAATGACGGAAAATTCCATACTTCGGCAGAATTGCATCAAATGATGGAAAAGAACGAGTTTTCTGATGATCAGCTGAAAGCTATTCATGGTTTGGCTCTTAAAGATTTTGATGAAAAAGGACATATTATCGATCCCGAATTAAAAGCTTATTATGAAAATCTGGCGCGTCAATCTCATGTTGAAACACATAATACGCCGAATTCCGCTATACCGGAAAAGGATGGTGAAGAAGTCATAATTGAAAATAACGAGCCTGCGCCGGTTAATCCCGATCAGTCTAAAGAAAATAATGAAATTCGGGATGAAACATATTATCAAGAGCAGCAAGATGCCCTGAAACCGAAAGGTCAGAAAGGTTTGGAAGCTACAATAAATATGGCCGTAAAAAGTGATGATATTCGTGCTGATGAAGCGGTTGACGGTTATATGGCTCAGCAGGTTGAAGCCGAAAGACTTACCGAACAACAAGGCGAACAGCTCGGTAATTATGTAAAATATGAGTTGGATGCGCACGATGGTGATAAAAACGGTACGATTGAAGAGGAAAATCTTTCCAAACGTGATGTTCACAATGCGATGAAAGATGTTAAAAGCACCTTAAATTCAATGAAAGACAACGCTGATGAAATCATTATCGCGGAAAACGTAACGTATACAGAAAGAACAGATCTGCCTGAAAATCTGCCGGAAAGCCATGCTCGCGATACGCATAATGCGCAGTTTTACAGAGGAATGTCTGAGGTAACGGGCGAAATGGTCGGCCATAGCGAAAATGCTTCGACAATAATGCATGAAGCTGTTCTGAACGGTCGCATTTCTGAAGAACAGGCAACGGCAATGAACACACGTTGGGCTGAATTGAGAGAACAAGGACAAAATCCTGAACGTGCTCTGAAAACAATGGTTAAAGATTATGATAATCACGCCAAGTTTTATGAGGCTCAGGAACCTACTGTAGCAGAAACTGAGGTCAAAGATAATGAACTTACAGACAAAACCGTGAATAATGCAACTACCAAGGATGATGTCATAACGGAAGATACCGGAGAAAACTTGGAAACGACTGTAGGTGAAGCGCATCTTGCAAAAGGTAATTTTGCGTTTGGTGATGTGGCATATAGATTCAATAATGGTGAATTGGAAACAAGTGGCTCACATGCTTATACTTTATGGAAAGATGAGAAATTATTGAAGACATTTGGAAGTGAAGAATATACTGAGAATAAAGATGGAAGCTTTACGTGTGGTTTGAGTTCAGCTTCTTCTTTAGAGGAGGCAAAGGAAGCAGAAGCCGAAAGATTAAGAGGTTTAGTTACAAAACATAGCGTTTATTCTGATTTGCAAGCCAGAATTGCAAGCGGAGAAACTTTAGGTGAGCCTGAAACTGAATTTATGGCGCGACATGAAAAAGAATTACACGCTTCAGGACTGCAATCCAATGCAGAAAGCAATTTAGTAAGGCTTGATAATGGCAATGTAATTGGGCCTAATGCAAATAGAACTAATGAAACGGAAATAGTAGCTAAGGATCCGGATGGACATGAAGCAAGCTCAGATAGCAACGAGCAAGTTCCTGAAAAATTCAGAGAAGCTGCTAATTTGGAAAATGGAGAGAGCAAGAAAGTTTATACAAAAACGGGCTTGGAGCGAGTAGTCGGAAAAGATGTGGACGGAAATATGTATGCCGCAACAGTAATGCGTAGCGGTGCATTACTCATCAGTGTGCCGGAGACACATCCATTGCATGATATATTTGCTTCTCAGCCGAAATCAGGCAGTGCGGAATGGGTAGAAAAAGACCGCATGATGAAGGGTTATATAGATCATCTGCGCGATCCCAAAGCAAATCCGTTTCCCGAAATACAACAAACGTCAGACCGCAACACAGGAAATGTCGGATCATCGCTTAATAAAGAACCCAGAGGTATATCAAATTACATAGATGCCGGTTTCGAGAGATAAATTATTTTGCGAAAATTGTCTATTTTGACAAAAAAAGATATTGAAACAATAATATTTTTATGGTATATTGCTTGCAATAATGAATGATTTTAAAGGAGTCTAGAGTAATGAAACTGAATGAAGCCAAAAAAGCTGTTGCCGAAAATCGTCTGAATGATTTAAGTGTCAGCGAATTGAAAGAAGCTGAAAAACTGCTGAAAGAAGCCGGTGAAGATAAAGCTGCCGCTGCAGTTGCAGCTCAACTCGCTGCTGCTGAAAATGATAATAATGAGCAGACAGTAAAAGAATTCAGTTATGATGAGTTAAAAGATAATCCGGATAAAAACAATCAGGAACTCAAAGAGAGTATTGAACTCCTTGGCAATTTGGATATTCAGGGTACGGATGGTAAATCTGTTGATATCAAAAATGAAATTGTTGCCGCCGCTCAGTTAAAAGCTGATTTATCTGTCAGTGAAAAAGGTGGAAATGGCGAAACCGTAACTCTGGATGATTATCAAAAAGAATTTGCTAAAAATATTAATGCGATCTTGCTTGGAATGATGCAGACAGAAGCTGCCGCACATGGTAAAGGTGATGCAGAAGCTACTAAGCAAAAATTGGACGAATTGACAACCGCTGCTCAACAGGGACAAAAAGTTACCGTAGGCTTAAATGCGGCTATCGGTACCATGAGCAACTTTGCAGAAGATATTGATAACTCTATTGCCGGTCTTAGCAAAAAACTGGGAAACAGTGCTTTTGGTAAATCCGTAAAAGCTCGTTGGAATAAGCTGGACACTTCTTTGCGTAAAAAGTTGGGTAAACCATATGAAAAAGCTCGCGCTTATGCAAAAGTTTTCCATGAACAAGGTGGTACAACAGCCGTCGGAATGATGTTTGTTGCCGGTTTCGGTGGTCCGATCGGTTTAGGTGTATATGCCGGTTATGTTGTTAAAAAGCGTGTTTTACCTTTCTTGCAAAAATACAAAAAGGAAAATGAAACAAACAAAACTTCGTTCAAAGACTTTATTAAAGAAAATAAAAAAGAATCCATCAAAGCCGGATTATATGCAGCTTCAGCTGTCGCCGGATTTGTAACAGCCGGTGTTCAGGCTTACCAGAATATTGCTCAAGCTGCAGGTGCAATGCAAGCTATTGACGGTGCTGTTTCTTATACTTCTACAGCTAAACTTTTGACAGCTGCCGGTGCTGCGATGACAGAGCCTGTTACCGAACTCGGTATTGCTGTTAAAGAGAAAAAAGATGTTGGTAAAGCAACAAAAAGATTGTTGGGCAAAGCCGCCATGTTTGGTATTGGTTTTGGCGCTAACGAATTAGCTCATTTGGGTATGGAATGGTATGACAGTCATACCGGAGAGGCCGCAGATGCAGCCGAAGCCGCTGCCGCAGGTGCTGCTGCCACAACACCGGAAGTTACAGAACCGGCCCCTGAGGTTGTGAATAATGAGACTGTTAATAATGAAGTTGTTAACGAAGAGCCGGCTCCGGCAGTTGTTGATGAAGGTCCTGCAATTGAAGTCGGTGCTCGTGAACAAGCTTTATATGAACGTAATCTGAAATTGGTGCCAAATTCAGACATTATGGTTGATAATGTGAATGAAGGTGATGTTAACCTGCCTAACGGAATGACACCGGAAATGGCTGTAAACTTGGCTCGTGTAGAATATCTGTATTATGGCGATGATACCGGATTAAAATTATTGTTGGATTGTGATAGTGTTAATGATGTTAATTCAATCCAATACTTCCGTGAAATGTCAGATAAGTTTGTAACACAAGCTGGCGATCCGCGCGGTTTGATTGGTTATCCGACAGATCCAAATTACGTTGCTGATGCAAATATTCATGCAAGAATTAAAGAAGTTGATTGCTCCGGTGTTAAAATTGAACGTACTGTAACCCCTGGAGCAGGTACATCCGGAACACCGGTGGTTGATAATGGTGTTGTAGATGCAGACGATGGTTCTACTGTCGTAGAAGAAGGCGATACAGATGTTGTTATCCCGGGTACTATGCAGCCGGATAATGCTGACGAGGTTGTTGCAGATGTTGTTGCCGGAGAGGATGTTACAATTTCAGGTGATGAACTTGGTTCTGATGAAGAAACAAATGTTATTCCTGTACCGGAAGCTGATGAAATGGTCGAAGAAAATCCGGATCCGGATACTCGTGCCAATACACCGAAAGTGCATGTTAAAGATGCCGCCGCTGATGCTGCGGACATGGAAGGTCATAACATTGTTTTAGGTGAGGATGGACGTTTCCATCAGTTGACCGATGAACAAATGGCTGAGCGTGCGGCTGCTGCAAAAACAGTTGTAGTCGATGACGTTCAGGATAGCGACACACTGGCCAATACTTCAAAAGAAGGAACTCACTTTGATCATGCTAAAGATATGAATGATAAGGGTGGTGCTCAGAAGATGAGTGTCAAAGTTGGTTCGGACGGTTTTGTCCGCTTTACAACCAATGACGGTCGTTAATAAAAACTAATAAAAGAACTCCCTCACATTTGATATGTGAGGGAGTTCTTTATGTCTCTAATAATAAAAAAAAGCTCCGATTTCGGAGCTTTTTTATTATATTGTTTATAGTCTAACAGCACACTTCTTTGTAAGAGGGTTATGAAAAAAACCTTCATTACATGAGCAATATCTTCCTGCAGGAGAACCATCCGATTTATAATCTTTACAAGTAGCATTATTCTCAGTTATAAGCGAATATTTATGTAACCGAACACAATCGCCGCTTTCATAGTAATAACCCTCATTGCAGCGTGTAAAACGATAGTATCCCGTTGCAACCGGTGCGGCATTTCCTATTTTTGTTACTTTACATTCTTCTATTTCACCACGTTCTTGCATGAGTGCGGAAGTACCATCACCTGTATGTGGATATGCTTGGCAATAATCCAGTAACATTACATAGTTTGCGTCAAAAGGACATTTCAAAGTTCGGCTGTTTTTGTACATTTCTCCGTCATAGATATATCCGAGATCTTCACATGAAGGAATTTTGACACAGTATTTGGCGTCAGCAGCGCTTGCGCAGAATAGCAACAGCGCAGAGCAGACTGCGAGTTTTTTTAAATCATAATGCATGCTCTCACCTCAAATCGTAGATGTATAAACAAAACCTAACCACTTCTTATATTATAACATAAAAGCTTAAAAAACGTAAATAAAAATATATCGATAACGTTGGTATTTTTCTAATATTGCTGTTTAAAAAGACAAAAAATCGTCTGCTTGTGATTAAATTAAAAAAAAAGATTGCAAATAGTTAAAAAAGAATTAATTTTAACTAAAAACAACCCTCTGGAGGAAAATTTTATGGCTGACATTTCATTAACAGCAAGTATGCGTTCAAATCTTTTGTCTTTGCAGAATACGCAAAAACTGATGGATACCACTCAGGAGCGTTTATCTTCAGGGAACAAAGTCAATTCCGCTATTGATAACCCGAGTTCTTATTACACGGCTAAGTCTTTGAACAACCGTGCCGGAGACTTAAGTGCTCTGTTGGACAGCATGGGACAAGGTATTTCTACGATTAAAGCAGCTAACGAAGGTATTGAGTCTATTACGGCTTTCGTTGAACAAGCTAAGGCTGTTGCTTCTTCCGCTTCTGAAACAACAGACGCTGCTTCTCGTTCTGAGTATATGAGACAATATAATGAAATTTTGGATCAAATTGATGCCTTGGCAAGAGACTCCGGTTATAAGGGTGTTAACTTGCTGAATGGTGATGATTTGACCGTAAACTTTAATGAAGATCGTTCTTCTAGCATCACAATTCAGGGTGATGATGCCACAACTCACGGTTTGTTCTTAAATCGAGCTTCCGGATGGGAAGATGCCGGAAATGTGAGAGATTTGTATACCGGTACAGAAGAAAAATCTCTCGGTAATGCTCTCAAAGAATCTGTTGCCAGTGATGATAGTGTTAACGGACAGGAATACAAAAAAGGCGATATTTATAAAGTTAACAATAAATATTATCAAATTAATGAAGACTTCACCGGAGACGGAACGGAAACAATTTCCGGTAACGCAACGGAAGTTTTTGAAGATGCTGACGGTTACTTTTTTGCAACAGATGTTTCAGGAGCAAAATCTGTCGGTGATGTTGTTGCTGCCGGTGATTTGGTTAAAGTTGGTAAAGGTTCTTATGTAACAGTTGATGCTGCCGTTACTCAAGATGACATTGATGCTAAAAATTCTATAGCGATTGCTGTTGAAGAGACTATGGGAGCTATTACTCGTTTGCGTACAATGGCTTCTGTTTTCGGAAATAACTATTCTATTTTACAGACACGTGAAGAATTTACTGAAAATCTGGTTAATGTTCTTGAAGAAGGTGCAGATAAGTTAACATTGGCTGATATGAATGAGGAATCGGCAAATATGTTAGCATTGCAAACCAGACAACAGTTGGCCGTAAACTCTTTGAGTTTGGCTTCTCAGGCTGCACAGTCTATTTTGAAACTGTTTTCATAAAATTAGAAAAAGTTATTCAAAAAATAAAAAGAGCAGATATTCTGCTCTTTTTTTGTTGCACAAGTCTTTGGCATAGTGTTAAACTAAATTAATACCGTGATAAAATACGAGGAAACAATGAATAAATTATTAGTTTGTGTCAGCCTTATTTCTTTAATTGCTCATGCTGAATGCGTAAATGCTTCTGATGCCGTATTATCTTTGACAGACGGAATTGTGATCGGCGGTAAGCAAAGTGTTAAAGAAGACGCAATAGAAAACCTCGATGATATGGTCGCAACGGAAGAAGAATTAGAAGATAATGAAAATAAAGGATTCTTTTCTTTTTTCAGTTTTGCTCGGCGAGATAAAGATTCCAAAGAAACGACAGCACCTATTAGTGGCAACGCAAACTCTCTGGAAAATCTGCAGGCTTTAGCAGATAGGGGGGATATTAACGCATTGCTGAATCTTGGATACATGCATTTATACGGCAAAGACGGTGTTGAAATGAATTATAAGAAGGCATTTGAATACTATCAACGTGCCGCTATGTATAATGATGATATCGCGTTGAATAATCTGGGAAGTATTTATTATAGCGGTATCGGTGTACGTAAGAGCCTTTCAAAAGCGGTGGAGCTGTTTTCTAAGGCCAGTGAGTTAGGTAATATTGAAGCTTCTGTCAATTTAGCGATTATATATTTAACAAAAGACTCATCTTTAAACAATCCCAGAGAAGCTGTTCGTCTCTTAAAAACAGCAGCAAATGAGGGAAAAAATGCAACAGCGCGTTACCTGCTTGGATATGCTTATTACAGAGGTTTAGAGGTGCCGCAAAACAGCAAAAAAGCGATTGCTTTGATTAGTGAAGTTGCCAAACAAAATTATGATGAAGCTCAATATATGATGGGATATATGTATTTGTATGGTATCGGGGTAACCCAAAACTACGGTAATGCGATTAAATATTTTACACAAGCCGCCAAACAGGGAAATTTAAGTTCTATAACGGAACTTGCCGAGATTTATGCTCAAGGTAAACGCTATAAAAAGGACTTATATCAGGCACATATCTTTTATAACGTTGCATCCGTAAACGGAGTTCCCTCCGCGGCAGGAAAGCGCGAGGCTGTTGCCGGTAAACTTAAGCTGGAAGAAATTCTGCAGGCTCAGGCAGAAGCTGAACATTACAAAATGGAACCTTCCCGTCTGACATCGTATATTCGTAATACGTTTGGGTATAATTTGGCTCATTATATTGATGACAATATTCGTCAAAATCTTAAAAAATAACTTAAGTTTCTCTTATTGCTGACTTTTTTATATTGTAATACATTGAAATTTAACGATTTTACGAAAAGTCAAGAATTTTTTGCGTCATCTTTTAAAAAAAGTCAAAAATCTCAAGATCATGCCGATTTTTATTTTTTTTTAATGAATAATATGGTATAGTAATAATAGACAAAATATTATTATATTCCATTTTTTACACTACTATTGTAAAACAGTTTTCATAATAGATACAAAGGATTTTAACCATTGATTTATTTGTTAAACTGCGGATATATGTAATATTTACTATATATACCGTTCTCTCATCACTGATGTCCTGAGAACGACCCTACAACATTCACTTTCAAAAAAGTTAATATATACGAAGCCGTAGATACATTCTTAGGATGTGTTTGCATGGTTTCACCCCCTGAGATCGCAAGTCTTAGGATAAAAACATTATTCATTCAAAAATAAAAAAAACAACAACCAATATGAAAAATTTTAACCTTTTTAGCGTGATCGTAATCGTTCTCTCCCTCGTGTTCTCAACTGTAGCTATGACATCTTGCTCATCCTATGATGACGAAGAATATCTCTTCAATCAGGTGAACAATGGCAATAACAACGGTGGCGATGACGACAACAATGGTGGTAATGACAACAATGACGGTAAAAACGAAGATGGCCTCGCTTCTGCTACCCTTCTTCAGAAGACTTTTGGTCTCGAAGATGGCAAGTGGATCTCTAAACTTACTTTCGAAGTCGTTGACTACGAAGGCAACCACAGAGACACCACATACGTACAGGAGCTTCCTTTCGTATATACCCTTGGTGAAGAAGAGTTTAAGTCTACCGAAGATGCAAAGGCTTCAGCTTTTGTAGCTCTCGCAGACGCCGACACAAACTCAACAGAATTCGTAAAGAACGAAAATTCAAACTATGTTAAGAAAGTTACCCGCACTCAGGTTGTATCTTTCAGCAAGTTTGACCGCGTTCTGACATCTACCCACCACGAAGCTTATCGCAATGTGGCAGGCAAGCGTTACGATTTCGTATCTTCAACTGAAAGCGCCTCTTTTGGTGGTCATAACCGTACTGTTTCTGAGATTGAAAATGAAGGCAAGAAGTTCGAGCGTGAGAGCAATCTCGTGTCTATGAAGCTTACTTTCAACAAAAGCAATTTCGAAACAACTGCTACCACTCATGTTGACCGTGAGTTGAAGTCAAATAACAATGACAACAACAACGGTGGCAACGATAACAACGGCAACAATGATGAGAACAAGGATGACGAAGTTAACGCCGATATCACTATCGCCGGTCTGAAATCATTCCTTGGCTGGACCAAAGTTTATGATAACAATCGCTTCCACGATTGCCTCCTTTTCGAAAGCAACGACTCTTATGTAGTTGTTATCGACGGCAAGCTGGAAAACAAAAATATCGTAAGCAAATCAACTGTAGCTGCAAGCAGCAAATATGTATCCGCTGTTTATAACAACGGTTCTTATCTGCCCGCAGTTATCACAGTGAATGGTACCGGTTGGACCTACTGTGGTGAATTTGCAAACGGAAACGTGCTTACTCAGACTATGTCTGACCAGCTGGCTATCACTAAAGACATCAAAAACTTTAGCGAAACCAACTCGGCAAAGCCTTCTCCTTATGTAAAGAATCACAGCGAAGTTAAGAGCGTAAACGGTAAAGTGGTTATCACTGTATACGGTTACACTGTTGACGGTAAATTGAATAAGGCATATACCGTAGCCGGAAAATAATACGGTAAACTAAACAAATCAATCAACAAGTTATTCATCCGTTCCTGCCCCCTAAAAAATAATCCTGGGGCAGGGACACAACATCTAAAAAAATATGAAGACTATCAATACAATCATCGTAGTTATGTTCGCAATCGTGTTCGGTTCTGTAGTGGCTAACGCTCAGGAAGTTTCCATCACGGAAGCTGAGTTCACCGAAGCTATCCTCGGCGGTACAACCAACTCCAAAGGTTGCTACCATCGCTGGTTCGAAGAGGGTCTTCCTCACTTCGAGAACTGCAACGGTTTCATGGTTGGTGCGAATGTTGGATATACCAGCACTTCGTTCTCAAACAACGAGACCAGCGGCACTAGTGGCAGCGTAAAGTACGGCGTGTCTGTGGCATATCGTCATAACATGTTCCGTCCTGAGATATCTTTTGCTATGCAGCAGATGAATATCGAAGGCCGCAGCTACAATGCCCCCGAGCTTAACCTTGCATTGAACATTGATTTCAACCGTCATAGCCGTGTAAATGTTTATGCAGCTCCGACAGTTGGTTACAAGTTCGTTCAGAGCAAGAAAAGCATCACTACCGAAGACTACGAGCTTAACATTCCCTATGATGGCAACGTACTCGTTTACGGTGGCAAAGTAGGTGCGATGATCAAGCTGGGTGCCCCCGCCAAAGCTCACGTGAAGAACGTTAAAGGCCTGAATGTAAAATATTACACCCACGGTCAGCTCTTCCTCAAGGCAGAGGCAAGCTTCCAGACCGGTTCGGTTTCAAAGCCTGCCGGAGACAAATTAAACATGAATGAGTTTGGTGCTAGCGTTTCGCTGGTTTACAAGTTCTAATTCATAAGTATTATTAACTTTAGAAAGTGGGGAGAAATCCCCACTTTTTTATTTTAAAAGATACAAACAATAAATGGACAAAATTAAATTATGTCCATTTTGTCCTTGCAAGATAAATTATTTTGTGCTAAAGTGTAAGCATAAAATAATTATTATTCAATTATATATGACAAAAGCAGAAATAGAAGCCCGGTTGGGCAAGTCAGCACAGCTCATAGAGTTCACTGACACACATTTCGGTATTGATCACGCTCTGTTCTACTCTCCGTTAGGCGAGCGCAATATCAAGACTTCCCGAAATGTTCTTGTAGATTACTTCCGCGACGGTGTTAAAATAGGGCATGGTTCTCTGTTTGAACAAATCTTCCAGCCCTCATTTCTATGTATTTTCAAGTTTAATATACTTGATAACGAGTATGAGGTTATGGCAGATGCATCATACCGTCCCGGAAAAACTAAGGCAGACTGCAATATTTATAGCACTGCTTCGGACAAGCAGCAGCTTAAAGAACTGCTGGCGAACACTTACGAGGTTATGCTCAAATTGCTGAACGATGAAGTTCCGTTTGAGCCACAGGTTAATCCGGTGCACTATGATTATTTAGCCTCCCAGAAGTAGTCGTATGGTTTCTTTCAAAAAAAGCTCTCCGATAGGGGAGCTTTTTTATGTCTGAAATAATAGATTTTTGTCAAAAACATTTGACAAGATAAGGCAAATATTATATAGTTTAACCAAATAAAAATTATTGTTAAATTATATAAAACACCAAGTAACTATGAACAAAGCAATTGCTTTTTTTATCATTGGCCTCATCTGTGGTGCAGTGGGTGCCATCTGCTTCTGGGGACAATTCTTAAAGCCTCAGTATGCTCTTCTCATCTGGGGTGCCGGAGCCCTTTTCTGTCTTGCCGCTTTCTATTTTGATTGGCGTTCTCGCCAGTGGTGGGCCTAGAACTGACACAATCCGTGCCAAAAAATAAAAAGCCCGAATAGTTCGGGCTTTTTTTTATGCTGTATAATCCTTCTGTTTATAGGGAACGATTGAGCCGTTTTAATCAAGTGTAATGGTATGTAAACGTCGATAGTAAGCATATGTATCAATTTTATCTTTATCACACAATGCAAGACGTTTTGATAAATAATCACCCACAACAGCAGCCTTTGCAAAGATGTACTTTTGTTTGAATGTATCCGTAGCCAGATTTATTGTTGTCGGCAGGGGAATAAAATTATTTTCCTGTTGCTGCGTAGAGTTAAGTACGGCGTTTTTCAAGATATTATTTGCAAATTGTTGCATTTGGCGTGCGCCGCGGCTCATGTTTTCCGTGTTTTCAAATCCGAGAAAATCATGTTCGCCTAAAGAAGTATCTTTTTCAGGTTCCTGAAAATCATTTTTTTCGGCCTCTTCTTTTGCTTTTCTTCTGTCTTCAAAAAAGTCTCCGTTAATGGGTCTCAAAACATAGACACGTTTGGGGTTTCCTTCAATTCCGGCTTTATCAACTTTAGTACACATAAATGTTTGTCCCATAGTTGAATATTTGGGTAAAAAACAAACGCCGAAGTCTCTGGGTTTCATCTGCAGCCATTCTTTGAGATAACTTTGATATTCATTATGATTGTCTGCTGAAGATTCTATGGAAATAAAACGAGTGTCAGACCATCTTGTGCAATCCGGCGCATAATTTAAAAGCAAAAGTTGAGATTTAAGCTGTTTTTGCTCTTGTGGAGAATAACCGAGGGCTTGCATTTTAGCATTCATCAGTTTTTCTAATTCTAGGGCAACATAGGCGCCGTGGCAGTGTGTTACAATATTGAGTTTTCGAATATTGCGCATAGCTTTGGATTGGCTGAGACGAATTTTACCGTCGGCTGCTGAAATACGAGGCTCTATAACTGTTTTGAAAATATCTTGAATATAAGCCGGATTAAGTGTTTCAGCTTTTTTCTTTTCATCCAGATGTTCTATAAATTCATTATATTTTTGTGTATCTATCTGCTGCATATAATGTCCGTGGCGAGCCGTCTCATCGTTATGATATGCTCCAAAATTACATACGGCAACACATACTCTGATATCTTTCTCAGCTAAATCAGGATGGTTTTTAATAAATTCATGCGTTTTTTTGAGATAACCGTTATAACCGCGTAAATTATCGCCTTTTCCGCCGGATCCGGCTAAAACCAACACTAAAGTTTCATCCGGAGTGATTTTTTCAGTCGGTTTAATGCGATAAGGAGATGTTTCGGATGTTTCCGTACGTTCTGCCAGAAAAGCAAAACTATAATCTCCGCGTGCGGCCTTAAGTGCTCTGATGTGCTCTTTAATATTCATAAACGGCTCCTTGTAATGATAAATTGTAAAAACAATATCATATTCCTCTATTTTAGTCAATATTTGTCAAAAATATTTTTTGTGCAGGCAACAGGAATTATTTGCTAAAAAATTTTTTTTCATATAAATTGCAAAAATAAGGAGATTGCTATGGAAGAAGCTTTACCTGTTGAAATTATGAAAAAAGCCGTGCGGGGAATAAGCTATATAGCGCATCCGCTGCGCCTTCGGATTCTTGAAACATTGGATGTTAACGGAGAGTCTTCGGTTTCTGAAATTACAAAAGTTGTGCAGGAAGAACAGGTAATCGTTTCTCAAAGCCTGCGTAAACTTCGCGATGCCAATTTGGTTAAAACCAATCGCCGCGGTATTTTTATTTTTTACAGTATAGATGAAGAATATCCAGCCAGTTTGTTTAAGTGTATGCGTAAACTTTATGGCTATATGGCAAATGATTTTTATTTTCTGGCTGATGGTTATAAGGCTTTTTTGCCGCAGGATTATACCACAATGGTTGCAAACAGAATTAAATTGTTTGCTAATTTTGATAAAATGCGCATTTTGGAATATTTGCTTTTGCATGGCGAAAGCAATGTTTCGGATATTGTCAGTGGTATTGGCAGTGAACAGATAAAGGTTTCTCAATATCTGAAACGTCTGAAAGATGATGCTTTTGTTACCAGCCGCCGAGACGGGCGTTTTATTTATTATTCACTTACCAAGGGAGTGCACGCCAGCACTTTGCAGTGTATCCGTTATCGTTACCAACATTTGGCAGATAAAAATAATTTTTAACTTATTTCTTGACTTATACCCATAGGGGGGTATATCAAAAAAATAAATTTACAGTTACGGAAATAAGGAGTGAATATGACAAAACATGCAAAAACTTTAGAGCATAAACATCATGAGCATCATGGCGCTTGTGGACATCATCACCATGGAGATGTGAGCGAAAAGACAGTAAAATATCTGATGATTTCTTTTATTATCAATATGTTTTTAAGTGTTGCGGAGGTCATTGGCGGTATTATTGCCGGCAGTGTATCTTTGATTGGCGATGCTTTGCATAACACCTCTGACGCTTTTTCGATTCTGATTGCCGTAGTTGCGTTTAAAATCGGTCGTAAAAAAGCCGATAGTCGTTATACTTACGGTTTTAAACGAGCAGAAATTATCGGTGGCTTTGTCAACTTGATTCTATTGTTTATTTCAGGCGTATATTTGTTAATAGAGGGGATATCCAGAATTATAACGCCGGAACCGATAGAAGGAGAAATTATTATTTGGGTTTCCGTTTTGGCATTGATTATTGATGCGGCTACAGCAAAACTTTCACATCATGATTCCGACCATAATACGAATATGCGGATGGTTTTTTTGCATAATCTGGCTGATGCGTTAGGTTCTGTCGGAGTAATCATTTCCGGTTTATGTGTTGTATGGTTTGAAATATACTTTATTGACGGTGTTGTGGCTTTAATGATTGCCGCATACATGATTTATCAATCCGTGCTTTCTTTTCCGAAAGTCGTCAGAATTTTAATGAATGCCGCTCCGGAAGGTTTAAATATGGATGAAGTACTTCAAACCCTGAACGATATCAAAGGCGTTAAAGATGTTCATCATGTCCATGTTTGGAGTGTCAACGAGAAAGATATTTCTTTAGAATGTCATATGGTTGCCGATAATATGGATTTGGCCCATCAAGCCGCGCATATTTTGGATGAAAAATTCGGTATTGCACATTGTAATATTCAAATTGAGTCTTGTGCCGATTGCAAACACTGTTGTTTATAAAGGAGAAAATAATGCAAAATCATTCTCCCAGTCATATTGAGAATATGCCCCGCCTGAATCGCATTGCCGGTCAGGTTGAGGGAATCAAAAAAATGATTGAAGACGGTCGCTCTTGTACGGATATCATCAGCCAACTGCGAGCTGTTCGTTCGGCTTTAAAAGCTGTAGAATCAAATATTCTGCATGCACATTTACAGCATTGTGTGGCGCAGTCGTTTGCCTCGGAAGAAGATAAAGATGAAAAAATTGCAGAATTAAAAATGCTGTTTGATCGCTTTAATGAATAATCAGACGTAAATTGCAAATATCTTGTTTTTAAACATAAAAATTCTGTTTACTTTCCTTCGAATTTTCCTATATTTCGAAAGGTTTATAATTATAAGATTCGGATGGTTTTATGTATTACAGTCTTTCAGAAATTTTTGCAATTGGGATTGGTCCTTCAAGTTCTCATACAGTAGGTCCGATGAAAGCGGCCAAACGCTTTGTCGATAATCTGGGTACAGATATATCTCGTGTTGCGGACTTAAAAGTTTATTTGTATGGTTCTTTGGCGTTGACGGGTATCGGACACGGAACATTAAATGCCGTAGTTTACGGACTGTTGGGTTTTGAAGCAGATAAACTGGATCTCAGTCAGAATTATATTGAAAAGCTGAAGACGGAGAAAACATTGTTACTTGGCGGAGTACAACAAATTCCGTTTGATATGGAACAAAATTTTATTTTAGAAAAGTTAATATTCTTGCCAGAACATCCGAATGGTATGAAACTTGTTGCTTTGGATAAAGATGGTAACATTATTAAGGACGAAACCTATTTTTCTGTCGGCGGCGGTACGATTGCGCGTATTGATGAAATAGAGCGTAAAATAGAGCGCAAACCGTTGGATGTTCCGTATCAGTTTTCAAGCTTTGCCGGGTTGCGCAAAATTTGTCTTGAAAACAATATGAGTATTCGTGATGTTGTTTGGGCAAATGAATTGGCTTTATATTCCGAACAGAACACGCGTAAATATCTGAAAAAAATCGCAGCATTAATGCAGGAGAATATTAATAAAGGTGTTTCATCCTATGATGTTTTGCCGGGTAGTATTAATCTCAGCCGCCGTGCGCCGACAATGCATAGAAATTTGCAAGAACGTTTTCAGGGAAATATTGATGATGCCTTATATATTATTGATTGGGTGAATTTGTGGGCATTTGCTGTTGCTGAAGAAAATGCTGCCGGCGGAAAAATAGTAACAGCCCCAACCATGGGATCTGCCGGAATTATGCCGGCGGTTATGCGCTATTATCAGCGTTTTGCGCATAAAAAAGCGTTTTATGATGATGAGGCGGATATAACATTTTTAACAACCGCTGCGGCAATTTGTTGCCTGTATCGCACAAACGCCTCTATTTCAGGAGCCGAAGTCGGTTGTCAGGGAGAAGTCGGCGTTGCATGTTCAATGGCGGCAGCCGGATTGAGCGCTGTGATGGGTGGTGATATAAATCAGATTGAAAATGCGGCAGAAATCGGTATGGAGCATAATCTTGGTTTAACCTGTGATCCGGTTAAAGGTTTGGTGCAGATTCCCTGTATCGAACGCAATGCTATGGCGGCTATTAAAGCTATTAATGCCAGTCGTTTGGCGGCACGAGGCTCCGGACAATATAAGGTAAGTCTGGATAGTATCATTAAAACTATGTATGAAACCGGACTGCAGCTGAATAGTGATTTTAAAGAAACATCTTTAGGCGGTTTGGCCAAAAATGTGGTTTGCTGATAATTTTTTTCAGGGGAAAATTTTGTTTTGAATTTGACTTTCATGATGTTGGAGCTATTTTGAAAAACGAAATAACATAATTGTTATTTATCAAATATTATAATAATTTCTGAAAAGGACGAATATAATGAAAAAATTAGCAATTTTAGCAGTTTTATTTGCATTGAGCGCTTGCACAGGTGCACGTGGTACAATCGGTAACCAAAAAGTTTGCACAAACGATTATTTGTTTGGCGTTTTGTCTATTTCTGAAGTATTCAGCCCTTGCGGTAAATAATCCGAGCAGGAATACAAAAAAAACCCTCTGTTTTTTACAGAGGGTTTTTTGTAGTTGCATTCTAAAGTAACAATTCTTTTTCCATCTCTTTATCATAAAAGGATGTTGAGAGAATGTCGGAAACAAAGCTTTTTGCAAGAATAATGTGTTTATCTGTGTTAGGTATTTCCAGAATAACTTGATTGTTGCAAAGCTTACGAACAGCAGGAGTAATAGAGCGGGAAACTTCTTGGAGTGAGGTGGGAGAATAAAATCTCCGGTCATATAAATCCAAAAAGACAGATTTCCCTAGAAGAATAATGCCGGGTTTTAGTTTTGTTGTGCCGGCGACAGACTCTTCAATCAGTCCCCAAGATATTTTTCCGGGAATATTAAAAACTTTTTTTATAAATTCAAAAGTATGCATAATTATATATATTTAATTGTAAATCGTAATATATATATCATGATTTTGTCGTTTTGTCAATAATTTTTGTTTATTGACAATACGGTCCATAAATTATTAAATAATAAGTAATAATGATAGATGTTGTATAATTTTTGGGCTAAATCATGAAAAAAACGGAACCGAAAAAAAATCAAGAAAAAGCCAATACCTCATTGGCAAATCGGATCTATTTTGCAAATAAAGTTTTACAGATTTTTGATGTCTGTAATAAATATAACGGTCTAACTCTGAATTCTCCGAAATTTAAACAGCATAAACAATATTTAGAAGGACTTTTAGACAAAGTTCGTCATGCCGGAGATAATGAAGAAGCGTTTGAAATCGGAATGCAAGCGGAAGAAAAACTCAGTAAATTGAATCTTTTGGATGAGAAGGGTGAATTAAAGCCGGATGAAGAGTTATTGGCTAAGATGCAGCAAGTTTATGAATTGGAAAAAGGAAAAGAATTGGCTGCAATTACGTATGATTTAGAAAGTAATCCGACTTTACAGCGCGGTTTGAATGCTTTTTTACAAGCCAATAATATCAAAGATTTACAAAAGAATATCATAGATAATCAGGATCGTGGGCAAGGCAATCGTTTTAGAGAGATGTTGGCTCAGGATTATCCCTTATTTGCAGCAACACAGCCTCAACATCCCTTTGTTGAACAATTAAAACCATCCGTAACAAAACAAATTGCTGCATTGCCATACCGCTATTGTTATGCGCCTGCGAATAAAGATACAAATAAAAAATTAGGTGAAGATTTTAATAAAAATCCGGAATCAAAACAAAAGTTTTTGAAATTGATGGGAAATATCTTTGAATTGGGTGAAAGTCTTGTCAATGGCAGTTCTTTATTGGGCGACCCGTATAAAAAGATCAGAGAATTATCCGGTAACCATGATTTGTCTAAGGAAGATATTGATAAAATAGCATCTGCTTCATACAAAGCGATAGAAACCGGATTGTGGACCTATAAAAACCAAGTTAATGCGGACAGATTGTGCGATAAGAAAAGTTATTTTCAAGGCAATGTTCGTTCTTGGATGAAGGAACTTAAAACCGGACGTAACAACATTCGCCATTTGGCTTTACTTTCTCCTTCAGAAGAAAAAGCCTATATGTCAGCCAATGAATTACAACGTGAAGAAATTGAAAAAAAGCATATCAGTATTCATCATAAAATACCTAAAAAATATCATGCTATGTTAGGCAAGGGGCAGGAATTCAGTCTTAATGATATCAGTAATTTTATGATGATTATTGGCGGTAGTTTGCATGATCAAAAGCATAAAGATGATATGGTTGATATGGTAAAACTGGCAGCGTCTCATGATGATGCTGTTTTGATGGCTCCCGGCAGTGATATGCAGCCGAAAAATGCCAGAACTGTACGTATGGATATACCGGAACCGGAGGCAATCAAATATTTACGTCCGGGAGCCGTTGAAGAAAAAGGCAAAAAAACAGTTATGTATGCCCGTGAAACGGCTCATGAAATGTGTTAAATTTTTTGCCAGCCTTTAGCCGCACGATTAATTCTATCAGAATATCTTATTGAAACAGTTTGTGGATGAGCAATTATTCCGCATATAACAGATGTTCCGGATTCTGTAATTTCAGGAATTTCCCAAGCTTTGTTTT